>JAEZPW010000088.1 GCA_023441255.1 Acidobacteriota bacterium
AACCTGTACGTGGGCGACCGCAGCGGGACGATCTTCAAGATCGGGCGAGACCGGCAGATCTTCGTCTTCGCCACGCTGGAACCGAGTGTCTCCGCATATCACCTGGCGTTCGCGCCCACCGGCGAGCTTTTCGTCACGGGTCCCACTACCTCTAGTTTCGACGCCGTCTACAAGGTAGATCCGCACGGAAGCGTATCGGTGTTCTACCGCGGACTTGGTCGTCCACAGGGGATGGCCTTCGACAGGCAGAACAATTTGTATGTCGCGGCATCCTTGCGTGGAAAACGCGGCATTGTACGAATCACGCCCGAAGGAAAGGCGTCTCTGGCCATTGCGGGACAAAACCTTGTCGGAATAACGTTTGCACCGGGTCGGTCGGCCGTCCTGACGACTGCGAGTGCGGTCTTTCATCTCACCTGGGATGTAGACGGCGTGCCCGTGCTTCCCGGCGTTACATAGCCGCAGAGTACATGCCTTTCACTATCAACAGATTCGAACGAATACCTCTTCCAACACATTAAGAACGTCGCCATTTTGTCGGCGGCCTAATCTTCCCATGAACATGAGCCTCGCAAGACTCCCGCTTCAAGCATTGGCTGAGCTTTTCTCCGGATTCACTTGTTACACTGTTGGCCGTGAAAGCCGAGATCATCGCCGTCGGGTCAGAGATGCTCACCCCCTTCCGGCAGGACACCGATTCCCTTTTCCTGACAGATAAGCTGAACCAGCTTGGAGTGGAAGTCGCGGTCAAATCAGTGGTGGGCGACAGCCTTGAATACCTGACCTCGGCGGCACGAGTAGCGGTGAGCCGCGCCGACATCGTCATCTTCACAGGAGGATTGGGGCCGACCGAGGACGATCTTACCCGGGAAGCGGTGGCCGCCGCGCTCGGACGCGAACTGCGCCGCGATGCAGAAATACTCACCCGCCTGTATACACGCTTTGCCGAACGGCGCGTGCCCATGCCTGAGAACAACGCACGCCAGGCGGACGTTGTGACCGGTGCGACCGTTTTGCCGAACCCAAAGGGCACTGCGCCAGGACAGTGGTTGGAGTGTTCCGTCGAGGAAAAATACCGGATCGTCATCTTGCTGCCAGGGCCTCCGTGGGAAATGCAGGCCATGTGGGCTGCGGAGTGCGACAGCCGCTTGCGGGACAAGCTGCCGGTGGCACACATCGCGACCCGAACACTGAAGGTAGCCATGATGCCGGAGTCGCAGTGCGATATGCGTATCGCCCCTATCTACACGCAATACCCCGACGTGCAGACGACGATTCTGGCGGGCGCCGGAGACATCGAGATACATCTGCGAGCGCAAGGCGAAGACGTGGATGGTACTCAACGCCGGGTAGATAAACTGGCGGGCGAACTGGAAGACGAACTCGAAGATTTCGTCTATTCGAGCCAGGGCGAAACGCTCGAGCAGATCGTAGGATATTTTTTGCAGATGCGAAATGCCAGCATTGCCGTGGCCGAATCGTGCACCGGCGGCTTGCTGGGGGCGCGCATCAGTTCCGTGAGCGGCAGTTCGAGGTATTTCCTGGGCGGCGTCATTTCGTACTCGAACGACCTCAAGACGCTGTTCGCTGATGTCCCGCCCCTGATGATCCAGGCACACGGAGCAGTGAGCCGCGAAGTGGCGGCGGCAATGGCCGAGGGCATTCGCGAAGAATGCAACGCCACGTTCGGCCTCGCCATCACGGGAGTGGCCGGGCCAACAGGAGGGACCGAAGAGAAACCGGTCGGTCTCGTCTATCACGCCATACACGACGGAGTTTCCACCGATGTAGTCGAACGCAAGTTTCCGGGGGACCGTGAGCGGATCCGCATGTGGGCAGCGCAGCAGGCACTCGATATGGTCCGGCGAAAGCTGATGGCGGGATGAGAGAATCAGACCCGCGCAGGTACTCATACATTGGCCGTCAGAACAGGCACCGAACAGGCAGTCCTGACCCCACAGAGGTTTGTCATTCGAGCAAAGCCACAGAGGTTTTGTCATTCCGAGCGAGGCGAGGAACCCCTACCCTCACCAACCACGTTCAGGTGGTGCCAACCGCCGCATTCCAACCCACAACTCGTGCGAGGATGACAGAGCCATGCGTATTTTCATCGCACTCGACATCGACTCGGCCATTCGCGAACGGATCGCGCGATTCCTTGGCGGAGTGAAGAACTTCGCTCCCGACGCGAAGTGGGTCGGGCCGGAAACATTCCATATAACGCTGAAGTTCATCGGTGAGCAGTCGGCCGATGAGGTGGAGCGCATTAAAAGCGTCCTGCGCGACGTAGAAGCCAGCCCGTTCGACGTCGCGTTTCGGGGATGCGGTTTCTTCCCTAACGCCAAATCCGCGCGCGTGTTCTGGGTGGGAATACAAGCGGGAGAGCAACTAGCGGCACTGGCGGCGAAGGTCGATGCAGCAACGGCGTCGCTGGGAATACCGCGGGAGGAACACGGCTTCAAGCCGCACCTGACCCTGGCGCGTGCACGCGGATCGTCCGGCTCGCCCCATCAACGGCGAACCTCTGCATCCGGCGGCCGGGCGTTTTCGCTGGTCGACAAAAAATTAGCCGGATTGCCCGAACCTGAGTTCGGTACAATGACCGCAACCGAGTTCTTCCTATACGAAAGCAAGCTATCGCCCAGGGGCGCACAGTATCACAAGATGGGCCGCTTCCCTTTCCGCTCAGGCGCGGAAGGCTCGGTAACAAACGAATGACGACCACCTACATCATCGTGGCGATTACTGCCTACCTGCTTGGCTCGATACCCTTCGGGCTGATCCTGGTCAAACTCTTCCGCGGCACCGATGTGCGGCAAATAGGCAGCGGAAACATCGGCGCAACCAACGTTATGCGGACCGGGTCCAAATGGCTGGGCATTGCCACCCTGGTGCTCGACGCCGCAAAAGGCTACACGGCCGTGCTGCTGGCGATCATCGTGGCAGCGGCTAAATTTGGTAGCGACCTGACTCCGGTGTTTACTTGTGCCGGCTTGGCTGCCGTGTTCGCAATGCTCGGCCACATCTTTCCTGTCTGGCTGCGATTCAAGGGCGGCAAGGGCGTGGCCACCGGCGTGGGCGTATTCCTGGCACTGGTTCCCAAGGCAGTGCTCATTGTGCTTGGCGTCTTCGTGCTGGTATTCGCGGCTTCAAAATACGTTTCACTCGGATCGATTATCGCGACGGCGGCTTTCCCTGCTGTCGCGTACGCCTTTGTGCGTGGCCGGGAAGACGTTGTGCTCATGCCGTTCATAGTTACCGCAGCCGTCCTCATTGTTGCCAAGCACCACCAGAACATCCGTCGCCTGCTGTCAGGCACGGAACATCGCCTGGAACTGAAAAGCAGATGAGCAAAATCGCAGTGATCGGGGCTGGCGCCTGGGGTACGGCATTATCCATCGTGCTCGGGCGCAGGGGTACACACGACGTAAGGCTCTGGGCTTACGAGAAACCGGTGTGCGAATCGATTGCGATGCGGCACGTGAACGAGATGTTCCTGCCCGGATTCACGGTGCCCGAGTGCGTTCGCGCGACCAACGAATACCACGACGCGCTGGATGGTGCATCGGTGGTGGTCAGCGTGATGCCTTCGCACCACTCTCGTCGGGTGTTCCGCGAGATGGCGCCGTATCTGCGCGAAGACATGCTCTTCGTGAGCGCCACCAAAGGCATCGAGAACGAAACGCTGCTGCGCATGGATGAGGTCATCCATGACGTAGTCTGCGAGAGCGCAGGTTTTGTGCCCCGCATAGGAGCGCTCAGCGGGCCTTCGTTCGCCAGAGAAGTTGCCAAAGGCGATCCGACCGCCATAACCATCGCCTCCAAAAACCGCGAGTTGGCATGTACCGTGCAGCGCGAATTCAGCGATCCCGCGTTCCGCGTCTATACCAATGACGACATCGCCGGCGTGGAACTCGGGGGCGCGCTGAAGAACGTGATCGCCATCGCCGCCGGAGTCTGTGACGGTCTGAACCTGGGTCACAACACGATCGCGGCGCTTATTACGCGCGGCCTTGCCGAGATCACCAGACTGGCAGTCGCGTGCGGAGGGCGACCCGAAACCATGGCCGGCCTGGCGGGAATGGGAGATCTGGTCCTGACTTGTACGGGCGGCCTCTCCAGAAATCGGACCGTCGGTGTGGAACTGGGCCGCGGCAAAAAACTGGACGACATCATTGCCGGGATGCACGGTATGGTCGCTGAAGGGGTGCTGACCACCAAAGCGGCCGTCGGTTTGGCGAATAGGGCGGGAGTGGAAATGCCGATCACCGACCAGATGCACGCCATCCTGAACGACGGAAAACCGCCTCGGGATGCCATCCGGGAACTAATGACCCGTCCATCTACGAGCGAGGTCGGCCTGTACAGGACTTAGTGCTCTGGCGGCTTGCGTCAGCGCGGAAAACGTTGCAATACGGGCACTTGACACTGTTTGGATACCGTAACTAAACTCGAGTGTTCCCTTTAGGTTACGCGGAGTGCGACTAGCACTATATGCCTGAGAACTATTTTGCGCGCTATCTTCCGTTGTTGATTCACCTGGCGGTCGCCTTCGGACTCGCCAGTGGAATCGTCATTCTGTCGCAGATCATAGGACGTCACCGCTATACGCGGGCTAAGTTCCAGCCCTACGAGTGCGGCATGGCCCCGGTCGGCGACGCCCGCGAACGTTTCTCGGTCAAGTTCTACATGGTCGCGATGTTTTTCATCCTGTTCGATGTGGAAGCCGTGTTTCTCTATCCTTGGGCCATCCTGCTGAAAGAACTGCGGATGTTCGGCTTCTGGGAAATGCTTGTGTACATGGCGATAATCCTGGTCGGCCTCTTTTATATATGGAAAAAGGGAGTGCTGGACTGGGCAGAGACGAGCAAGGGCGCCGTGAGCACCTACAGTTCACAGGAGTTCCTGGCTGCGGTGCGCGGGGGAACCAGAACGAAAGTCGCCGAGCTGGACGAAATCGGCGCACCGGGGAGCAGGTAAATGGCGCTCGAACCAGCAATCACTGATCTCGAACAGCTTAGAGAACGCGCAGCCGTGGCAAGTCTGTTGGGGTGGAACGCCGATGCTGTGGAAGCGGCCAAGTTTGACCGTGGCGAACTTACGGTTTGGATTCGCAGGGAGTTCATTCGGGACGCAGTTGCCATGCTTAAGGATGATCGCTCGCTGAGGTACAACTACCTCTCCGATGTGACCTGCGTTGACTGGTACCCCGTGGAGCCGCGCTTCGAGGTGGTGTACCACTTGCTTTCAATTCCCAACAAGGATCGCGTGCGGCTCAAAGTGAAGCTGGCGGGCGACGATCCAAGGCTCGAGTCGATTACGTCCGAATTCCCCAGCGCGAACTTCTACGAGCGTGAAGTATTTGACCTCTTCGGCGTTCGTTTTGAGGGCCATCCCTACCTGCGGCGCATCATGATGCCGGAGGATTGGGAAGGACATCCGCTGCGCAAAGATTACCCAGTCGAGGGCTATCGCTAATGGGCCATCTTACACAGCCTCCCGTGCTCGAACCGACCTCGCAGGACCGCACGATGATCCTGAACATGGGGCCGCAGCACCCCTCGACTCACGGTGTGCTCCGCCTCATCCTGGAGATTGACGGCGAGACCGTCGTCCGCATGATGCCCGATATTGGGTATCTGCACACCGGCATTGAAAAGACCTACGAGGCCAAGTTCTACCAGCAATGTGTGCCGCTGGCCGACCGCATGGACTATCTCGCTCCATTCAGCAACGAGCTTGGATATGTGCTGGCGGTCGAAAAGCTGCTCGGGCTGGAGATTCCCGAGCGCGCCGTGTGGCTCCGCGTCCTGTTGACGGAATTGACGCGTATCCAGTCGCACCTTGTTTGGCTCGGCACCCACGCTTTGGACATCGGCGCGATGACGGTGTTCCTCTATTGCTTCCGGGAACGCGAGGATCTGCTGCGTCTATTCGAGGCGATCGGCGGACAGCGTATGTTTACGTCGATCTTCCGCGTGGGCGGAATCGCCGTGGAACCGCCACTCGACTGGATGGCGCGGACACGCAAATGGGTTGAGTCCTTCCCTGCCAAGATCAACGAGTACGAGGATCTGCTTACGGGCAATCCGATCTGGCAACGGCGCATCAAGGGCGTGGGGTACCTCTCAGCTGAAGACGCCATCGCTCTTGGAGCGTGCGGCCCCACGCTGCGGGCGAGCGGCGTTGATATTGACCTGCGCCGCGATGAGCCGTACAGCGGATACGAGAAGTTCCGGTTCAATGTGCCGGTCATGACCGACGGCGACGTTTGGGCGCGTTACGTGTGCCGCGTGCTGGAGATGCGGGAATCCCAAAAGATCTGCCTGCAGGCGCTGGACGGCATGCCCGAAGCCGGACCTCTTAAGGCCGACGCTCCGAAGGTCGTACTGCCGCCGCGCGAGGCAATGAAGACCCAGATGGAATCCCTCATCTATCACTTCAAGATCATCACCGAGGGATTCACGGTTCCAGCAGGCGAGGTCTATCAGGCGATCGAATCGCCTCGCGGCGAGATCGGATTCTACGTGGTCAGCGACGGTGGGCCTAAACCCTACCGTGTACATGTACGAGCCCCATCGTTCGCAAATCTTCAGGCATTGCCGAAAATGTGCGAAGGCCGCCTGATCGCCGACGTAGTCGCAGCGATCGGAAGCATCGACATCGTGCTGGGCGACGTTGACCGGTAGTTCTGGAGAGTCAAGCCGTACCGGGTGGGAGAGAAGGTCCGTGGAAACAGCAGCACAGAAAGCGGTGCCAGAGGCTCGGCAGTTGCTGAGGCACACAGTCGCGACGATCGCCTATCGCGGAGCCAAGGTGCTCCACGGGGTGCCTGCGGATTTCTCGACTTTCCGGGTCGCCGAAAAGACGAGAATGCCGGGCGAAATCCTGGCGCACGTGGGTGACCTTTTCGACTGGGCGCTCTCCATCGCACGCGGAAAACAGGAATGGCATGACTCGAGGCCGCTGAAGTGGGATGAAGAAGTCGCGCGGTTCTTCGCCGGGTTGAAGGCATTTGACGATTACCTGGCGTCGGATGCGCCACTCGGATACGGCGTAGAGCAGTTGTTCCAGGGTCCGGTCGCCGATGCGCTGACGCACATCGGTCAGCTTGCGATGTTGCGGCGCCTGGCCGGATACCCCGTGATGGGCGAGAACTACTTCAAGGCCGAGATTGTCGCGGGGCGCATAGGTCCGGAGCAGGCCGCGCCCAGGAGAGAGTTCGAGTAAGTTCAGAACTGAAGCTTTGAAAGGGCACGGCTCAGCCGTTCCACACAGAGCGGAAGATGACGCTTTATAAGGCACGGCTTTAACGGTGCACGCAGAGCAGCAGTGACGGTTTGAAAGGGCACCCTCGTACGTGCCACACAGAACGGTCGTGGCGGTTTGAAACTGCACGGCTCTGCCGCGCCACGCAGAGCAGTAGTGACGGTTTGAAAGGGCACGGCTTCAGCCGTGCCGCAAAGAGCGATAGAGACCGGCGGCTTTAGCCGCTGAGGTAAGCCTTTTAAGACATGCAATTTTCACCGGAATTCGAACAACGCTTCGCCGAATGGCTGACCCACTATCCCATTAAGCGCTCGGTGCTTGTGCCGACGCTGCTCTACGTCCAGGACGAGGTCGGGTATCTGAGCGATGAAGTGATCGCCGAAATCGCCCGACGCCTGGACCTGACGGTGCTCGAAGTTGAGAACGTGATCAGCTATTACTCGCTGCTCACGCGCAAGCCGGTCGGCAAGTACAAAGTGCAGGTCTGCACGAATATCTGCTGCATGCTGCGCGGCGCCGAGGATGTCTTCGAAGCCGCCAGGCAGAAGCTCGGAATAGGGCATAAGCAGACGACGCCGGACGGCACCTTCTCGCTGGAAGAGGTCGAGTGCATCGGCGCCTGCAGCTGGGGTCCGGCGATGCAGGTGAACTACGACTTCCACGAGAACCTGACGCCGGAAAGCGTAGGCAAAGTCATCGACGACTACGCCGCAAAATCGCGGCAGTAGGTGATTGTTGAATTGCTAACGGCCAAGAGCCAACAGCCAAGAGCGAATTACTAATGGCAACTTTGGTTTCACATCCCGACGAGGTAAGAGTCGTTTCGCGCCGTTTCGGCATGGGCGCGACCGCTATCGATCGCTATATCGAACTGGACGGCTACAAGGCTGCGCGGCGCGCTCTCGAATTGGGCGCCGACGGCATTATCAACGAGGTAAAGGCCTCCAACCTGCGCGGCCGTGGCGGCGCAGGCTTCCCAACCGGCATGAAATGGTCGTTCGTGCCCAAGGAAAGCGCCAAGCCCAAGTACGTCCTGTGCAACGGCGACGAATCGGAACCCGGCACCTGCAAGGATCGCCTGATTTTCGAGCACGATCCGCACTCGGTCATCGAGGGCGTGATGATCGCCGCGATGTCGATCAACTCGCACAACGGATACATCTACTTGCGCGGCGAGTACCGCTACCTGATCGAGATCATGGAGCGGGCAGTAAAACAGGCTTACGCGAAAGGCTTCCTGGGCAAGGGCATTTTCGGCTCGAACTACGATCTGGACATCTACGTCCACAGCGGCGCGGGCGCTTATGAAGTCGGTGAAGAATCGGCCTTGATGGAATCGCTCGAAGGCAAGCGCGGTGTGCCGCGAATCAGGCCGCCCTTCCCTGCCGTGGTTGGCCTCTACGGGGGACCCACCATCATCAACAATGCCGAGACGCTGGCCAGTGTTCCGCACGTCATCATGATGGGCGGCGAGAAATATGCCGCGCTCGGAACGCCAAAGAATGGTGGCACGCGGCTCTTCTGCCTCTCGGGCCACATCAACAAGCCCGGCGTCTACGAACTGCCGCTCGGCTACAACCTGAGCAAGATGATCAACGAGGTCGGCGGCGGGGTTTGGAAAGGCCGCAAGCTGAAGGCAGTCGTCCCGGGCGGCTCGTCCGTTCCCATACTCAAGGCCGACGAAGTCGATGTCGCGATGGACTTCGATTCGCTGATGAAGATCGGAACGTTCCTGGGTTCCGGCGGCGTGATTGTGCTCGACGACACCACCTGCATCGTCAAGTTCTTGCAGCGCACCATCGACTTCTATCAGCATGAAAGCTGCGGCTGGTGCATCCCCTGTCGTGAAGGGACCGATTGGCTGAAGAAGACGCTGCATCGCTTCCACGGCGGAGCGGGCGAGGCACGAGACATTGATAACCTGAAGTATCTGGCAGACAACATGCTCGGGCGTACGTTCTGCCCGCTCGGCGATGCTGCCGCCATGCCCGTGCAGGGCATGGTGAAGAAGTTCCGCGAAGAGTTTGAGGCGCACCTGAACGGCACGTGCCCTTATGAGCACGCCGAAGACAAGGTTCCGGTATTGGCGTGATCTGCCGACTGAGAACTGACAACTGAGAACTGGTCCTAAATGGCTGACGTGAACATAACGGTTGACGGCAAGAAGCTCACGGTTCCCGCGGGAACCCTGCTGATCGAGGCCTGCAAGCAATACGGCATCGAGATCCCGGCGTTCTGCTATTACCCCGGCCTGTCTTTGCAGGGTGCATGCCGCATGTGCCTGGTGCGCATTGAAAAGATGCCCAAGCTTCAGACGGCCTGCACCACTGTCGTGCAGGAAGGCATGACAGTAAGCACCGAGAGCGACGAGGTGAAGCAGGCGCGCAAGGCAATGCTCGAACTCGTCCTCGCCAATCACCCGCTTGACTGCCCCGTCTGCGACGCGGGCGGCCAGTGCGAGTTGCAGGACATGACCTTCAAGTATGGCGCTGCCAACTCGAAGTTCATCGACATCAAGAACCACCGTGACGAGCAGCAGTGGTCGCCCGTGGTGTTCTTCGACCGTCCGCGCTGCATCCTCTGCTACCGTTGCGTGCGCGTCTGCGGCGAAGGCATGGACGTGTGGGCGCTTGGCATCCAGCAGCGCGGCGTCCGCTCCGTCATCGCTCCCAACAAGGGAGATCACCTCGAGTGCGAAGAATGCGGCATGTGCATCGACATATGCCCGGTCGGCGCGCTCACCAGCGGGTCTTACCGCTACCAGACGCGCCCTTGGGAGATGAAACACGTCGGCACCACCTGCATGCACTGCGCAGACGGCTGCAAGACGACGCTGGGCGTGCGCCGCTCGTCCACGGGCATGGAAATCGTTCGTGGAGACAACCGCGACAAAAGCGGCATCAATGGCGACTTCCTGTGTATCAAAGGCCGCTACGCCTTCGATGCCATTAAGAATCCAGAACGGATTCGCGAGCCCCTCGTTCGCCGCAACGGCAAGCTTGTGCCTGCCTCATGGGACGAGGCCCTCGGGTTGGTGGCGCGCAATTTCAAGAATGCGGCCGGCGCCGTAGGCGTGGTCGGCTCCAATCGCATCACGAACGAGGAAGCGTACCTCTTGCAAAAGTTCGCGCGTGTGGTGCTCAAGACGAACAACATCGACCACCACCGCACGGCGGACTTCCCTGCTTTCTCCAAGGCGCTTTCGGGATATAAGGACGCAACGGCCAGCATGCGCGACTTGTTCAACGCGCCTGCGATGCTCCTGATCGGCAACGATCCCACCAACCAGCATCCGCTGCTGGCGTGGCAGATCCGTACCAATGTGCGGCTCCACCGGGCAAAGCTGTACGTCATCAACTCGGAAGCCATCAAACTGCGTCGCCAGGCTCAGATATTCCTGCAGGTTCCTGCGGGAGCGTATTCAAGTGTAGCGAAATTCCTGGCTGGCGATGATGCCGCGCTCGACGCGCTCCTGCCGGCGGCAACAACTGAAGCACCCGCAGCGACTCAGCCCCCGACCGGGTCCGCGCCCGGAGCCGCACCTGTGGCGACTCCCACGCGAGAGCAGTGGACCGCTTTACGCGACAAGCTCAAGGCTGAACCCAGCCTGGTCATCATCTTTGGATCGGAGTTCCGCGGCGCTGACATCGAGACACTGCGCAGCTTCGGCGAGACTCTGCCCAACGCCAAGTTCGTCTGCCTCGCCGACTATGCCAACTCGCGTGGCGCCGCAGACATGGGCCTCTACCCGCACCTGCTGCCCGGTTACGTACCTGTCGGCACAGACGGCAAGTTTGCCGGCGAGTGGCACGCCGAGGCTCCCGCAGAGCCTGGCTTGGCCCTGCGGGATATGATGAAGGCTGCCGGCGATGGCACGCTGAAGGCGCTGTACATCGTTGGCTCGAACCCGGCTGCGCGGTACGGGGT
>JAEZPW010000157.1 GCA_023441255.1 Acidobacteriota bacterium
CACTTCAAGCCGCTTACCGGCAAGGACACCGCAGTCATCGATTACCTCAACCAGCAATCAAGCGTGCACCAGTTCCTCGCCAGCGTCCTGTCGCTCGTGGATGCCAGTGTTGCCAACTACCGGCAACGCGGGTTCCGGAATCTTATGATCGCGTTCGGTTGCACGGGAGGGCAGCACCGTTCCGTATACCTGGCCGAAGAACTCGCCAAGCACCTGCGCGAGAAGAATGGAGTCGAAGTTGTAATCCGCCATCGCGAATTGGAGAACAGCGCCCAATGAAGGCGATGGTGTTGGCCGCCGGACTCGGCACACGTTTGCGACCGCTCACTGACACACGCCCCAAGGCTTTAGTCGAGGTGAATGGCCGTACACTGCTCGAAATCACCCTCACCCGACTGCGTGACGAGTTCGGTGTTACCGACGTGATCGTGAACGTTCATCACTTCGCCGGCTTGGTTGTTGATTGCCTGCGCGCGAACCAGAACTTCGGCCTTCGTGTCGAGATTTCGCATGAGGATGTCCTGCTCGACACGGGGGGTGGCCTGAAGAAAGCAGCTCCCTTCTTCCTTTGTGATTCAAACAAACTTGACGAGCCCTTCATAGTTCACAACGTCGATATCGTCAGCACCATCGACCTCCACCGCATGTTGCGCTTTCACGTGGAGAATCGGGCGCTCGCGACCCTTGCGGTCCATCAACGCGAGACTTCACGCTACCTGATCTTCGACGAAGAACTGCAACTCTGTGGTCGTCGTGCGGGACGCGACTGCGAACCGGAGATCGTTCGCCCCTCCGCGAACATGCAGCCACTCGCATTCACTGGCATCCACGTAATCTCGCCGCGACTGCTTCCCATGCTCGCCGAGGAGGGCGCGTTCCCCATCATTCCCGCCTATCTGCGCATCGCCGGCGCGGGCGAAAAGATCGTCGCCTTTCGCGCTGACGAATACTACTGGCGTGACCTGGGTACACCCGACAGCCTGGCGCAAGCCGCCCGCGAGCTTCGGGGTAAGCCTCTCGTGTGCAGCTAGGAAGAACTCAGTCTCGCAGCAAATACCTTAGGGGTGTTTTCAACCTGAGCTGCTGTTTACCACTAAGTGTCTCGATCTACTTCTTAAGGCACTATTTCCGTTGTCGCTGATTTGCAGGTGGTCTACTCTCGCTGGCCACAGTAAGAATTCCGCTGGCGCGCGCCACCAAGTCCGTACGTTCGCTCGACTAACGTTAACTGCGGGTGGTGTCGTGTGTTTGCCGGTTTAAGGTCAGTCCCCGTCCGGGTGCAACTCACGGTCGTACTGGTTTTGCTGGTCATCGCAGTCGCCGGCTCGATTACTTTTATTGCCTATCGAGCTGCCTGGCGCAGCCTTGAGGAACATGCGGTTTCTTCCCTTGAAACCGCGACCGAAGCACGCGCCGACGCGATTGACAGTGACCTTCGCCATCGCCAGGAACGGCTCGCGAATTTTACGAAATCACTCGATCTGGCCTGTGATACCGGGAAGTTCAATGCCGTGTGCGCCACCGAATTGATCCGCCCCTTTCTTCGCAAGGAACATGCGCGGGGCGCTCGATTGTATTTGCGGCGGAACAAGCACCTTATGGTCGGGGATTTCGTTGCGGGACCGTCGCCACAGCCCGTACCCCTGTCGCTGAGATCCGATTCGGCAGGTTTGCCTCTGCTCGTCTTCAGTTACAGCGATCGCGAGAGTGGATTGAGGATCGAGTTGCAGTCCGGCACTGCTCCGCTCCGGGAACTTGCGGTCGTTCCGGAGCGTTCGGGCGATCTTGTGGCACAGTTCGATGGTCAGGTCAGAAGTCTTCTCGTCCCGGCGGAACCCCGTTCGCGCTCACTCGCGCTCTCCCGCTGCCTCGATGGAGTGAATAACTGGACCATTGAAAAGGAAGGTGGAGTCCAACGATTCCGTGTGTTCCGCTATGAGCCCATGCTGCACGGCTGCCTCATCGCAGGAATGCCACGGGCAGCAGCGTTGGCGCCCATCGATCGGCTCCGCGTAAAGCTCAGCAAGACTGTTGCCGGCTTCATATTTGGTTCGGCGGTCCTGGCCTACTTGCTCGGCTATCTACTCACGCACCCTCTCAAGCTGCTTCGGAAGAGGATTCGCGCGCTGAAGCAAGGTGATTTCGACTCTCCGGTGCCGATCACGGGAACAGGAGAAATTCGCGAGCTCTCGCAAGCAGTGGCGTCAATGGCGAAATCACTGCAGGTCTCGCGCGCCGCGCTGGCGCAGAGCGAAAAGAAACTGATGCTGGCCTATAAGGCCGCAGGGTTGTGGATCTGGAGCTACGACGCCGTCTCCCGAGCCTTCACCTGGCAAGATCCCGCCGACGCCGGTCGGCCGGTGCGGTCGGGTTCTCTTCGGGCAGCCATGCGCGAAGTCGACCCGCGCGATCGACGAACCGTTATGCGCGCTGTTCGACGTGCGCGGGAAACAGGGCTGCTCGAAGTCGAGTTCCGGCCGAGAATTGGCGGCCCAGAGCGCTGGCTGTCGGTATGGGGGCAAGTTCTCCAGACCGAGTCCGGCCGCGCTTCCCTGATGGCTGGTATCAGCCTTGATTCGACCTCGAGGCGCGAAGCGCGCCAACTTGTTGTCGAGCGTGAAAAGCTTATTGCCACGGCCGACATGGCCGCCTCGCTGGCCCACGAAATTAACAATCCGTTAAGCTCAGTCGTTGGCGCCGTTTACATGGCCTCTTCATCCCCCGAAGTAACGTCGCCGGAGGTAAGGAAGTATCTGGATATCGCGCGGCAGGAAACGGATCGGGTTGCGCATATCGCCCGGGAAATGCTGTCCCTGTATCGCAAGCCCACGAGTCCCGAACCCGTGGACCTGCGGCACATCCTGCAGGACGTGGTGCAGACTTGCCGTCCTCAGGCGGAACGCAAACGGCAGACACTCAAAACCGACCTTCGCTTCTCGGGCATCCTGCTTGGGTTCCCCGATGAGCTGCGACAGGCCCTGATGAACGTGGTTGTGAATGCGCTCGAACACTCGCCGGAGCAAGGGACCATTCGTATCCGGGCCCATAGGTCGCACTCCTTCCGCAATGCCGCCGACCGAGGCGTTCGCATCATCGTCGCCAACGCGGGCAAGTGCGCGCTCCCGAACGAAACCACGTCTGCCTTCGAACCTTTCGTCGGCACAAAGATCGAACGAGGCCATGGATTGGGCCTTTGGGTAACCAGGAGCATCGTTCTGAAGCACGGCGGAACAGTGCGCCTTCGTTCGTACGGCAAAGAACAGCGCGGCGTGTGCTGCGTCATTTTTCTACCGATGCGCGGCCGCTTGGATACAGGCAGCTGAAACCGGAAAGCTGACGACCGGTTTATCCCAAACACGGTACGTCACGACCAGCGATTAACGGCTGATCACCGCTCTTAGCGTTTAGTTCCTTGCGGGTGCGTTGAGGAACCTCTCAAAGACTTCATTCGACAACAGCCGTCCACGATCGGTAAGGCGCAGCATGTCACCGTCGCGCACCAGTAAGCCCCAGGCGGTCAGGTCAGCAATGGCCGAGTTGAGCGTTACAGGCATTCGGTAGCGCTCACCGATGCTGCGCACGTCGACTCCACGGTTAAGCCGAAGGCCCAGGAAGAACTCTTCTTCCAGTGCCGCGCCCGCTGAAACTGTCGTCCGCGAGAAACCTTCAGCGGCAAGAAATCCGTCCAGAGAATCCGGAGTGGAGAATCGAACCGCCTCAAAACCAGAGCCTGCTTTCGCTGGCAGCATGGAGTGAGCGTCCACGCCGAAGCCCATGTAAGGCTGCCTCGTCCAATACTTTAAGTTGTGACGGGATTGATACGCTGTACGGGCGAAATTGGAAATCTCGTACTGGCAAATTCCTGTCTGGTTTAGCCGCCGTCCAGCCTCCACGTAAAGCTCGGCCATCAGGTCTTCGTCGGGGACGAAGTGCGCGTGGTACTTCGTTCCACCGGCGATCAACTCGCGGCCAAGTCGCGAGTCTTCGTCGATCTCAAGCATGTAGACGCTGACGTGCGGCACGCCGGTCGCGATCGTTTCGTCGAGCGAATAAGTCCAACTCTCGGCAGTCTGGTGCGGCAACCCGGCAATCAGGTCCAGGTTGATGTTGTCGATGCTCGCCGTTCGTAGCGTGTCGATATCACGCAACGTAATCTCGCGCGAGTGCAGCCTGCCTACCGCGCGGGCTTCCTCGTCCACGAACGACTGCATGCCCAGGCTGACCCGATTCACTCCGCATCGCACCAACACGTTCATCAATTCCGGCGTAAGTGTCCCGGGCGCGCACTCTACGGTCACCTCGGCTTCAGGTGATACCTCAAATGTTCGATCTATCGCCCTGAAGATGCGAACCAGGTCGTCGCTCGCCAACACCGTCGGCGTCCCGCCGCCAAGGTAGATGGAGTCGACAAACCGCTCGAATTGGCCGCCCATCTCTGCGGCCAGGGGTTCGGCGGCAGCGATGTCGGCACAGGTCTTTTCGACGTAACGGCCGAAGGCGGCCTTGGAAAACACCCCCGACGCAAAGTTGCAGTACGTGCACTTAGTTCGGCAGAACGGAACCGAGATGTAAGTCCCAAGGGGCACCAGTCGATTATCGCACCCGGAACACACCGTTCGCCGGGGGTCAGGTATGTGCCCGGTTCAATGTGTCAGGGATGTGCCCGGTCTGTACCTTCTGGTTACCACCCTCCCCCTACCCGGCAGAATCAGTCAAATCTTACCGTTTAAACGACTTAAATCTGACAGTCAGATCCGGTGAAATCAGATATCCCGGTCTGAACCGCCTGGTCCGCGAAGTTTACGACTTAGTAACGACACACCAAGGGCGGTGGGCTCCGAATTCCAGACTGCCAGGGCACGCTCCGCAAGAATGTACCAGCGGATTTTCCGATTCGAACATGGCGGGGTGAAAATTTACGAAATCAGAACA
>JAEZPW010000159.1 GCA_023441255.1 Acidobacteriota bacterium
CCCCCACACCTGTCTTATGGCGAGTCTCAGGCAGAGCGCCGTACCGGTGCAGCCTGAGGAGTTTTCCAGTCCATGAAGTTGGAAAAGGCTTCGACAAAAACATCCCAGGCGGGGTCACCTGGAGTAACAAGGTGGGAGCGGCTGGGCAACTCGACAAATCGTGCGCCGCGGATGCGTGCCGCTATGAGCCGGCCTTCCTGCACAGGCACGGCAGCATCATCACGCGAGTGCAGCACCAGTGTGGGACAGGAAATCTTGGGAAGCAAGTCGAGTATCTTGATCCTGGGAAACTCCTGCATCATACGGACGGCGTTGTCGGGCGACGTGGAGATGCGCTGCAACTCGTTGAGCCAGTCCATTTGCGCCGAATCGGCATCAGGCTGGAACAGAGTTGTCCATAGCTGCCGGAATGCCGGGTTGTCGCGTCCCCAGCCGACCCGCACAAGCGTGAGTAGTGCATGAAATTGCTCCATGACACCGTCGCCCGGCGAGGGCCAGCCATTCGCAAACGCTCCGTAGAAGATCAGCTTAGTTACGCGTTCCGGGTGGCGAACGGCATAAGCGGTCCCAACCGCCGCGCCCTGGCAGCCGCCAAGGATGGCGAACCTTTCCAGTCCCGCGGCATCGACCAGTTCTTCGAAGTCGCGCACCGTTCGCTCGAAGGAAAAGTCGTGCACGTTCCAATCGGATAGTCCGCTGCCGCGCTGATCGTAGCGCACGAGCGTGTTGTGGCGCATGACCTCGGAAAGCCAATGCCGCAGGAACGGGCTCTTCCATTCGAAATCAAGGTGGTTAAGCCAGTCGATCGTGCGCACCAGAACGGGTCCCTCGCCGCCCACCGTGTATGCAATGCGAACGCCATCACTGGCGTTGAAGGAGCTTATGGACTGCGCGCCGGCTTCGCCCTCCAGCGCGGGTTCCACTTGGATGAGCCTCGATTGTGGTGAAGACGGACTGACCTCGCCAACGAATCTGTAGCCGTGGCGCGGAACCGTTTCAATGTAAGTGGCCGGATGAAACAACTTCCTGAGTTGTGAGATGCAGTGATCCAGATTGTTCTCTTCAACGATTGAGTCCGGCCAGACGGCCTGCATGAGGTCGTCTTTGCGCACGAGGCGACCCGCGTTCTCGACCAGGACGCGAAGAGTATCGAACAGCTTGCCTCTGAGACGTAAGTCCTGATCCTCGCGGACGAGGCGGCGGTCCTCGATATCGAGCAGGTATGGGCCGAAGACGTACTTAGCCATTTATCCCCACAGCGGCGACCATCGATGGCCTTACGTGCAGCCAACCGCTACCCCAATGGCCGGTTATTCTATCAGCGTTTCCTGAACGGCTGCGCGCCGCTCTCGTGTTACTGACGACTTGACCTCGAAAGTTGCTTCATCACCGGCGACCAGGCGCTTCTCCGACGTCGCATCCGTACCGCCATCTTAGGCAGCGACCGCACCTTCCCGCCGGCTCAAGAACGCTCGCAATTCTTCGAGGAACACCGGCCAGGCTGGCTCTTCCGCGAGCAGCAGGTGGTTGGCGCTGTGCAGGGAGACGTACCGCGCGCCGGGGATTTCGGCAGCAATTTGGCGTCCGTGTTCCGGTGAGACCACCTGGTCATTGTCGCAGTGCACCACAAGCGTAGGGACGCGCACTTGCGGGAGAAGTGGGCGAACGTCGATGTTATCGTCGATCTCCATCAACCGGGCCGCGTTTTCGGCCGACGTCGAGATGCGTTGCAGGTCATCAAACCATTTCTCGTGTTCGGGCGTGGCCTGCGGTATGAAGCGGCAAGTGAAAAGCTTGCAGAAGGCAGGATAGTTGTGTCCCCAGCCCAGCCGCATCAGGCTTACGAGCGCACGGCGCGCCTCCAGCTTTTCCGGAGTTCCGCGGTGGTTCAGGCCGGTCGGAAACGCGCCATACAGGACGAGATGACTGACGCGCTCGGGATGCTTGACCGCGTAAGCGATCGCGATAGAGCCTCCGCGGGAGATGCCCAGCAGTGGAAACCGATCCAGTCCAGCGGCGTCGACGACCGTCTCAAGGTCGCATACCCACGTATCGAAGCTGATGGGGGAAGCATCGCGTTGCGATAGACCATTCCCACGCTCGTCGTAGCGGACGATGCGGTGGTACGCACCCAGATCGCTCCACCAATGGCGCCAGATGGGACTGTCCCACTCGTAATCGAGGTGCGTAAGCCAATTCGACGCTTTCACCAGCGGCGGTCCGCTGCCTACGCTGGCCCAGGCCAGGCGAACCCCGTCCGAGGTCATGCAGTAACGGATCTCCTGCTGCGAGCGGACTGCAGTTCGAGCAGGCCCGCCGGTCCGAGGAGCGACGGCCTCTACCGGTCTGACAAAACGATAACCCACCTTCGGGACAGTCTCTATGTAGGTCTCGCCAACGTTCTCGCCCAGCGCTTTGCGCAACACGGAAATGTTGTGGTTAAGATTGTTCTCCTCGACGACGGTATCTGGCCAGATGGCCGACAGCAGTTCTTCCTTGGTGAGGAGACGACCGGCGTTCTCGAGGAGGATTCGGAGCGTTTCGAAGACCTTCAGGCGCAGCGCTATTTCCGTTTCACCCCGTAGCAGGCGCCGCTGCCCTACCTCGAGGCGAAAGGGGCCGAACTGGTATGTGCCGGCTCGCTCGTCCATAGCCCTGTTCCAGAAAACCGAGTTCCCCATGGGGCACGCCCTTGGGGATCAACATCAATGATGGTGTCTGATGCGGCTGACCAGTGAGGAAGGTGCAAAAGAGTTCATGCCGTACGAGGGTGGCGTACTAGGCCGGGGGAAGAAGAGCTGCCGCCCTGCTTCCACCCGATCCTCGAAAAAACAGGTGAACTCCGCTGGGGACTCCATAAAGCCAAATCCGGTTCTCCTGCACGTCGGTACTACTTCTGCGCCGCCTGTGAGGCCGGTGCGGTTCCCCGAACGATTGTGCGGTTTCCCAGATTGCGCAGACGCACGCCGTTCTTCAGGTTGAACTCCATTTCTTCGAGCGTGATCCCCTTTGTCTCAGGCACGAAGAACGCCACGAAGACGATCGCGACCACGCAGAAGCCCGCGAACACATAGAAGATGGACGCGTTCCCGTGCGCCTGCATGAACGACAGTGCATTCGCCATCACGAGACCCGCGAAAGTCCAGTTGACCATGGTCGTTATCGTCATGCCGACCTCGCGTCCCTCGAGCGGGAAGATCTCGGAGCAGACGAGCCATGCGACGGGTCCCCAGGAGACCGCAAAACCAAAGATGTAGAGGATTGCCGAAACGAGCAGCACGGCTTTGGGGGTGCCGCCGATCAATGCCGGATCGGAGGCGGAACCGATCGTCTGGAAAGCGATACCGGCGGCGATCATGGTGATGAGCATTACCACGGCGCCCACGTAGAGCAGCTTCTTGCGTCCCCACTTCTCGACCAGGTGTATCGCGGGGAAGGTGAAGAGCATGTTCACCGTCGGGACGGTCATTGCCGCGAGTAATCCCTTCATGCCGGCATACCCAAAGATGGTCGGCGAGTAGTAGATCATCATGTTGATGCCGACGAGTTGCTGGAACATCTGCAACAGCACGCCTACCATGAGTACCTTGAGGAAGTAGCGGCGCAGCACTATTCCAAGACCCGCGCCTTGGGGTCCGTGCAGGGCCCGCTCGATCTCCTCGATTTCGAAATCGATCTCCTGCTGCGTGTTCAGCGTGCGGCGCAGGACGGCTACTGCCTGCTCCTTCCGGCCCTTCAGCATCAGCCAGCGCGGGCTTTCGGGGAGCATGAAGCCGCCGGCAAACATCAAGGCCGCGAACAGCGTGATGGTCAGAAACATCAGCGGCAGCGAGGTTGTTGAGTTCACGAACGTCCGTGCGATGATCACGTTTGTCAGGGAGATCAGGAATATGCCGATCGTGATCATCAACTGGAAGAGCGTGCCCATCGAGCCACGGATGGACGCTGGGGCGGTTTCGGCGAGATAGAGTGGCACGACGAAGGAGGCCACCCCGACGCCGAAGCCGAGGACGAAGCGGCACGCCGAAAGCACCTGCAGCGGCGGGAGTACCGCCGAGAGTGCCGAGGCCGCCGTGAAAATGAAGCCGGCGAAGAGCAGGCTCCGCTTGCGCCCGAGGAAGCGCGCAAATAAACCCGAGAGTAACGCGCCGACGATGCCGCCCGTTGCCAGAATGGCCGAGTAGCGCTCTCCGCCCTGCACACCGAAGTGGTAATGCTGTTCGATGGTCTCGAGTGAGTTCGCAATGAATCCCTGGTCAAGGCCGAACAACAGCCCGCCCAGCGCGGCCACCATGCAGATGATGTAAACGATCCTTTTATAACCACCGGACTTCACGCCGACCAACGTCCCTTGAGCCATGCCGCCTCCTCTCTACACCCTCGTGGGCAGTGTACGACTGACGGTTTGCCGGCTCAGTTCGATGGCGAGCGACTCTATTAGGCGCTGCCGCTTCCAGCGACGCCGGATCACCAGATAATGCAATCAGGAGATTACGAATTATAGACCACGCTGTGAAGTTCTTTCGTCGGCTATCGTCCGGCTGGGCGGTAGGCTCGTAATTCTCACGACGTCAACGGAGAGACAGGCAAACAGAAGCAGACGCTGCACTCATCCACCTCTGGACGTTATGATGGTACATGCCTGCAAGCACCACCACACCTAGAGCTGAACTGCACACTCATCTGGGCGGGGCCGTCGACCCGCCAATACTCTGGTCTATCGCCCATCGCCAGGGCATCCGCCTGCCCACCAAGGATTATTGGGAATTCGAGTCCATGGTCACCATGCGCGGCGACGACCACACGCGCGGCCTCAAAGAGCTTAACGAGCGCTTCTACAAGTGGACGGAACTGATTCAATCCTCCCCTGAGGCAATCCAGGAATCTGTATCGAGCGTCATAGGCGGCGGATACCGCAAGTGCAACCTCGTCCTTCAGGAACTGCGCTTCAACCCAATGTTCCGCAATCGCAGCGGAGAACGCGACCTCGACCACATCATCAACGCCGCCCGCTGGGGCCTCGAGCATGCCATTCTCGAATACCCGACCGTCAAAGCCGGACTCATCCTTATGATGGACCGACGCCTCACCCGCGAACAGAACGCCATTGTCGTTCAGAAGGCGATCAAGTACCGCGGCAAAGGCGTCGTCGGCGTGGATCTCGCCGGCCCCGCCCAGGGCTCGTTCTCTATGAAGGAGATTGCTCCGCTGTTTCAGAAAGCACGGGATGCCGGACTGGGCGTCACCGTCCATTGCGGCGAGACCGGCAACTTGGAAGAAATGCGCTACGTCGTCCGAAACATCACACCCGACCGCATCGGCCACGGAATCGCCGCTGCGCGCGACCCCTGGCTGATGGAAAAGATCGTCAAGGCCGGCATCACGCTGGAACTCTGCCCCACCTCGAACCTGAAGAACCGCATGGTACAGAGCGAGCAAGAGCTCGCGCACATCGTCAGCACGCTCCTAAGCAACGGCGTGCGCATCACCATCAATACCGACGGCCCCGAGCTTTACCACACCAACGTCTTCAAGGAGCAGGAGTTCCTGGCCAAGATCGGCGCCATGACTCGCAAGCAGGTCAGTCAGTGCAATAAATGGGCGTTCGACGCGAGCTTCGTGTAATTGCAGATTTCAGATTGTAGATTGCAGATTGGAAAACGTTGAGTCATTACTGACCCGCAGTTTTTCAACCTGCAATCTGAAATCATCAATCTGCAATTAGGCGACTTGCTTAGGCACACCATTCCGCCGGCGCTCGCGATACCTGTTCCACCAGCCCGGTTCGAGGACATGCTCTTCTTCCAGCCGTCGCAACCGCGCTGCCATGATGCCGGAGCGTCCGAGATAGCCAACGAGTTTAGTTGGGTCGGCGCGGGTGACGACCGGCAGGCGTCCCACGTTGTTGCGCAGCATCTTGGCGGCTGCATCGTAAAGGAGCTCGTCAGGATAGGTCACGACCAACGCCGTCGTTCCCGCTTCTGCAACCGGCATCTCACCTTTC
The DNA here is from genome assembly GCA_023441255.1 of Acidobacteriota bacterium. Taxonomy (GTDB): domain Bacteria; phylum Acidobacteriota; class Terriglobia; order Terriglobales; family Acidobacteriaceae; genus JAEZPW01. The sequence continues at coordinate 6,005 of JAEZPW010000159.1, forward strand.
GGGTCCTGCTCCAGCGCACGAAGTAAGTCGCCTCTCGTGATAATGCCGGCCAACTTGCCTTCTTCATCGACGATAGGGAGCGCTTGATGACTCGTGACACGCGGGTCCCCTTTCGCGACCAGTTCCGCCAGTCGCGCCACGGTCATGTCCGCAGGGACGGTCGGCGCATCTTTCACCATGGTTTCAGAGACGTTCACCTGTTGCAGCACATCGGGCTCGTAGTCCTGGTGAATGCGCAGGCCGCGCCTTGCAAGCTTCTCGGTCATGATGGAGGTAGGCCCGAACACCATCGCGACGCCGTCGGCGATCACGCTCACCAGCATCAGCGGCAGTACCGCGTTGTAGTCGCGCGTGATTTCGAACGCAAAGATAATGAACGTGAAGGTTGCGCGCGACGCCGCGCCGAACACCGCCCCCATCGCGACCAGACCGAACGCTCCCGGTCCCAGGTGTACGCCGAACAGGCGGTTCATTCCGAGCGCAAATGCCGCGCCCATCGCCGCACTGGACATGAACATTGGCGCCAGCAATCCGCCCGAAGTCCCCGATCCAAGCGAGATCAGCAGTGCCGCCGCTTTCGCCACCATTACCACCACGAGAAGGTCGAGCGCCAGGCGACTGTTCAAAACGTCCGAGATCGTGTCATAACCGACGCCCAGGACCCGCGGCACGAAGAACCCGATCACCCCAAGGCCGAGCGCGCCAATCGCCGGCCACCAGGTATTGTCGATAGGCAGTCGCTCGAACTGGTCTTCCACCCAGTAGAGCGCCTTGCTGAACCCTACCGCCGCCAGGCCGCAAACCACACCCAGCAACAGGTAAAACGGAAGCGCACCCGGAATGCCGAAATCCTGCGCGCCTACCGTGAACATCGGGCCGTAGCCCATCAGCACTTCGTGAACAGTCGTTGCCAGGGTGCTGGCGATCACCAGCGGGATGAACGATCGTGACTTGAACTCAAACAGCAGCAACTCGATCGCGAGGATCACGCCGGCAATCGGGGTGTTGAAAGTTGCCGACATTCCGGCCGCCGCGCCGCATGCGAGCAGCACTTTCCGCTCGGCCGCCGTCGTGTGCACCAGCTGGCCCACAAGCGATCCGACAGCCCCGCCGGTCTGAATGATCGGGCCTTCCGCACCGAACGGTCCGCCCGTGCCGATCGCTATGGCCGCCGACACCGGCTTGAGTAGTGCTACTTTCGGCTCGATTCGGCTGCGGTTCACGAGTACCGCTTCCATAGCCTCGGGAATGCCATGCCCGCGAATCTTCTGAGACCCGAAGCGCGCCATCAGTCCCACGATGACGCCCCCGAACACGGGTATCACGATCACCCACGGTCCGAGATGGCTGAATCGCGGACTGGAAAACGCGAACGAGAAACGGTGGAAGAACGCGATATTGGTGAAGAGCCCGATCAGATTGTAAAGAAGATAGGCGATGATGCCCGCGCCGAAGCCAATGACTGCGGCGAGCACCGACACCAGCAGCATCCGAAACTGCGCGGCCGGTGGCGCAGAGGACGTGGCGAGGCCGGCTACGCTGCCGCTTCGTCCCGGCCGGCCCTCGTCTGAATCATCGCCATTATGAGTTGCGGTACGTACTCGAACCAAGGAAAAACTCGCCTCGTGCCACGATATTTTTCCTTAGATTCAGCTTTTCCGCGCTGTGCCGCCTCTTCCCGTTGCTACTTTCCCGAGGCTGTTCATCAGCTTTTTCAAGGATCCCACCAGCACTGGACCGGCGGTCTTCAGCTCCTCGCGATGGTGCAGAGCCAGGTCGCGAAGCAGCTTTTCCCCCTTACCGGTAAGCTGAACCAGTACCTGCCTGCGGTCTTCGGAGCCGCGTTTCCGGCTTACAAGTCCGCGTTGCACAAGACGGTCGACCAGCTCGACAGCGCTGTGGTGCTGGATCTGAAGCCGTTCAGCTACTTCGCTGATGGTGGCTGCTGTGCCGTCCGGCATTCCCTTGACGGCGAGCATGAGTTGGTGTTGCTGAGGTTCCACGCCGGCATCCCGTGCGGCGCGTTCACTGAAGCGAAGATACTTGCGAATCTCATACCGGAACTCGGCAAGAGCCTGGTAGTCGTTCGCCGTGATCTCCCCGGTAGTTCGGCTCATCGGTCGTGCCCCTGTCTTTAGAAGTGGGGTCCATTGCTGCTCACGGGGGATCGCGCGGTAGCCGAACTACCCCGTCAGTCAGCACGAACCACAAGAAGCGCCCTCTCCTCTCCCCCAAGAGGGCCGGTTCCATCACCGGCGGGGCTTTTCTTGCATTAGAATCCCAACATGCTGCAATGGTGCACCAAAAAGCCAGAGGTGACAAGTTGATAGCTCGTTACACACGTCCGGAAATGGGCCGTATATGGGGAAATGAGAACAAATTCCGCATGTGGCTTGCCGTCGAGGTCGCGGCCACGCAGACCCTCGCCGAAGCCGGCATGGTGCCCAAGGACGCCGCTCGCGACATCGCGCGCAAGGGCGACTTTGACGTCGATCGAATCACCGCCATTGAGGCCGAGGTCAAGCACGACGTCATAGCCTTCACCACCGCCGTCGCCGAAAAGATCGGCCCCGCTTCACGCTGGTTGCACTACGGCCTCACCTCCAACGACGTGGTAGACACGGCACAAGCCCTGCAAGTCCGCGACGCCTCAAAGATCATCGCCGACGACCTGACGCGACTTCGAGATGTCCTGAAGCGCCGGGCCTTCGAATTCAAGGACACGCCCATGATTGGGCGCACTCACGGCGTTCATGCCGAGCCGATCACCTTCGGCCTGAAGCTCGCCAATTGGTACAGCGAAGTTAGCCGCCACATCGACCGCTTCGCCGCGGCAGCTGAAGACATGCGGGTCGGCAAGTTCTCAGGTGCGGTGGGCACTTTCGCGCACCTTGAGCCTGAGCTGGAAGAAAAGATTTGCGAGCGCCTGAAGCTCAAAGCTGCGGCCATCTCGTCCCAGGTGATCCAGCGCGACCGGCACGCGAACTACCTCTGTACGCTCGCGGTGATCGCCTCCACGCTGGACAAAATCGCCACGGAAATCCGCCACCTGCAGCGCACGGAAGTCCGCGAGGCTGAAGAGTACTTCAGCGAGGGCCAGAAAGGCTCGTCAGCGATGCCGCATAAGCGGAACCCGGTGACGTGCGAGCAGATCAGCGGACTAGCCCGCGTCGTCCGCTCCAACGCGCAGGCAGCCTTGGAGAACGTCGCCCTCTGGCACGAGCGCGATATCTCTCACTCTTCCGTCGAGCGCGTTATCCTGCCCGATTCCACGATCCTGACAGACTACCTGCTGCAGAAGACGACGAACCTGGTGGATACCATGTTTGTGTATCCCAAGCGCATGATCGCCAATCTTGAGAGCACCGGCGGCCTCGTCTTCAGCGGCCAACTCCTGCTCGACCTCGTCGAGGCGGGCATTCTGCGCGAGGACGCCTATCGCATCGTCCAGCGCCACGCCATGAAGTCCTGGAAAGAAGGGCTGAACTTCAAAGAGGCAGTACTCGGCGATCCCGAGATCACGAAACGCGTGCCCAGAGCCAAGCTCGAAAACGCCTTCGACCTCAAGCGCCAACTGCGCAACGTCGACAAAATCTTCCGGCGCGTCTTCGGCAAGAGCGCCGGCGGCAGAGCCAGCGGAAACGGAGCCAAATCGGGCGCAAAGAAATCAGCCGTAGTGTGACGAATGGCCGTGTAGTGCCGGGTCTCTGACCCGGCATGCCGTTCCGGTGTGTGTGGTGCCGGGTCTCTGACCCGGCATGCCGTTTCGGTCGCTCCACTCTCAGGTTGAGGGGGCTTTTCTACCGCCGACCAGTTTCAAAGTGTCGGGA
>JAEZPW010000171.1 GCA_023441255.1 Acidobacteriota bacterium
AAGTAGTCCTCATGCAACGGGAACTTGAGGTTATGGCGGATGAAGCGCTCGTGGGCGTAGATAACCGCGGGGAACAGCACGGGGAGGAACGAGAGGGCGGCGAGCCAGAACCATCGAACTTTGGGCCGCATGTTACATCTCCTGCGGGTGAACCTTGTCGCAACCAGATGTGTTGACATCAAGACCACTCGGACGCGTACTCCAGTGCGCGTTTGAGCGCCGCCGGATCGGGGATGATGATCTGCTTCTTCTTGCCGAACTCCACTAGTCCTTCTTCCTGATAGCGGTGCAAGAGCCGAACCACGACATCTCGGCTGGATCCGATCATGGCAGCGAGATCATCGACACCGAATTTGATGTTGATCATGCAGGAGCCATCGGCGGCAATCTGACCGTGGTTGCCGGCGAGCTGAACCAGCGCTGCAAGCAGCCGGTACGGTACTTCCTTCGAGGACAATTCCAAGATGCCGCTGCTCGTCTTGCGGAGACGTTCACAAAGGGCAGCCATGACTTTCCAGAGAACCTCAGGGCGGGTTGAAGCGAACTGGCGGAAGTCCTGCTGCGATATTATGCCCAGCTCCGAGGGTTCGAGAGTCGTTACCGTTGCTGAGCGAGGGTGGCCGTCCAACATGGCAAACTCGCCGAAGATTTCTCCGGGCCCCAGAATGTCCAGGATCTTCTCGCGTCCTTCAGACGAACGCTGCGTGACCTTCACCGTTCCTTTAAGGAGCATGAAGAGAGCGTCAGACGGCTCGTCCTGAAAGAAGATAGCCGTGTCGGCGGCGAAATCCTTGGATTTGACGATCTTTGAGAGTTCCTGCAGGTCGGCCTGATTGAGCTTCGAAAAAATCGAGATCCTGGACGCGGAATGGACTTCCTGCGCGGGTTGTTGCGTCTGTGCACGTGTCGGCTCACCGCCTGACGGATTGAAAACGATGTATGGGCCGCCCTTGGCCCCAAACTCGATGCGATCGTTGGGGCTGAGCTTTTGGCGTTCCACTTTGTCCCCGTTGACGAAAGTGCCTTGTTTGCTGCCGGCATCAACGATGAAACAATCGCCGCCCTCGGACTGAATGGCAGCGTGGTCGCGCGACACCCGGGCATCAGGAATGACAAGGTTCCTGTCCGCCTGGCGGCCGATCGTAAAGGGAAACCGGTCGAGGACGAAGACCTTCTGTTCGGAGCCGTTCACGAACACGAGTTTCGGAAGAAGAACGGTTGGCGAAGCGACCACCGTAACATCACTTGGGCTCGACATGCTGGACCCCTGCAGTAGCGGGAGGATGGTCCGTTGTAGAACGGGGCGAGCGGGGAACGTCTGCCCCAACTAAGGTGGCGAGATTCTACTTTTAACCGAGGCTGAAGGTCAAGGTGCAGCAACGGACAGTTCTGAAACGCACAATGATTTGGTGAAATCGTTCACAGATTACTATCGTGTAGCGATATAACGACAATCTAGGCAGCAACAACACCACTTGGAGGTTGGCGGCGAGAGTGTGCAATTTTTGTCGCATTCACAAAGAAGCGCTTGAGACGCAAGACGTTGCGGGCGCGAGAAAGTGAAAGCTGCTGCGTATTGACAGAGATGGTGGAAGTAGAGATACTGCACGAACTCACAAGGGGGTGGCCAGGAGTGGCGCCAACGGTTTGCGAGTTGTTCCCCCTCGCCTGATCCGTGCAATCCAGCGAAACCTAAAGCGCTGCGACGAGAGTGGAGTCGAGTGTCTCTCGCGCAGCAAGCTCCAACCCACCGAATCTGCGGCGACTCATGCCGCGTGCTTGGCGATATCGCGACCGACACGCTACTGCCGGTCGGCACAGAGCTCCTTCTCTACAGCCCGTGCGGGCTGTGCGGAATCCCACTGTTCGCAAAAGGGTGCCGGGGGACAGCGTATGCCGGAGAATTTGTGTTCTTCAGGTGCGCTGTAGCGCGGGGTGACCCTGGGAGTTGTGCACATGGATAAACCACGGTTCTTGAGCAAGATGCTGCCACGCTGGCAAGCAGGAAGACGTAATCTCGCAACCTTCGCGGCGGTGATTTTGATGATCACGGCCGCGGTAGCCGTGAGCATCCCGATATACAAGACCTACACCGATGACAGCGGTACGTTGCGCAGCGCGACCGCGGACCCGACGCTTGATACAAACAACAAGTTCTTTGATCCGGGGCTGGGAAACAACGACCAGTCATGCGCGACGTGCCACCAGCCGTTCGACGGCTTTACCATCAGCCTGGACACGATCACGGCCGCGTTCCAGGCGACCGGGGGAACCGATCCGCTGTTCCGGTTCAACGACACCGCGAATGACCCGAATGCCGCGATCAACTTCACGAACAGCGTCGCAGACAAGGCGCAAGCCTACAGTCTGTTCCGAGAACTCGGAGTTGTCCGCATCGGGAAAACAGTACCGGCGACAAGAGATTTCAACATAGAACAGCAGAACTCACCGACCTTCGGAGACCTGCCAAAGACGGATGATCCGCAGGCCCCCCCAGGAGGCACAACGCTTTCGTGCTTCCGGCGGCCACTGGTCAACACCAATGTGCATCTGGATAGTTCCGTGCTTTGGGACGGCAGGGTTGCGACGCCCACTGCGGCGAACATGAGAGCGCAGGTCGGCGGCGCGGTGCGGACACTGTTGAAAGGCCCGACGCCTTCTGATGCGGATGCCGACAACGTGGCGGCATTCATGCTGGGAGTGTTTACGGATCAGGTGGCGGACAGTGCAGCAGGCGCGCTGGATGCGAATGGCGCTACGGGTGGAGTAGACAACCTGCTGGCGCAGGCCCAGGCGTGCACGGCGCCCAATTGTCCGCAGCCCGGCGGCAACACCGTTTTCACGATTTATGACGCGTGGTCCAGCTTGTCGCCGACCAACCCGAAGAGAGCTGCACAACTTGCGATCGCCCGGGGACAGGCGGTATTTGACAGCCACGGCTGCAAAGGGTGTCACAACGCGAGCAATCTCGGCAACAATGCGAGTCCGACATTCTTCGCTCGAATTGGAACTGACTCGCTGGTTATCATCGATCACCTGATTGCCGGTGATGGTGTTGTTCCAGGTTCAGATCCGCACCCGCATCCCGAACTTCAGGCGTTGAGGGATCGTGTAGCCAAGCTGCCGGTCTATTGCCTGCGGCCGACGTCGGATACGATACCCTTCAGTTCAGTGCCCTGCGGCGGCGATGCTACTGATGTAAAGACAACCGACCCGGGCAGAGCACTGGTCACCGGCGCCATCGCGGATGTCGGCAAGTTCAAGCCTCCGATCCTGCGCAACCTGCCCGTGCGGTCACCGTACTTCCACAACGGAGCGGCCGCCAGCATCGAGGAGTTGATCGACTTTTATAATGCCCGGTTCAACTTCGGCCTGAATGCCCAGCAGAAGGCAGATCTCGCCGTGTTCCTTGAGTCATTGTGATCCAATAAGTTACTCACAGGGCAGCCCGAATCGGCTGCCCCATTTTTTGCCCGGCGGTGTTCAGGGGAACACGGGATCCTAGCGGCCGCCAGTGCCGGTGCGGAATGTCGACGTCATCTCGCCGATGTCGCCCTGCATGCGTTGGTCGATAAGACGTTCAAACATGCGGCGCAATGGCGGCAAGTGCAAGAAGAGGGCGTGGAAGGCCTCCTGGTCGAGGCTAAGGAGGTTTACGGC
>JAEZPW010000133.1 GCA_023441255.1 Acidobacteriota bacterium
GGTCTACACCGAGCCCCTTTACGTTCCGAACGTGGCCATCGCGGGCAAGGGCACTTTCAACGTGGTGTATGTCGGCACCGAGCACGACAGCGTTTATGCTTTCGACGCGGACGGCAGCACAACGACACCGCTCTGGAAGAAGACGTTCGTCAACGGAACGACCGTCGTGCCGGTGCCGCCGGCTGACACGGGAGAGACCGGCGACATTACGCCTGAAATCGGAATTACAGGCACACCCGTCATTGACTCCTCGACCGGCACCCTGTACGTGGTAGCCAAGACAAAGGAGACCACGACCGGCACGACCACTTACGTGCAAAGGCTTCACGCGCTCGACATCACCAGCGGCGCCGAAAAGTTCGGCGGGCCCGTTGTGATCAGCGCCAGTGTCCCGGGCACCGGTGCAGGCGGAAACGGCACGAGTGTTCCATTCGTTCCATTGCGACAAAACCAGCGCGCCGGACTGCTGCTGCTCAACGGTGTGGTCTACATGGCGTTCGGCTCTCACGGCGACAACCCGCCTTACCACGGCTGGGTGCTGGGCTATAACGCGAGCACGTTGCAGCAGGTGATGGCATATTGCACCACCCCGAATGGCGCTGGAGCCGGCATCTGGCAGGGCGGCGGAGCCCTTGCAGCAGACCCCAGCAACAACATCTACGCGGTCGTGGGCAACGGTGACTTCAGCGTGGCGAACCACAATTACGGCAATGCCATCCTGAAGCTGAGCACCTCAGGCACGGTCGCCGATTATTTCGTCCCGTTCAACACCGCGACGCTCAGCACCGGCGACCGCGACGTGGGTTCCGGTGGTCCGCTGCTTCTTCCCGATCAGCCCGGCACGCATCCCCACCTGCTGGTCACAGCCGGCAAGGAGGGCCGCATCTACCTGCTCGACCGCGACAACCTCGGACACTTCAATTCGACCAGCGACCAGGTGGTCCAGGAACTGCCCGGCGCGCTGGTAAGCGACGGCAGCATAGAAACCGGCAACTTCGGGCCGCCTTCCTATTGGAACGGTTTCGTCTATTTCGGCGCCTACCCCGATCACATCAAGGCGTTCAAGCTGACCAACGGACTGCTCTCGACCACGCCCACCAGCCAGTCGAGCGAAACGTTCCAGTTCCGCGGGACACGCCCGACGATCTCTTCCAACGGCACTGCAAACGCCATCGTGTGGGCTGTTGAAAAGACCGGAGACACTACAGCCGGCGTTCTTCACGCTTACAGTGCCAGCAATCTGGCCACAGAGTTCTGGACAAGTAACGACGCGGGAACTCGCGACCAGATGGACTTCGGACAGAAGTTCATGGTACCTACAGTCGCGAACGGCAAAGTGTTCGTCGGAACCAGGGGCACCGTCACCGTTTACGGACTACTTCCGTAGACGAAAACGCCCGGTCGAAGACCCGGCACTACACGCGCTCAGGTCGCCTGCAGGGGTCATCCTGAGCGCAGCGAAGGACCTCTGCATTTCGCCTGCGCAAAGTTGCTGCCCAAGGTTGCAGCACATTTCGGATCGGTTAGAAATCCGAACTTCGCTCAGGATGAAGCCAGGTGGTGCCAGGTCTCGCGTCCGAAGAAGCTGCCGTCTACGTGGCCTTCCATCTCGACGAACGTCGGCCACGGCGCAGTGAACGACATGATGTGCTTGCCGAACGCAGCTCGCGTGTTCTTGCGCGCCGAGATATCCGTCATCCCGACCAACGCGCGCGGGTGCTCGCGCTCCGACTCACGATAAGAGTAGATCCCGATCACCTGGCAACCGGCGGCCCACGGCACCACGACGTTCTCCCGTTCTGCGTGCGTGTAGTTGGCCAGGATTACCAGTGCCGAGAGCGCGTCAGGCTCGACGAAGAATGTGACGGACTTAATTTCGTCCTGCGCGGGATCGACTTTCTCAAGCGGTTTCGCCACAACGAACTTCTCGCCGATGTCGCGCATGGGCATCGAGTTCAGAAAACGCGTCGTGCACTCGGGGTTCTGCAGGTAACGCTCCCCCAGCAGAAAGTCGTCGGCCATTCTCGCGCCGGCGCCCTGCGCCATCGCCTCTCCGATCTGCTTGCCCACTGGGTCTTTCTCGTTGCCGTGCGAAAGAAAGCGGCAGAACCCGTCAACTCCGCCGGGAAAAGCCTCGTACTGATTGCCGAACCCGAGTCCCACGCCTCCTCCCCAGCACCCATACGTGCGCCGGTCGAAAGCCGCAACCTTGCCCTTCGTCGCCACCGCAGCGAGCAGGTTCACCACGCACCCCCAGGTGCCCTGCTTGAACTGAAGCGCGCCTTCAGGCGCACTGTCTGCCCACGTCATGACCACCGGGTGAGTCTTCAGGTTGATGGCATCGGCAATTTTGCTTTGCATGGCACTCCTGCGCGACGGGAATTCCCCACGTTAGCTGCGCGAACGTGGGGCACCGTCGGACGTTATTCGTGGCTAACAGCCGAGGTTAGCAAGACGACAGTGGCGGTGATGTGATGGGAATCACGCAATCGCAGATTGAAGGATCGGGTCATCGCAGATATGGACATTCGGATGTCTGCTGAGCTTTTGTGCAGACGCGACTGCAGAAAACGAGTAGCGAAAAAAAGGGACGGGGCGAAGCCCCGTCCCCATACAAACGCGAAACGCGAAACCCGAAACGCGAAACGCCCCTACCCCTTCGGCACGGCAATCAGCGTGATCGACATTGCCGGGAAAGTCACGTCCTTGATGGTGCTGGTCGTGCTTCCCGTCGGCGGTTGCGGGACCGTGATGTCCGACAGCTGCTTGATGTTGTTCAGGTCGGCGTTACTGTACCGATATACCTTAGCCGCGCCTCCCGCAATGAAATTTCCCAGCGGCAGATCGGCTTTCAGGTCGCCGAAGGTTTTGTTGATGACCACCACCGTGAGCACATCGTCTTTCGTGCGCAGGGCCGAATAGACAGCCAGCTTGCCCTGATCGGCACTGCTAGCGGTCAGGCCCATGTCGCCGAACTCGCTATTCGCGCCGTCGTAGTTGCGGAATATCTTGAACGCCATTATCCCGGGCTTCTGCGTGTTCGGATCAGGAACGCCCCAGAGGGTGCCGAGGTCCAGACCTTCACGCCCGAAGATGCCGAGAATGTCGGCCTGCGCCACGGCGCCGCTTATGTGCTCCTGTGCTCCCCAGTTGTACTCGGTGATGGCTGTCTTCGTGTTCGGATACCTCCGCGCGATCATGTCTTTCATTCGCGGGATGACCATCGGTGCCTTGCCGGGCGTATCGGGATCAGCGAGATTGGGGTCGCTGTACGTGGCGTCCCAGAACACGCGCGTCGAATTAATGGTGGCCTGCTGCTGGTCGGCCGTACCCGCCGGTTGAAAGCCAGCATTGTTGGCGACGAAATACGTGTGCAGGTCGAGGTAGTCCAAGAAGCGTGTGCGGTCCGGGTCAGCATCTTCAGCTTCCTTGAACTTCATCAGGTAGTACTCAAGTAGCGGAACCCCGCCATGAGCGTTGCGGTCCACAGGGTTGCCCCAATAGACCCAATTGGGCGGGCTGCTCCATCCCGACCTGATGTCCTTCATGGAAAAGAAGTAGGCGGGCCAGAAGTCGATCACCGGTCCGCTGACTTCGGCCGTCGGATCGGCAGCTTTCACCGCCTTCGCCACCCTGATGCCGTTGTCCGTGACTTCGTCGTATGTGAACGAGTCGGGGTGAACGTCGCGATGATTACCTTCCCACCAAGTCGGCTCGTTGTCGAGCGAGTAGATGGCAACTCCACCCTGAGCGGCGGTGCCGAATCCAAACGTTGTTACGAGATCCGTTACCCACTGCCCCGCCCAGGTCTCGTCGATCTTCATACAAGTGTCGGTCGGGTCGTTGTTCGTGATGTTCGTCCCGTCCGTCCTCACACCATTACCGCAGTTGGGCGGATTTTGGTATGGGTCGGTCTTCTGCTGTGGCCCGTACTTCGACACTGGGAAACTGCACATCGTCTGTCGTGCCTTCACCGTCCATCCAATTACCGGAACGGTTCCCATCGTCTTGGCACCACTCTGCCTGTCGTCCCGTACTTGCCGGTTGAAGTCAGAATCGTTGAAATAGTCTGTCTTCGAGAAATTTGGATTGACCTCGAAGTACCAGTCCGCCCCGGCATTCGACACATCCAGTTTGTAGTTGTACCGCGTCGTTCCGTTACCACCCCAGCGGTCAACGGTCACCCGTGCCGTATCCCTTGCCAGCTTAGCCCCAGCGGGGTCCATCCCCCAGTTGTTCATACCGTACACAAGTGGGCTGATGGCGTGCGTCTCCGCTGCTGCGTCGATCGACAGCGCTGGACCAGCCGCGACCGCCGGTGCCTGCAGCGTAACGGCCGCCGTGCCGAACTTCGTCGTGTCGGAAGTGCTGGTCGCCTTTACTGTTACGGAACTCGGCGCCGGGTAGGGCGTCTTGTACTGTCCCGTGCTGCTGATCGTACCTACGGTTGCGTTGCCGCCTGCGACGTTGTTCACATACCACGTCACGCCCGTGCCATAGCTCCCGTTTCCGGTCACCGTGGCGCTGAACTGCCTGGAGTCGCCGGGGGCGAGGGTGGTCGTTACCGGCGAGACCGTGACGCGGCCTACGCCTGAGAAAGTCACCGTTGCGCTGCCTGACTGGGTCGTGTCAAAGGTGCTGGTTGCCTTGATCGTTACCGAATTCGGCGACGGATTGGCTGCGGTGAAGAACCCCGTGCCGGTGATCGTGCCGACCGTCGTGTTTCCGCCTGCGATGTTGTTCACCGACCATGTCACCGCCTGGTCGTAATTGCCCGTTCCGTTTACGGTCGCGCTGAACTGTTTCGTGCTACCAGCCGTCAGTGTCACCGTGCCCGGCGACACAACCACGCTCGTCACCGCAGTCGGGGCATAAGTCACTGTCGCATCGCCGGACTTCGTCGTATCAAAGGTGCTGGTGGCCGTGATCGTGACGGAGCCGGAGCCTGTCGCAGGAGCGCTGTACAGTCCCGTGCCGCTGATCGTGCCAACTGTCGCATTGCCGCCCCCAATATTGTTGACCGACCACGTCACTCCACTCGTATATGCCCCCGTGCCATTGACTGTGGCGGTGAACTGCTTTGTTTCGCCCTGAGCCAGCGCCACCGTCGTCGGAGAAACGACAACGCTCGTCACTGCCGCAGAAAAGGTGACCGTTGCACCGCCTGACTTCGTCGTGTCCGAAGTGCTCGTGGCCGTTACGGTTACAGGTCCAGATGCTGTAGTGGGGGCCGTGTAGAGTCCGGTTGCGCTGATCGTTCCAGCATTCGGGCTCACCGACCAGGTCACGGCGGTGCTGTAGCTTCCTGTGCCTGTCACGGTTGCGTTGAACTGTTTCGTTTCGCCCGGCGCGAGCGTCGCAGTAGTCGGCGACACCGTCACGGCAGTCACCTTCGCCGACGGTGGTGGAGGAGGCGATGTTTGTCCGCCACCGCCGCCACAAGCTGTTAAACAGATGAGAAGAAGAATGAGTAGGGAGACCGCCGAGACTGCTCGTTTCATGATCGCCTCTGGCCCGAGGCTGTGAGCGCTACGGACACAGTTCCGCCGCGAACCAGCCATGCAGATTGAGCTATGGACTCTGCGTGGAATGCTAGCAGACGAACCAGAGACTTACACCTGCTAATGCAGCCCGACTACAACCGCCACCCGCGCAAGCGCTCACGACGGGGCCGCTTTCGTCATCGGTTCAGATAATGGGCAAAAACCATGCCGTGGAAATGAACGCCTGATCCGTCCAGCAGCTTACATCTCCGGACAGAATGCGACCATCCCAATCAACACCTGCGGACCGAAAATCTCTGCCGGCAAGCAGTTCTGGTGTGTGTTCCGGAAGTGCACCGCTGTGGATTTCGTGGTCCAGAGGGTCCTACGGGTAAAACAAAATCGAATCTGGCAAATGAAGAATGTGAGGTTTACATGCGAGTTCGCAAAGTCCTGCCGGTCCTAGCGGCCGTAACTTCACTTGTAGTGCTGGCCACAGCTGTTTTCGTTGCCGACCCTGCCGTCCCCGGCAGAAGGCCGAGCAATATCGCCAGAGTACACCCGGCCTCAGTTCGCGGCCCCCATGCCGAACCGGCAAATGCAGTCGCCGAGCCAGGCTATGGCTTGTTTGGTTGCCAGGTCGGCCTGAGTGTCGGCCAATGCTACGACCCCTACCAGATGCGCAAGGCATACGGCGTTGACGCGCTCATCAATGCCGGGTTCGACGGTAAAGGGAAAACCATCGTCATCCTCGACGCCTTTTCGGACCCCAACATCCAAGCGCAGCTGGATTTTTTCGACAATTTCTACGGTCTCCCGAACGCTACGATCACCCAGGTCGCCCCGGATGGACTCCCTCCCTACAATCCCGGTTGGGCTGAAGAGATCTCGCTGGATGTCCTTTGGTCGCACGCCATTGCTCCAGGCGCGAACATCGTGCTGGAGTTGGCGCAGGACAACAGCGACGAAGCACTCCTCCGAGCTCTGAACGACGCCATCGACAACAACCGCGGGGACGTCATCTCGATGAGCTTCGGTGAGGCCGACGTATGCCTTGGCCCGGAACTCAACGCAGCGTGGCACGACGCTTTCGTGAAGGCGACGAAGAAGGGAATCACGCTGTTTGCGTCGGCCGGTGATCAGGGAGCAGCGCAGCCCTCCTGCGACGGCACATCATGGATCAAGTCGGCGTCATCTCCCGCGTCCGATCCGCTGGTGACCTCGGTGGGTGGAACCGAACTCCGCGCAGCCGACTACTGTCTCACGGTCCTTGGCTGTAACCCGGCTACACACCCTGCTCCGGGTACCTACCAGAGTGAGATAGGCTGGAACGAAGGGCCCCCCTATGGAGACTTTCAGAGCTTCTTCAGCGCCACTGAAGCGGGTGGAGGTGGTTTGAGCACCGTCTGGAGCGAGCCTCCTTATCAGCAGGGAACGCTTCACGGCGGGAAACAGCGCGGGGTGCCCGATGTGTCCTACAACGCGGCCATCCTGCATGGCGTTCTTACCTATCTCGATCTGCCGGGTATTCCAGTCGGCTGGTACCGATTTGGAGGAACGAGCGCGGGTTCACCTCAGTGGGCAGCGCTCACGGTGATCGCGAGTCAGGCTGCTGGCCACAACTACGGCTTTATCAACGCCGCCCTATACAAAGTCGGCCAGAACCAGGGGGACTATTTCAACACCTTCCACGACGTCACAAATGGCACCAATTCGGCCCTGGAGTACGATAACGCCAATAATCCGGTCAACATCACCGGATACAGCGCCACCGCGGGTTGGGACGCCTTCACCGGTTTGGGTTCGCCGAAGAGCGTTGGCTTGGTTACGGAACTGCCGTCGTTCTGGTCCAGTGGCCAGTCGACAGCTGCGGTCGCGACCTCAACGCCACGCGGCAAACGGTCCTATCCGGGTAACGCGAGGCCTTTCTAGTCCATCACGACACAAGCCGCTCCTTAGTGGAGCGGCTTGTTTGACAGCAGGTGGCCCACATCTCGGGACGCCGAGAAAGGATGTGGGCCACCTGTTCCTATAGCTCGAAATCCGATGTTTGCTGGTGCCCCACGTCTGCCGTGGTCAGCAGACGTGGGATCTTTCAGCTACTTGCTTGCCGCCGGCCCTCCCTGCTCAGCCGCGAAGACCTGTACCTTGCCGTATTTCTCCAGCACGGTCTGAATCTTCGACGCGTCGCCCACGGCCACAATCTGGATCGCTTCCGGCTTCAGGTACTTCTGAGCCACCCGCGTGATGTCCGCCGCGGTCACGGCCATGATCTTGGCCGGGTACTCGTCCCAGTAGTTGTCGGGGAAGCCGTAGCGTTCCGAAGTGACGGCGTAACTCACCAGTGACTGCGGCCGTTCGAGCGAAAGCGCGAAACCGGCGACGATGGCCCGCTTGTTGCGCAGGAGCTCCGCCTCCGGAACTGGCTCCGTCGCGATCCGGCGGATCTCTTTCAGGAACTCATCCACTGCTCCGCCGGTCACATCCGAGCGTACTTCGCTGTTCGCCACCCACGGCCCGATGTACTGCCCGGCGTCGACGCGGCTGTACGCACCGTAGGTA
>JAEZPW010000217.1 GCA_023441255.1 Acidobacteriota bacterium
CGAAAGAGGCTTGCCTACAAGCGTCTCTGCTGCTTCCTTCGAGACCCAGGGGACGGGTGCGACATGGCCCATCACGACGCGCGCAGACTTGACGCTGTTACCTGCCATGTTTAGCACAACTGAAGCCGTCGCCAGTGGCCAGTCGAAAGAGTGCTTCTGGCGCACCTCGTAATTGGCCGCCCTGGATTGAGGCGCCGGCTGCACGATGATGTTGGACAGCAATTCGTTTGGCGCAATGGCGTGTTCGCGCTCGCCCTCAGCTTTTGGGACGCGGTAGAGAGTTTCCAGTGCGACCAACCGGTTCTTGCCATTGGCGTCAGCAATGACGACCTTCGCCCCGTAGGCAATGAGTATGGGCGCAATTGTCGACGGAGACACAAAATACGCCGGACCTTCATTCCCCAAGATCGCGTGGTAACGGTTGTCGCCCTGAAGCACAAGCGACTTGCCTTCTTTCATCGCGAGCAAGCCGAAACCGTTGCGGAAGTACCAGCACCGCGGTCGCTGCAACAGGTTGCCGCCCATAGTAGCCATGTTTCGGATCTGCGGACTGGCGGCGTCGTCACATGCTTCCGCTAGCGCGGGGAACACCTTCCGTACGTTGGCGTTGTCAGCGACATCCTGGATACGAGCCAGTGCCCCGATCGCCAGGCCCTGGTGAGCGTCGTACTGAATGCCACCCAGACCGCGGAGCTGCTTGACGTTGACGAGGCGCTTCGGTTGAACGATGCCATCCTTCATAAGCGCCAGCAGGTCGGTGCCGCCGGCCAGGATGGCGCCGTCCTGCCAATTCGTCCCGAGCAGGTGAGATACTTGGGTGGCGTCGGTTGGGCTGGTGTACTCGAAGCTGTTCACGAGCGCCTCCTTTCCAGTGCAGCAAGTACTCGGTCGGGCGTCAACGGAATCGTGCCGACGCGTACCCCGATCGCATTTGCTACGGCGTTCGAGATCGCCGCACCCGGCGAAACCACTGGCGGTTCGCCCAGTCCGATGACGCCGCGCTCGTCGTAACCTTTACCGGTCATCATGTGAACGACGAGTTCCGGGATGTCACCGATGCCGGCTAATCGGTAAAACTCCATGTCGTCGTTCAACATGCGGCCGGTCACCGGGTCATAAATTTTCTCTTCATAAAGCGCATAACTGACACCCATGATCAGCGCGCCATGGACCTGAGACTCGGCCGTCTTCAGGTCGATGATCAAGCCGCAATCCTGCACCGCGACCATCTTGTTCACCTTCACGATGCCAGTCTCGGTATCCACGCTGACGTCAGCCATCTGCACGCCGCCGACACCCGAGTTGGTGAGATCCGGCATTTTGCTGCGGTCAGGATTCTTGCCGCGAACCGTCATCGGGACTGGGCCGATCTTCTGGCACGCCTGCGTCCACGATACTGAACGGGCGGGCGCGGCTTTGACACGAACCGTTCCGTCTACGATCTCGAGCTCAGCCGGTTGGGCATTCAGGACCGGCGCAACTTTCTCCAGAAGGGCCGACCGTGCGTCAACAGCAGCACGCCTGGTGGAAGAGCTAACGCCGCCTATTGTGGTCGAACCACCCGAGCCACCTGAAGGCGGGTAATTGGTGTCCCCGATGTACAGCTTGATCTGGGACATCGGTATGCCAAGGGTATCCGCGGCCACCATCAGGATAGCTGTGCGCGTTCCGGTGCCGAGGTCCTGAGAACCCAGCTTGAGGTCAACCGCACCATCAGGGTGGATCGTCAGGTCGCAGTCGGAGTTGTGGCCGCGGCCGCCCCAGGTGTGCAGAGACAAGCCGACCCCGCGCTTGATCGCCGAGCGGCTGGCCGCGTTCTGGGTGCGTGGACGCCACTTCTTTTTCCAGTCCATCAACTCGGCTGCAATCCGGAATTCCTCCTCGTATGTTCCAGAGCGGGCGCCTGTCATGGCGATGTTCTTGAGGAAGAAGTCGAGTGGGTCCATGGCGAGCGACGCAGCCAGGTCATCAAGGGCGCCCATTGTAATCATGGCCGCTTGCGGATGATTCGGAGCCCGCCATGCGCGTGCCGGGCCGATGTTGTTCACAATAGCCGTGTACTGGGTGCGCTTGTCAGGTATTTCAAAAACGTAAGGGATGGGCGGCGTGCCGCCCCCGCCAGGGCCGCCCGTGCCCCACCCACTCGAATCCCACGCGACCAGCGTCCCATCTTTCTTCGCGGCAACCTTGACGCGCGCGAACGCTGAGGGGCGTGCCCCAGCCACCGCGAGCTCCGGAGCGCGGTCGAGCATCAGGCGCACGGGCTTGCCACCCGCCTTCCGAGAAAGCTCCGCGTTCACGATGCCCCACCGGTCCGGCGAAAATTTCGATCCGAAGCCGCCGCCTACGTGGTCCATACGAACGCGAATCTGGTTGGCCTGCATGTTCAGCGGTTGGGCCATCTGTGCCGGAATGCCGCTGACGTTCTGGGTGGAAATATAAACGTTCAACTTGTCTGGTGAAGGCCACTCGCAGACCGTCCCGTGCGCTTCAAGGCAGCAGTGCGCTATCACAGACGCGCCGTACACGTCCTCACTCGTCACGATGTCGGCCTGCTTGAACGCCGCATCGGGATTGCCCTCAACCATGGCTGACGATTTCTTGTAGAAGCTCGGTTCCCTCTTGACGCCTTCCTTCACCTGCGCGGTGCGAACCGCCTCGATGATGCTTCGCGAAACGTCGTAGCCGGCAAGAGCATCAAGGAAGCCCTGGTCAGGCTTGAACGTCAGCCCATTGTTCTGCACGTAGGCCACGATCTGCTCGTCAGGGACCTGGTTCTGCAGCATATCCACGAGATCTTGGCGCGTTGTCGGACCTTTTGCTTCCTCGATGTTCGCGGGAGGCTCATGGTCGCTGACAAGATGCGGCAGGACTTCGTATTCGATCTTGATGGCCTTGAGCGCCTCGTTTGCAATCGCCTCGGTGTCAGCCGCTACGGCAACGATCTCGTCGTCTGCCCAAAAGACTTCCGTGCCGGCCTTCTGGATGATGTGAACAGCACGCACCCCTGGCATCTTCTCGGCGGCACTACTGTCGATTGAGGTGATCTTCGCATGAGCGTATGGCGATCCCAGCATCTTGCCGTAGAGCATTCCCTGCGGGTGAACGTCATAGGTGTACTTGGCTTTCCCGGATGCTTTTACTGGGCCATCGACCCGCGATACTCGCGCGCCAATCAGCTTACGTTCCTGCGGGTCAGGCCAGGAGTAAGGAGTCTTCGCTGGCATCGTTTACGCTCCTTCCTCTTCGCTGCCGGCTATGGCGGCTCGCTGAGCACCACCCACCTGTGCCAATGCGGCTTTCAGTCCTTTGTAGGTACCGCAACGGCATAGGTTTCCGGTCAACCCATTCACGACTTGTTCGGGAGTGGGGTGGGGATTGCGGTCCAGCAAAGCCGTTGCGGCCATGACGAAGCCGGGCGTACAAAAACCGCACTGTTGTGCGTCGTTGTCAACGAACGCCTGCTGCACCGGGTGCAGCTTCCATCCCTGCGGAGAAACCGGTTCACCCGTCGCCCCCTGCCCTTCCTGAAGGACGAGTGATTCAATTGTGGCGATCTGATGGTTCTGCGCGTCTATGGCGAGCATCTGGCAGGCATACACGGGTTTCCCGTCCAGCAGCACCGTGCACGCTCCACACTCGCCACGATCGCAAACCCGCTTGGCCCCGGTCAGGTTCAGGTGATCGCGAAGCGCATCCAGTAACGTCACCCGAGGTTCCAGTTCGGCGGATAGTTTCTTGCCGTTAACCGTGAGCGTCAGCGGCACCTTGCCCGGACCATAGACGGGCACTTCCTGGCCGGCGGCCTCTACCATCTTTGGCCCCACGACAAGAGGTGCCGAGACGGCGAAACTACCTATCTTTAGAAAGTCGCGACGCGATACACCCTCATCGGGTGGCACTTCTGTTTTCAGAATTGCGTCATCATCACGCATTCTCGCCTCCGCGTGCAGAGCCGATTCCGGTGGAGCCGGCACACTCTATAGAAGCCTGTACATTATCCCGCGCACCAAACGGCGGAAATTAATGCCCAAGGGCGGCAGTATATACCGTAGGTGCGGCAGCGGTAAAAAGCTGCTGAGATGCATCGATTCCACGCTGCCGCAAAACACGCGCGTCGGACGTGTAGCGTTCAATGACGATACTGATTTTTCAATGGCAGGGTCACGCCCCGGCGAGAGAGAATGAACGCTAACAAATCACGGCAGGATCCGCATTCATATGAAAGTGATCGCCATCAACGGCAGCGCGCGCAAAGCCGGAAACACGCACATCTTGCTGCGGCACGTGCTTTGCGAATTGGAAAACGAAGGGATCGAAACGGAACTGATTGAACTCAGTGGGAAGCGGATTCACGGTTGTCTTGCGTGCCGAAAGTGCTCAAGGAACAAAGACGGCCGATGTTCGCAAGACGATTTCGCGAATGTATGCATTGAAAAAATGGCAGGCGCCCAGGGCATTCTGCTGGGTTCGCCGACGTATGTAACCGACGTTTCGACCGAAATGAAGGCCTTGATCGACCGGGCTTGCTTGGTCTCCGGCGCGAACGGAGGCATGTTCCGGCGCAAAGTGGGGGCGGGCGTGGTGGCGGTTCGTCGCGGCGGCGCTATTCACGCATTCGACACTCTCAATCACTTCTTCCTGATCACCGAAATGATCGTGCCAGGATCGTGTTACTGGAATATTGGAATCGGACGCGAAATTGGCGAAGTCGAAAACGATGAGGAAGGGCTTCGCACCATGAAGGTGCTCGGTCAGAACATGGCGTGGCTTCTGAAAAGGCTCAATGCCTGACTGATGCTGACAAGAAATGCGGCCGCAGCTTGAAAGGTGCGGCCGTTATCTAATACGCGACTCCGTTGTCTACTTGGCCGCTTTGATTGCCGCTACCAGGTCCTTAATCTGCGCATCGGTCAATTTGCCCTTGTAAGCGGGCATCGGCGGTGAAGATTTCTTCCCGTTGGTGATGGCGTCTGTAAGTTGGGCTTCGCTGAGCGAGGCGTATTCCTTCATCGGCTTGGTTTTCATGGCAGCCTTGCCTTCGCCGTTCGCGCCATGACAACCCGCACATTTAGTTTTGTAAACGTCGTTGCTGGAAAGGGACTGCGCCGATGCGACCGACGCAACGCCAGCGACCACGAGCACCGCAAGCAGCTTCTTCATTACTTTCCTCACGTGAGTAATTTCACGAAATGGCGCAACACGCGTTCCCCCCACGGAACGCACTTCTGTCGCAAATAGTACACCAGAGCGGGTGCCGCGGGTAGTTACATGAACCCGCTACTTGGGAGAAAGTTCCGGTCGTGGACCTTCGTGTCAGTACGTCTGCGCACGCAGGTGCAGCACGCCTTGATAGCGTCCCGGTTCCTGACCCTGAGGAAGGCTGAGTCTGAGATTCAGTGGATTCGTGATTGTGCCCGTCCGGTTCTCCGACGTAACGGGCTGGGTATACAGCAACAGCGGTTCGCTCGACATTGCGAATCGGCTGAACGCCGAACCGCCATAGGCAGCATCGATTCGGTTTGCCGATATTGCATGGCCGTTCCCGTCCAGCAATGCGAGCGTTGCGTTATCGAAATAGGCCAGCAACTGCACACCATTCATCGTTGTCGAATTCAAGCCCCAGTTCACGGTCAGTCCGAAGGCCGTCTGGGCACTAGTCTTCCCGGCGAAGTCGAAAGTTGCCTGATTGGTGGACGGAACGACCGAAACGTAGCTGGGAACGGTCGCGACAAGGGTCACATTCGCCGCCTTGCTGGACAGTGGCGCGGCGGACTGTTGTGCATAAAGGGTGCCCACAACCAGCAACGCGAGGCAGATACCTGATGGAAATCTCATCGCCATGACCTCTGAATCGGAAAGCAGCCGAATCCGGTTGAGATGCAAGCGGGCCCATGGCCGTTACGTCCGTAATCAAGAGCGGCAATGTTACAGGATGGTTTTTGCTTGACAAGTCGAAAGGAAAGAAACTTCAAAGAAAGACGAACGGCATCCCGAAAAGGAAAAGGCTCACATCGTGAGAGGAGTTACGGCACGCATGGCGAAGTACCCGGCTGGCTCAGCGTCCCCCGCCACCGCCTCCTACCTGCGGAACTTCCTGCCGATGGCGCTGGTGGTAGGCCTGGGGTGACAGGCGCTGCACAATGATTTCGATTTCCACGGCGTCATCTTCGCGCGCGGGCGATGTGGAAAGGGGCGCTTTGATGACCTCCCAGTAACCGGGGGCGGTGAACTCGTCGGTTGCTACCCTGACTCGCTGCGGGCTCGATTTATCGAACCTCACGAAGAAACGTCCGTCGTCATCCGTGTAAGCCAGGCTGTCGCCAAGGTAGACTGCCGCGCCCGCCACCGGATTTCCTTTTTCGTCCTGGACGTGTCCGCGAATCACATACCTACCCATTCTCGCCTCAGCTGTTCTTGCACCTGCACCACGGCCCCGGTACATGAAGTTGCTAGCCCAGACGGTGTAGCGCAGCCGCCCGAACGGATCCACAAACGTGCCCAGGTGCAACTCCACATTCCCGAACGGACGCAAGGTTGCGTTCACGTTTACGGCCTGACGGAAAGGTTTTGCCGCATCGAATGGAACGAATACGTTCTGATAATCAAGTCCGAAGCGCAGGCGGTTGGAAATGAATTCACCGCCGTAGGAGACGCTTGTTTGGCCGCCATTGTGGTTGATGAACTGAAGGATTGCCAAGCGCGGATGCACTTGCTCGCGCACGGTCGTCGTGAACACGGCGGTGGTGGGAAGCCCCTGGGTTTGAGTCCTGTAAAGATGACTGCTTACGTCAAGCCAGCGCACGACTTGCTTGCCGCCCGTGAATCCTTCTCCTGTCCCCCTCATTCCATTGGACCGCATCTCGAAGATGTTCCCGCCAATCCGAAATCCGGCCAGGCTGGCATTCGCTGAGAACTGATTCGTCGTCGCGGTCATCGCGGGATTGTGCGAATCCGCAGGCTGGGAATATTGTTGATGTGCGCCGTCAAAGAACAAGAACCGCTTCGGCTTGAAAGTAACCGCCAGATTCGCTCCGTCGATTTCCGCGGTGGCAGGCTGTGTGACCGTGGCTCTCCGGAAGGAATCACCCGACCTGACATATCCCGCCTTCACCTGCACTTTGTCCCAGTCTGCCTTGGCGCTGCTTCTGAAGTACCCCTGTCCCGCACCAACCCCGGCAGCTGCAGCCGTGGTCAACCACGCTTGAGGCTTCCACTCCACGCCACTGATCGACGTTTGCTTACGGGAGAAGACATTACGCGTGAAAAGCCGAACCGACTCGGTCAGGTGATGGTCCAGAAAAAGCATCCCCAATCCAGTACCGTTGCCCGATGCCTGGAACCAAGGTGCGCCAAAGCTCACAGACGACACGCCGCCGAAGACAAATCCTTCCGTCGCGCCGCGCTTGGTCTTCAGAGTGACGCCTCGTGTAAGCAAATATTGTCCGCCCGTGAAGACGTCGGTTGGAAGCGTGAGTGACGCGCTCTCGTCTCCGGCCCCAACGGTGACTCCGCGAACATTCGTTTGCACGTACGCGCCAATCCGGATATTTCCGTCAACGCCGCCTGCTCCGACCCATCCCGAATAGTGATCGCCGCGAATGCCGATCGAGGCCCCCTCAGCGCCGAACAGGTTCGAGTACCCTCCTCGCAATGTGAACGCCTGTGCGAATGCTCTGGTGCCGCAGCCTGACAGGGCAAGGCTGACAGCCACCAGCAGCACGATCTTTCGTACGCACAAGCGCAAAGCCTACTCCTCTGTCGTCAGTGCTGTTTCAATATCGAAGCGGTCGAACTTAAGAACAGCCTTCTCGGGCGGAGTGTCCCCGTCCCATTGAAAATCAAATGTGCGTTTCTTTTGCGGGAACAGCGGCCCGCCTCCGAGTTCAGCGCGCTTTCTGTTACCGACCAAATGCGTCTCTTCGAGCCGTCCGAGGTTCGAACCTGTGTTCGAAACAGTGATCAGTACGAGCTTTTTCGATCGAACGTAGCGCGCGCGCTCGACACGCACATCCGCCTTGCTGAAATTCGGCTTCTTGGCGCTGACGTACACAACGTGCGGAATTTCAAGCTGCACGGCCATCGACGTCTGTTCACGTTTCGGGAAGCCAGTAAAGTTGGCATAGATCATGAACCAGGCCGGAACGGTATCGGTTGTAGCGGTGTAAAACACCGTATAGCTCTGCTGCGGTGGAATGCGAAAACTCATGGCCGAGAGCTTCAGGTGAATCGCCGGGTCAAGCGGACGATAAGAAGGGTGTCCGTTCTCGTCGACGTCAAAGCTGCGCGGCGAAAGCACCACGTTAAGCGGTGCGGGGGAATCGTTCACCAGTTCGAAACTGCCGCTGGCCTTCCCTGTGTAATTGACGATGACAGGCCGTACTGTTTGGCCCTGTGCGGCTTTGGTACAAAAACAGCAGAGAATGACGGCTGCCAAAGCCGCCATTCCCCGCGAGGTTTTTTGAATCCGCTTCATGACTGCATTTTCCCTTGGGTTAGAACACCTGTGCCTGAACGTGCAGTACACCCGTATATGTATCGGCTGCGAGTTGCGGATGACCCGTGAGGTCGATCTGCAGCGTAACGTTCTTGGTATCACCGGTCAGGTTGTTGCGGTTTCCGTTGTCGATTGGGTAGGAATAGAACAGACTCGCGTTGTCGATGGTGTCGACTTTCGAAGTGAAAGGGCCCCCTTTTGTAACGCCTACGACCGGGAACACTTCGCTGGTCGGGATGATCTGACCGCCGGCTGACCCCGTCAGTGCATCGGCGGTTCCAAAGTAGCCAAAGATATCGATTCTGGTGCGGGCCTTGCTCAACAACCACTTCGTGCTGATGTTGAGCATGTCGGTGCTGGTGTTTGCGACACCCGGCGTCAGTGCAGGCCAGTTGATGCCAGCCGCGTTTGTGAACGTGACGGTGAACTGCTCCGCCAGTACGGCGTTGAGGTCAACCGTCGTGGTCTGCGGGTTTGTGATCTGCGCGGCGGCAAAGCCGGACAGCAGAACCAGCAGGCACACAATGATGAGTGACTTTTTCATCTTTCTTCCCTCCTGAGGAATGCCACGACGCAGGCCGTGGACTTTTTACGGCAACTGCAAACTCAAAAAACCTGAACGTGTATCGTTAGCGTGGCCCGGTAATCATTCGCGAAAGCTACGGTGGTGAAATATCTGCTCAGGTTGACGCGAAGGTTCACATTTTCGTTCGCGGTTCCGCTGTCGCGCGGGTTCCCCTTCACGCTCCGTGAATCGATCCGAAAAGCGGCTCCCGGAGTTCCCAACGGGCGCGCAGCCCAGTCCGTGATCGTGCCGAAGGCAGTCCATCCGCCGGAACACACCGAGCATCCGCTGACGGATTGTGCTTCGACTGCGTCGGCGGCGATCGTATATGCCGGCGTCGAGATGGATCTGAAAGCTGTGTTGCTGGGAAAATCAGCCCATATTTCCAGCCTGGTTGCTTTGTTGTTCGTGTCCCATGAGACCTGCAGCCCAAGCGGTTGCGTATTGCTGGTATACGGAGGCAGGACGGACAACGTGAACGTTCCAGGCACATTCGTCACTGCAACACTCAAACTGTTCACACTCTGAGCGTTAGCCCGATTAAAGCCCCCCAGCAAGATTGCCGATAACAGCAGCAGGGAGAAGCGGACACGCAAGGACGCCCGCGCGTGACGACACACGGCTGCGACTTCGGTATGCGCGTTTCTCCTACGCATTCTGCTCTCGGTTCTTTCTTGCTGGTCTGCATCGCCGCCAGCGAGACGGGTGCATCTCTATGCCTAGACTTTCGTTGCACAGCTGCATTACGAAACCTGCGCCGGGTACCCGGAAGTGCAAACTCTGTGCCAAGGATGAAGCGTCCTGAAGACATTCATTACTAACTGCGATCTATAACTAAGCTATTAGTAATGAACAACTTAGACAATGTACTGAAGTAATAGCTTCGAAAATTACTATGGTGAGAACAGCGACAGGTTGAGATTGACGTCTCACAATGCGACAGCGTGGAATGTGGAAATCGCCAAAACTTGAAGCGGCTAACATCCCCCACCAGCAGGTCCCACGGCGTACCCTCCGAATAACGCGCGGCAATTGCGTCAAAAGCCTCACTGTTCCATGTAAACGTGTGACAACACTCAGTTGTCGGAATGCGCTCGCACGAATGACATCGTAAGTAGCTGAAAGGACGAAGCGCACGGTCCTGTAGGTCGGTTTCGATTTGGCAGGCCGAGTGCCAGTACACTGCTAAATCGCAGTAGGAGCAGTGTGTTGCAGTCGAGCCTTCTTGTCGTCGGTCTGAGCTATCCGGCTTCCCCGCTAGCCGTGCGCGAGCGGTTCTGGCTGGATGCTCCGCGACGGATGGAGGCAGTCAAAAGCCTGGGCACGACAAAAGCGATCGAGGAATCGGTCCTACTTGTCAATGCCCATCGCACGGAGTTCATCATCTGGACTAGCGACCTCGCTGCTGCCGCCGCATCGGTCCTGGCCTATCTCGCCGACCACGACGGCCTCAGTCTTAAAGAATGGAAGGGTTTTTACCGGCTGGTCGACGATGCAGCTCTAGCGCATTTGGCGGCTGTCTCAAGCGGACTGCAGTCGCGCTTTGCTTCCGGAGCGGAGGTCATTGGCGACCTGCGGTCAGCACTTCGGGTCGCGCGCAATGCAGGCGTTGCGGGGCCACGTTTGGAAGCGGCCATTGATGGCGTTCTGCAAGTGGCCACGCGACTGCGCAATCAGACCGGTGTAGGGTTTCCTGCAAATGTGCCGCTTCGGGCTGCGCTCGACCTGGCCTCGCAGAAATCCGCGCCGCCAAAGACGCGTCGAGTACTGGTAATCTGCGCCGAGCCGGCAGCAGAACTCCGATCAGTCCCGGATCGGGATTATTGGAGAGTTCTCAGCCGTGCTCCAGCAACGACGCCAATCTTCACCGATGGCCACGGGAATACGATTCGCGCCGACCAATGCTGGCAGGAGATGGCTCAGGCCGACTTCGTCGTCCATCTTTCTTCAAGCGTAGACTTTACGCTGACGAAGCAACAGGCGCAAGCGATCGTGATCGCGCGAAACGGTGCGCCTCTGCCGATCTTCGACTTAGCGGTTCCGCGCGCAATCGATCCAGCTGTCGCTGAGATACCTGGCATCGTTCTCTACAACGTCGATGACGTGCGGCAGCTCTGGGAAGGTTCACCCCCCCGTGTACATCCTTTCGACTCCAGCACTCAGCAGGTCCTTGCCGCACAGGCAAAGCTGTTGCTAAACAGACTACGCAGCCTAAAGGTGGTCACGCCGACGATAGGCTACGCCCATATTAAAGAGCTTTGCCGCGACGTTGCTGAAACCTACAGTGCGGAAGTGGCCGCTTCCGACGAACAGGCCGTGGCGATTGAAGCTGTAACTGCGCGTATCGCCACCCGGATCCACAGCTACCTGAGTAAGGAGCACGGGACGAGAAGGCATTTTGGCTTCATCCGGTCGTTCCGGCGAATTTTCCAGGAAAGACCTTCAACTCGAGTACCGTCCTAAGACGACCCGCCATATCCAGGAACCGAAAAGATAGGCGACTGAGCCACGACAGTCGTACCCCCGGTCGAGTAGAATATCTGTTAACCAATCTATCATTACTCATCTGCGCGGGCTCACAGCCCGTTTCCCGGAAGGAGAAGTATCCGATGGCCGACAAGAATGGCTCGACAACTACAAGTACGCCCACGTGGACAAGCGCGCAGGCCTATGTACTCGCCGTCATCTGCCTCGCGATCGGGGTGGCTATCGGATGGTGGTTGCGGGCAACTCCTGAAACGCAGTCCGCGTCGGCGTCGGGACAGTCTACCGGCACGCCCGCAAGCGGCGATCAGCAACCGACACCTGCGCAAATGAAACGAATGGCCGATACGCAAGCCGAGCCCCTACTGGCACAACTCAAGTCTCGGCCAAACGACCCCGCTCTCTTGGCGCAGATTGGAAACGTCTACTACGACGCGCAACTCTACAACGAAGCGGTCGGCTACTATGACCGGTCGCTCAAAATCGATGCGAAGAACGGCAACGTCCGCACCGACATGGGTACTGCATATTTCTACATGGGCGACTCAGACCGAGCATTGAAAGAGTTCGCCACAACCTTGCAGTATGACCCCAAGCATGCTCAGACAATGTTCAATATCGGGATGGTGAAATGGCAGGGCAAGGGCGATGCTACTGGCGCGGTCGAAGCCTGGCAGAGACTATTGCAGGTGGCGCCAGACTATCCGGAGCGCGCGAGAGTTGAGCAGTTGATCGATCGCGCCAAACAACACACCAACATGACTCCCGGCACCAAAACGAACAAACCAGCAACGATGTAGTACGGCGCAACCGTTCCAACACAACAAAGTCCCGGGCTGCCGAGCGCAACCGGGACTTTTCTTTCTGCTGCGGTGACGGATTTAGCTGTTCAGTTTCGGCCGCATAGGTGTTCGATCTTTGCAGCTTTCGACCTCCCGCTGTACGCCTGCGGCGGCAAGCCGGACGATTTGCGTGAGCGCCAGAACGGCCGCCAAAGGTAACGCGATGAAAACTACGCTGTAACTCTCTACGAGGATGCCGCGAAGCGACGTCTGCGTGAGGTAGTAAATCGCAACTAGCCCCTGAACGTAAGCCGCAAATGCCACCGGTCCACCCGAACGTTCACGCCATCGGCCAAGCAGAACAATCAGACAGGCCGTAATAAAGAGCACTGCCAGAGCCGCAGGATATCCTCCCTGTGAATAGGCGCGAAGATGGCTCGGGGCGGCTGTTGCTCCCTGAACCCAATTGATGTTGGGATACATGTGGTCGAAAACGAGAAGGTTATCATTATTCGCTCCACCAATACCCAGAAGACCGAGCCCATGGTTAGTTCCTAGAAATCCCACTTTTCCTGGAAAGAGTGCGACGTAGTAAGGAACGCCGTGGGCCATGCGAAAGATGAGCAGAAAGGCGGTGGCAGCCAAACTCCAGCTGCCAGTCAGCAAAACCTGCAGAGCCGTTACTGCAAAGACGCAGGCGATACCAACAGCAACAAGAGTCACCGGTCGTACCAGTCGAAGCACCACTGATCCCAGGCACAGTGTCATTATGTAGAGGACCAGTGGCCCTTTCAGTACGATCGAGAGCGACAGAATGACGGTTGCGCAAAGTGTGATCGAGAACAGAACACGCCACACGGAAGAGCGCTTTGCGAACGCTTGCCAGAGCGCAACCAGGGACATCGTGGGAAACGCCATGTAAACGATGCCGTAGAAGATCGTGTGCAGGTCCTCCATCGCACCCGTGCGCAAGACGATTAGCGACTGGTAATCTCGGGCATTCTGGATCGAAAGAAAAATGTTACCGAGATAGTTATGTCGGTACAGGAGCCCAAAACAATAGGCGGACAGGGCTGCCACAACAGTTAAGTAAGAAACGGCGTCAATGTCCACATGCGATCGCGTTGTTGCAATGATCTTTTTCGCGCCGAAACGCAATCTGTGGCAAGCGAGGATAACGAACGCCGGAATCTCCAGTGGTGCATATAACAAGAGCCAATAGCGGAAAGTATCGATACTCTGGATGGCCCGGGTATCGAGGCCAAACGATAGGGCGATTGTGTCCAGAATCGCCGGTCGCAAGCCGATAATTGTGGCGCCTAGAACGGTGGTGATGGTGTATGAAGTGACATACACCAACCAGGCCAGCCGTACGGCACCGGAGACGCGCCGAAGGACGGCATAGTTGGCGAGGCAGGCGACCGAGAAGTGAAAAGCGAAAAGCATGTTAGATCAGATCCAGCGCAGAAAGCTGGGAACAGATAGCCTGTACGTGGTGTTCCCATGTGTACTTCCTGAGCGCTTCTTGCCTTGCGTTCTCTCCCAACAATTCACGCCACGAACGCCTTTCGACCAGGAACCTGATTCCCCGTTCAAATGCGTCAGTGTCTCCGGGAGGAAACAACACCGCCAATCGACTCTCGTCACCCGCAGGATCATCCTGCGGCAACAAGTCGGTTCGAACGCTGTTCTCGAGAACGGCTCCGATCTGGTCAAGGTCAGAGGCAACGATCCCCTTGCGCATGGCCATGTACTCAAAAAGTTTGGTGGGTGAGCCAAAGAATCTGCTTCCGTCCTCATTATTAACGTGCGGGGAAACAAGTACGTCTGACACTGCAAGATACTTCGGCGCCTCCGCCTGCAACACCAGCCCGGTCAGCGTGTAAAAAGGACGGAATTCCTCCGGCGCCAATATGTCCCGAACAACTGGCATCTTCAGCCCATCTCCGACGATCAGGAAGTGCACTTTGTTACGAATCAGCCACTCCCGATCGCGTTCCACAAAGCGGCGTACGACGCGCGCGAGGACGTCAACGCCGTGCCACTGGCCGAATGTGCCGATGAACGTGACGACCACTGCATCGTCCGGGATTCCGTGCTGGACGCGTACCGCCTTCAGATCATCTGCGGAGTACCGCGAGGGTTCGAAGATCTTCGGGTCTATGCAGTTGGGGTAGAAAACGACCCTTTCGGGGTCGACGCCCCTTTCTATGAGTTCGTCACGCAACACGTCTGAAATCGTGACCACCAGGTGCGCATGCTTGAGGCATGCATCTTCCGCAAGAAGCGCCTGTTCGGAGTGCGCCAAAGGCCGGCCCCAATGTTTTGCGATCCACGCCTCTGAGCCGTTGTACTCCACGACGAGGGGGATCCGAAAATCACGCGACAGTATTACTCCTGTGTAGTTCGCGATGGAAAGCCGCTGGTAAATGAACGAGTAATCGGTACCACTCATCACGTTCCTCATCGTCGAGGTACACAACTGGTGGAAGTGATAGTAGTTGTAGTCGTAGGGTAGACCGTACCCGTTGGGAGGGTTTAGCGGAATGTATCCCGCACCGTCGCCGATCATGAGACGGCCTCCGGCGGAAGCGAAGTCCAGATCGTATCCAGCATTCAGAAAGGCGTTCGCAACCCCAGATATGTGCCCTACCGACCCCCCGGCCTTCACGCCGAACCAAAGATTCGCATTCAGATAAAGAACCCGACCTCCCGTAGGTTTCAGAGGCGTCACCCGAGGCTCTTGCACGATGATCGGCAGTTCCCGGGCGCACTTCCGTGCTGACCGCCAGGAACGCAGAGATGCCGCCAGCAACGTGGCTCCTGAACTGGCAGCATAGATGCGCGAAATGTTGCGAAAACTCAAATCAGGCAGAACGACCTCAATTGACCGGGCGCGAATACTTGCGGCGATGAGCTGCAGGGCTGGCAGAATCGCGATCGTCGTCTCATCTTCCAGCGCGATGAGGAGCCTGTCAGCATTGATTGCTGCAATCCTGCAAAGCAACTGGCCTGGACGCATGCGTCGCAACTCCGGCACGCTGAGCAGGCGCAGAGGGGCCCCGATCCTTGATTCCAAGGCGTTTCGGAACTTGTCTGAAAGTGGATAGTTGAAAAGAACGTAGCTTTCGGCGGACATGCTAATCAGCAGTGAACTGGATCTCTCCCATTGGCTGGCGGTTTCTCGCTCGAGAACCGGTCTTTGATCTTGCGCGCCGGATTGCCCGCCCAAATCTCGTAGGTTCCAATATTGCTCGTGACTACCGAACCGGCCCCGACAATTGAACCGGTGCCAACGCTCACCCCCTTGAGGATGATCGCCGCAGCCCCTATCCACACATCGTCTCCAATCATGACGGGAGCGAGTGCACCATAGCCGGAATCCTTGATGGCGCGTGAAGGATCATCGTAGCGGTGGTCAGAGGCAATCACCTTCACACTTGGGCCGAACATAACTTTGTCGCCGATGTGAATTTCGGCATGGACATCGGCGCTCATCAGCACGCCCGGCCCGATGAACACGTCGCGGCCAATGTAGATATGCTCCGGCCCACGAATGTCCCATGGATATGACAGGTCCAAATCAGGCTCGCAGTGGCCGAATCGACCGTAAATGGATCTTCGATCAGCGTGGACTACGGCTGCTTTTGCATTGCGGTAAATGAACAGAAGCGGCGGGCCGAGTGCCCTCTTCGCGAAATTCTTTAGGAATGGGATCATAGAGTGGCGCTTTTCCCGTTGTGCTGCATGCGACGAGCAGTAGTCGCGATCACGATGAGTACGAACAAGAACGCTAGAAAATAGCAGGCCGACGAGACGGCGGACGCACCTGCGATGCCGAACCGCGGGATCGCCCAAAAATTCGCGCCAATGTTCAGCAGCGCGCAAATACCCCAGATCCCCACAACCGACTTCGGGTATCCGATGCTGTTCAGTAGCTGCACCGAGACTGAGTGAAGGCCGAGAAAGAAAATACCCGGCGCAAGCAGAACAAATGCGGTTGACGAAGGGGCAAACGCCGTTCCAAACATAAGCCTGACAAGCGGGAATGCGAGAATAGAGGCCGAAAACATCAGCGGAGCGGTGGCGATGGCGGTTCCCAGAACAACTTTTCTGGTCAGTTTGAGTTTCAAATCCCAATCAGACATCGCGCTGAGTCGTGGCATGAGAATAGTGCCGATTACGACAGCGATCATTGACGAAAAGTCAGCCATTGTAGCCGCGATCGAGTAGTAACCTGCCTGCTCCATTCCAAGAAAATACTTGACCAGGAAGAGGTCGGAGCGGAGCACCAGAAAACAGAAGAGTGCGGCCGAGTAAGCCTTGATTGCGTAGATCACGTTGCTGCGGAAGAACGTGTAAGATACGCTCGGTCCCCGGTCCATGTGTTTCGTGAGCGCAGCATATTCCCAGGTGCAACAGATCACGAGTGCAACGAGACCGGCAGCGAAAACGTTCGTCACGTTCGCGCACCCTACGACCCAGAAAAAAGCCACCAACAATAGCGGCAGGAACTTGTTCGCGAGTTCGATGACGTTGTAGTTTCGGATCTCTTGCAGTCCCAAAAGCAAATTCTGCATTAGGAGATACGCCAATCCGAATGGGATCCAGGCTAGAGCCAAGCCCAGGAGGGTGCTATCAAGCGACAGCAGCCCCGGCTTTAGCCAAACAACGCATCCCAGCACGACCGCCGATAAGCAGCCAAGTCCGAAACTGACGAACAGAGTGTTGCCCGTTAGAAAAGGCAGGGACGTGCGATCTCGTGCAACGAAGTACGTGTTGGCCGTGTGTAAGCCCAAATTCGCGAATTGCACACCCATGGTGCCGACCGCGGCAGCTATAGCGAACTCCCCACGTCCTGAGGGGCCGAGTAGGCGTGCCACGGCGATGCTGGTGGCCAGACCAAGCCCAGCGCGAAGTATCTGAGCGGCGTAGACCTGCGTGACCTTGGAAACGAAGTCCGACTTCAGGGCCATTGTCAGCATCCGCGCCGGGGTAGCTCGGTCGGGTTTCTGCGTCAGCGCTTCGGTATTCGGCATCACCGCTTGCTTGGAACTGGAGAGATGGACATGGTCAACGCTCGTGCGCGAGGTACCGTCGAGTGCCAGGCGAGGCGCACAATAGGAAACTTGATCCCATAAGTGGGCGACATTTCACCCTCGCCGATGTCGCATCCCCATTCACCGGCGCCGTCCCACACAAGACGAAAGTCCCTACCACAAGCCGACAGCAACAGCTCTTGGGCGGATACACGCGCGACCGTCACTCCGGGGTGCAGGTGCAACGGAATCACTGCCCGATAATTGCCACCAAGAAACTCGTCGCTCAGCGTAAGCGTATGGGTTTCGTGTTCGAGAGTGATAGTTCTTGCCGGCGTGATCGGGGGACGGAGACGCCGATAACCTGAATGCGAGCCTTCGAATACGTCCGCTACTTCGCTTGGCGCCCATCGACGCACTTCAGGTCGTGCGTCGTTATGCAGTGTCCAGAGGCAATCCCAGTTCACGAAGCGATTCACTTCCTCAGATTCCACCATTGGCGTGTTGTGGTACGCGGTAGACCGGAATTTGTTGCGCTGCTCGTAACAGGCTGTATAGACATAGGCACCGCAATCAGTGATCAGCGGCACGCCATCCAGGACGAGTTCGAAAGCCAGAATGTCGTTGTGTCCATGCCCTCCACGTCCTGCAAGCCCGACAGGCCCGCAGTCGATAAACACATGATCCCGTCGGTTCCGCATGATGTAGAACCCGCCTTGCGGAAATGCAGCTGAGGTGCAAGCAGTCGACGGTGAACTACGGTCTGGCAGTCGTTCACTCTCAGGTCCCAGAATCCAAAACGCCTCGGTACGTGAACCGCTGAACAAATTCAGCATCTCTGGAGCAAATAGGGCACCAACGATACCTACCAGGTAACGATGGTCATTGACATCCTGTTCGCCGAACGGCAGAACCCGTGCATCGTCGGCGTCCCCCCATAACGGAGCACTGCTGTCAGGACGCGTATAGCTGGCCGTGAAT
>JAEZPW010000218.1 GCA_023441255.1 Acidobacteriota bacterium
GTACCGCGAATATGCGCGCGAACAGGGGAAAATCGCCGACGAGCGACTGGGCTTGCTCACTGACTACGCCAAGAATCTGGATCAAATGGACGATGGAAAAGCGACTAGCTTGACGGAGCGCTTCTTGCGCATTCAAGACGATAAACAGTCTCTGGACAAAAGGTACTTCCCCAAGTTCGTTTCAGCTCTGGGAGCCAAACGCGCAGCTAAGTTTTACCAGGTCAACAATCGCCTCACGATGATGGTTGATGTACAACTGGCTTCGGATATTCCGCTCATTCCGTAATGCGCGAGTCCCGCGCGGTGACGCAACAACTGCCTGGAGCATCAGCGAAGATGGACTGTCGGCCACCCAGGCGAGAGAACCGTCGTCGAATGCCGACTGTGAGGCTCACGTGAAACGTCTCCTGATCAACACCGGAGGCGGCGACGCTCCCGGCTTAAACGCTGTCATCTACGCTGCTGTACATACCGCTGAACGCCTGGGATTTGAGCCTTACGGTGTACGGGACGGTTATGACGGAATTCTTTTTCCTAAGCGCTACCGCGACGGAGGTGTCTTCAAACTCGATCGCGAGATGGTACGAGGCATTGCGCAACTTGGGGGTACAATTCTTGGAACCACAAACCGCGGCGATCCCTTTCGCCAGATAGTCAGTGCGTCCGATGGAAGTACCACGATCGAAGATCGCTCCCCCGTTCTGATTGAGGCCCTGCATCGTCTCGACGTGGCAGCGCTGATCTGCATCGGCGGCGACGGCAGTCTGAGAATTGCGCACCAACTCCACCAAAAAGGCGTGCGGGTGATCGGCGTTCCGAAAACGATTGACAACGACTTGGACGCCACGGACCTAACATTCGGGTTCCAGACAGCGGTGTCCTTCGCCACCGAGTGTATCGAACGTCTCCACGCCACGGCTGAGGCGCACCGCCGAGTGCTGTGCGTCGAGGTGATGGGCCGGCACGCCGGCTGGATCGCCTTGCATGCGGGGGTTGCTGCAATGGCAGACGCCATCCTGATCCCCGAAGTCCCGTTCTCGGCAACGCAGGTAGCTAATAGCCTGCGAGAAAAATTGAGCCACGGACAACGGCACGCGATTGTAGTGGTTGCAGAAGGAGCCACTCCTGTGTCCGGCGAACCGGTCGTCAGACATCGCGAGAAACAAGGGATCGAGCGTCTCGGCGGCATCGGAGAGCATGTCGCGAAGGAAATTGAGGCGATCCTTGAGATCGAGACTCGTGCGGTGACACTGGGACACCTGCTCAGAGGTGGTTCACCAGTTGCCTTTGATCGCCTGTTGGGCCTGAGCTTAGGTTCTGCCGCGGTCGAGGCCGCTGCGGAAGGACAGGACGGTGTTATGGTCGCTCTCCAGGGCACTAGAATTGTTCGCGTGCCTCTTGCTACTGCAATCGCACGGATGAAGCAGGTCCCTCCGGATGGCTTCGGTGTCAGAGTAGCTCGTGCGCTCGGAATAAGTCTCGGCGATACCGCCATTCAGGCACGGGTCGCCTAATGTAATTGTCCTGAGTGGCCCTCAAAGTACAAAAAGAAAATGCGCACTCCGAGAGCGCGCATTTCTTGGTCGGCCACCGCGTTCAAGGCTTCTTCTGTTCAGCGAGTTTGTAGGACTGAGGTTCAGGCCAACCGTCCTCAGTGCGGTGCCAGGTCTTGTCTGGGTTATAGAGCTCCATCTTCTTTCCAGTCTCAATGGAATCTGGCCCGAGATCCTTTTCATAAACGATGCCGTCGTTGCTCACCATAAAACTCTTGATGCCCGTAACTCCGTACTCCGCCGGAACCGCCAAAAGTGCGAAACCTCCGATCATGATGCCTTCAATCACGTAATCGATTTGACCTAGCCGGGCCGCGGGTCCCTGCCCTTTCAGAATTTTGAAGTAGTAGCCGTGATATGCGGATTTCTTATCCACCGAGTAGCCCTCTTGTATTGCGCGAGCTATTCCCTCGCTAATAGGACCACCGGGCGTACCATCCGGATTTTGCCAGTAAAGTCCATCCTGCTTCCCGGCCGTACTGATTATCTTTTGTGCATACTGATTCACGCCATCATGCATCTCTGAGGCGTATTCGCGCTGCGCTTCTACGTACCCACGGCAAACTTCGATGGCATCCAGCTCGTTCGCTCCGATTCGTCGGTTCAGAACCTCCTTGCGCCCGGCTTTGGAATCGAAAAACCACCTGCCGTTCTTCTTGACTATTGGGACGGGTAGCGGCCAGTCGTCATCCCCGACCACAAGAATGCCTTTGTTCGGGTTCGCGCGATCCATGATTACCGCGTTCTTCTGTTGTGCCTTATCCGCGAATGCTTTGGCAGCGCTCTTGTCACGCACGGGATCAGCAGACGAGAAGAAATCCTCACCGTCAGGACCGAAAATACTCAACAGATCGGATACATCGTAGTCCTGCGCGGCCTTGATCAGTGCCTGGGCTGCATCTTTCGCCGTCGCGAACGAGCGCTGAGGCGGGATCTGCCCCTTGGAGCTACTATGCTGCTCGCCTTGCGCCTGACCATTCAGTAGCACCGGTAGAGAGCAGACAAACAGAGCGGTGCAAAAAACGAGTGCAAATGAGTTCAACCTTTTCGAAGTCATTTCTCCGCCTCCATCGAGACTTTGCCGCTACCTGCGTCTGCCTCCACCGCCGCGGAACCCACCGCCGCCTGACCGTGTGCTCGAGGCTCCACGCTGGCTGCTGGCTCGAGCGGCACTTCCACTCATTCCGCCTGCGCCGCTGAAAGCACTACTGCTCCTGGCCCCCGATCCAGAGGACGTTTGACGGCTGCCGACCCGGTCGCCTCCCCCGCGATTCGCGCTTGCGCTGCTTGCACCGCCCCCGCCACGAGTTGACATCGTGCTCGGCTGTCCTGCTCGCGCACCGCCCGTTCGCGCGCTCGCCTGCCGTGCGCTGGCCTGCCGTGCGTTCGCCTGTCTCGAACCCATCGAGTCACCGCGAGCCGTGCCACCGTACCGCTGCGCTGTCGCTCGGTTCGAGTAAGGTGCACCTCCGCGATGCTGCGGATTGTGCTGCCACGTATTGCCGCCCCGTGCATTCACCCGGTTTGAACCTTGAAAGTTCCGATTTGAGTTATTCACGAAGGTGTTGTTTCTATTAACAGTTATGTCATTGTGGCCCCAACTGCATCCC
>JAEZPW010000237.1 GCA_023441255.1 Acidobacteriota bacterium
CTCCGTGACCGCGCCACGACGGGTCAGAGACCCGTCGCTACACAAACCTGTGGGTGCCGCACGCTTCGATTGCGCCCGCGGCGATCGTCCCAAAGGAGCTCCGCCGAGTTTCCGCCGATTTTACACCGCGTTCTTGCCGTTTTGAGGTATCTTTCGGCTCCATGAGGTCGACACACTTATTCATACTGTCGGGCGTGCTACTGGTGGTGAGTTTTGCCCTGCTCTTTTCGAACTTTCACGGCTCCGTCACCCTTTCCGGCGCGGCGCCGGTGAGCGGTGCGTCATTCGACATCTGCGGTTCGTCCAAGGGAGCGTGGCCCATGGTGGCGCTCGTGGTGGCGATCACCTCCGTGTTGCTCTTCATCGTAGCGGTGGTGAGGGCATTCGCTTACGAGACCTCTGCCGTCCAGAAAGACAACGTCGCCCAGGTTCACAAGTAAGCCACGCTGTTGGGTAGTCTGGGAAGGAAAAAGCGGCAACCTTATCGCCGCGACTCTATCTCGCGCCTGACATTTCCAGCTTGCCACAGGTGGCGGCGTTCGTGGCCGGTGAATACGTGAAAGAAGGCCAGCAGGTCCATCCGCACGAAGCTGGCAAATGGCGACTTGTACCGGACGCGATTGAGGTCAAGACCGTTCGCCCGCTCGACACGCACCAACATCACGTCCTGCGAGCGCAAGAACTGCGGCAGGACTTCCGCTACAGAACCGGTCACAAGCGGCCTCAGAACCTTGGGCGCGGGCAGCCGTATCAACGGCGGAGGCTCAACGTAACGGGCGAATATCCGCCCCATCAGACTCAACGAAAATGGCCCGTCGGAGTATTTGCCTTGAGCCCGCGCGCCTTCTATGGCGTTGTCCAGAGTGGGAAGACACACTTGGGTCGTCAGGTTCAGGTGCCTGAGGTTCTCGGCGATGGACCAGCCGTTTGGTCTCGACCGCCACGCAAGCTGCTCGTCTGAAAGCCCGGCGCAAACGGCGGAGGCCTGCTCGCTTGCCGCCGCGATCTCGTCGCGGATCTGCGCCAGTTCGGGAACCAGTGTCATTTGCCTCCCCCATGTCATTCTAAGCCGATGGCACGGCCGAGATGCCGCCAGCGGTCCTTGACTGAGCATACTGCCGCGCGCGTGTCATAATTCTCAGCGTGAAGACCGTGGCCAAGCCCGAGCTGTTCCGCAAGCTGCCTTCCCTCGACGAACTTCTGCGCGGTTCGGAGCTGGCTGCGCTCATGCACCGCGAGGGGCACGTTGCCGTCGCCAATGCCGCCCGGCGCGTGCTCGAACGCTTGCGGGCCGAGATCGCGGGCGACCGTCTCGACGCCTCCGCCGTGGACCTTGCTATAAGCGGCATCGGCCAGGCAATCGAACGCGAGCTGAACGCTTCTCTGGCGTTCTCGTTGCGTCCGGTCATCAATGCAACCGGCGTCATCCTTCATACGAATCTTGGCCGCGCACCCGTTGCCGCCGCTGCACTCGATCACCTGCGTGACGTCGCCTCGCAGTACTCCAACCTCGAGTTCGACCTCGACCGTGGCGAGCGCGGCAAACGCGATGTCCATGTCGATCGCCTCTTCCGGACGTTGCTGGACCAGATGGGTGTGTGGAGACGGGGCTGTGCCCCGTCCCAGTCTTCAACAGACGCCGCGCCGGATTCCTCAGGAGGTGCAGCCGGGTCGCAACACTCGACGATTGTGGTCAACAACAACGCGGCTGCTGTGCTCATCGCGCTCAATACCCTCGGCGAAGGCGGCGAGGTGGTGGTCTCGCGTGGCGAACTGGTCGAGATCGGCGGCTCGTTCCGCATACCCGACGTCATGTCGAAATCGGCCGCCGTGCTGCGCGAGGTCGGGACCACCAACCGCACGCGCATCACCGACTATGAACGCGCCATCAACGAACGCACGCGCCTGTTGCTGCGCGTTCACCGTTCCAACTTCGAGATTGTCGGCTTCACCGAGCAGCCGCCGCTGGAACAGCTTGTGGAACTCGGCAAGCGTCGCGGTATCCCCGTCATGGAAGACCTCGGCAGCGGCGCACTCTTCGACCTGCGATCGGTCGGCATCCACGGCGAGCCTGATGTCTTCGCCAGCCTGCGCGCCGGCATCGACGTGGTCACCTACAGCGGCGACAAACTGCTGGGCGGCCCGCAGGCCGGCATCATCAGCGGACGCCGCGACGTCGTTGCGAAGATCCGTGCCAACCCGCTGTTCCGCGCCCTGCGCGTGGACAAGCTCACTTATGCGGCTCTCGAATCAACGCTGCTGGCTTACATCAAACAGGACTACGACGCGATCCCCGCGCTGCGCATGATGCGCCTTGATGTGATCGAAATAGAACGGCGCGCGCATGCGGTCATCGAGAAAACGAAAGAGCTGACGGCGAAGGAAAGCGGGACGGGGCACAGCCCCGTCCCCACACCAGACATCTTTGTGCCCACACCGGATTTCTCCGTTCGCACAGGAGATTCGAGGTTAAGTCTGACTCTCACTGACGGCGAGTCCGTCATCGGCGGCGGCGCCGCTCCGGGCTCGACGCTCCCGACAAAGCTGATCGCAGTCAGCTCCGACCGGCTCAGTGCCGACCAGCTCTCGGAGCACCTGCGCGCCAACGATCCGCCCGTTATCGTCCGGGTTGAGAACGACCAGGTACTGCTCGACCTCCGCACCGTTCTTCCCGATAAGGACCAGACCGTCGCGCAGGCGTTGGCGTCTGTTATCGCCTGATTTCTTATTGCCTGATCGAAGCCGTTGCCGTCGCGTCAACGCTCCAGGCTCAGGGGCTGTGTCATCCCGAGCGCAGCGAGCGATCTGCTCTTCACACCAGCAGCACCACCACAGAGTATTGTCATTCCGAGCGAAGCGAGGAACCCCTACGCGATGAACGAGCGCCGTCCGAGAGAACGCTACCGCATGACGTCGAAGTTGATCTGCGTACCGGCAGGAATCTTCTGCCCGGCCGCGGGCGACTGCCGCACGATTACCGCCGACGTCCGTGCGCGCTGCGGCGCCGGGCTGACGGCCGGCGCATTCGTCGGCGCGGAACCGTTCGCGTCCGCCGCCGGTTTCGGCGACTTCAAGGTCGTCACCTTGCCGAAGTGCATCGGCGACTCGGCCACGGCGCGCGACGCCTCCTCCAGCGTATGTCCGACGAAGTCCGGCGTCAGATAGAGGTCGGAAGCCGCATCGGGCGCGGCCGAAACCAGCAGGTTCACCTTGGGCGACACCACGTTGCCCGAGTTCGGCGGCGGCGACTGCGCCACAACCTGGTCCGGCGGCACGCCTGCCAGCGACGCCACCGCGACCGTGCCTACTTCCAGTCCTCGCCTCGTGATGTTCATCTCGGCCGCGCGCTGGCTCTGGCCCACCACGTTCGGTATGCCAAGCTTCTGCCGGCCCAGGCTCACTGCCACCCGCACGCGCGTCCCTCGGCGCACGGTCTCGCCCGCCGGAGGCAGTTGCGACAGTATTCGCCCCTCCGGCACCTCGGCGCTGTAGAAGCGGTTCTCCACGTAGGTATAAAGACCGGTCTTGAACACCGCGCGGTCAGCCTCGGCGCTGCTCAAACCTACCAGCTTCGGCACCGCCACTTCGCGTCCGTGAATGGCAAAACGCATGGCCGTGAGCGCCGAAGCCAGGAACACGGCGAACAGGATCAATACGCGAAGGGCAATGCGGAAGAACTGACGCATGGGCTGAGTAGATTGTACCAAGCCACCACTGGCGGCTGATCTGAGAATCCCAGAGGACGAGATTTACTGAAACAACCCGGTGCCCCACATCTGCCGCCGTCAGCAGATGTGGTTGAGGGGTTGGTCGTCAAACCTGTTTGATCCCATCACGCCCGCGCCGCACGCGCGCCGGCATTGAACGTGGTTACCACCACCAACGTTGCGTCGTCCTGCAACGACTCGCCTGCGAAGTCCCGCACCGCATCCATGATGGCCACGCGCACGCGTTCGGCGCTTAGGTTATGGGCGCTCTTCACGGCGTCGATAAGGCGTGCCTCTCCGAATTCGTCTCCGGCGGCGTTGCTCGCCTCTGTGATCCCGTCCGTGAACAGCACGAGCCTGTCGCCGGCCTCGAGCGCGGCCGTTCCGCTGGCGTATGTTGCTTCCGGAAAAACGCCGAGCAGCGGACCGCCTTCCGTCAGCCGTTCTGTCGTGCCGTCTGCTCGTAGAACGAGGGGAGGATTGTGTCCGGCGTTGCAGTACTCGATCTTGCGGCCGCCCTCCTGCAGAATGGCGCAGAAAAACGTAATGAACTTGCCGGGAGCGATATTGCCGGCGATCACCTCGTTCGTCTTCGCACACAGTTCCGCCGCCGATACTCCCGCCGGAGCGAAGGAACGCACGATGGCCTGCAAGTTCGACATCAATAGCGCCGCCCCTATTCCCTTGCCGACCACGTCTCCCACGGCGATCGCGACGCGGTTCCCGGACACAGGCACCAGGTCGAAATAGTCGCCGCCCACCACGCGCGCCGGCTGGCAGCCCGCGGCCAGTTCACACCCGGCGAGCCTGGGCAGTTCCGTCGGGAATAGCGACTCCTGTATCTCCCGCGCGCGTTCCATGTCCTGCTCCAGGATCTGGCGCTCGCGGGTCTCGACGGCAATCTTCTCTTCCAGAACGTGGGTGCGTTCCTCGGACCTCACCCGAACTACTTCGATCGCTCTTGCGCCCAGGCTGAACAGCAGTCCCATGGCAAACGCCAGGCGGTTCATCAGCCTGAGCTCCGGCCACGGGTTGACCGGGTTCACCAGCCGCGCAAGCACCATCAGCCCGCTTGAAACCGTCACCGTGGTGGCGAACAACGCTGTCAAGGTCAGCACATAAGCGATCCAGTCGAACGGGAAGCGCAGCCTGTTGATGGGTGTCTGCAGCAGTGGCGCAACCAGCACCGAGAGCACCAGCATGGGCAACGCATATATCAGGGAAACGACAACGGTGCGCATCAGCCCCATGTCGAGCGACTCCGTGAACAAGGCCCAGCCGAACAGGGAAACCACCAGCGACAGTGCTACTCCCAACGCGATCCTTTGACCGCGCGCTCCCAGCAACCAGTTCATAGCGTCCTCAAGGGCTGCGATTATATTTCCGCCCACCGCCTCAAACCAGCTTAATCGCTACTAATCAGCAGACTTAGCCCGCACTCCCGCCCCGCGCACGTGCAGCAACCACCGATTCTGTCCTACAATGCCGGTTCGGTTCGCGGACCGCGCGGCGAACCTTCGATTCCTCCGATGCAAACGCCACTTCAAAACGTGCGCGCCGCGGAGATCGTCACATGATGAAGCGTTGTTGTTTTTTCTTTGTTGCTGCTTTCGCCGTCCTCGCGCACGCCGATACCATCAAGCTCAAGAACGGCGTTTCCATTTTTGCCGACCAGGTCACCACGAAGGGTGACGTCGTGGAGTACATCGTCGGCGCCACCAAGTACTACGTGCTGAAATCTGACGTCGCCTCAATCGAAACCACTGGGACGTTCGGCGTGACTGTGGGCGCGGGCAACACTGCCAACCTGCCCGGTCCGACCTTGGGCAAACCCGGCGCTCCTGCGCCGAACGGGAAAACAACCGGCCCTGCCTCATTGCCCGGATCGCGCTCGGCCCGCCAACTTGCCCGCGAGCTTCGCCCGCCGGAACCGCCCGTCACCAATGAGAGCGCGTTATTGAAGCGCATTCTCAACCTCGGGCGAGTGGATGAGCGCGCACTTTATGCGATCGAAGGCGAAGGTAACCCGCGCATCACGGCGGCGGCCTACGCGCTTGCAGCCCGCCACGAGTTCCAGGGCGATAACGTCGAAGCCGCCCGTGCGTACGCCCGACGCGCGCTGGACTTCATGCCTGACAACGTCGCGCTGCTGTGCTGGTATTCGGTGATCCTGATCCAGGGAGGCCAGACCAGTGAAGCCATCTCGCGCTCTGAACGCGCCGTGGAACTGGCAGGGAAGTCGCCGGCACCGCTGCGCATCCTGGGCTTCGCCTACTACCAGTCCAA
The DNA here is from genome assembly GCA_023441255.1 of Acidobacteriota bacterium. Lineage (GTDB taxonomy): Bacteria > Acidobacteriota > Terriglobia > Terriglobales > Acidobacteriaceae > JAEZPW01. The sequence goes on from JAEZPW010000237.1 coordinate 5,994, forward strand.
CCGTGTCTCTGACGCCGTCCGCGTGTGGAAGCGCGCTCTCGCCGTCGCGCCCGACGACCTTCTCGAGTACTACATCGCCAAAGCTGAACGTGAAAGCGCCGTCGAAGACAGCTTCGCCGAGCAGGAATCTTCACACTTCACACTGCGCTACCAGGGACGCCAGCCCGGTTTCGGCCTGCGCACCGAACTGCTGCGGACGCTGGAGCGGCAGCACCAGGAGCTCTCGCGCGACCTCGGATTTGCGCCGCAATCGAGCGTCACGATCATCCTCTATACCGACAAGGAGTTTTTCGACGTGACAGGAGCGCCCTCATGGGCCGGCGGCCTCAACGACGGCAAGGTGCGCATACCAGTGAAAGACGTCTCCGCAATGACGCCGGAGCTCGAGCGCGTCACCAAGCACGAACTCACGCATTCTTTCATTCACGCCACCACTCACGGCCGCTGCCCGCGCTGGCTGGAGGAAGGCATTGCGCAGATGATGGAGCCGCGCAGTTCCTCAATGTACGGCAACGAGCTCGCCGAAATGTTCCGCGAAGGCCATGAGGCGCCGCTGCGTTATCTTGAGGGCTCTTTCGCAAGGCTCTCGCCCGAACAGGCGACCGTCGCCTATGCTGAATCACTGGCCGCCGTCGAGTACCTCAGGTCTTCGTACGGCATGAACGGCCTTCAGCGCATACTCGAGGCACTCGCCGACGGCGATGAAGGTGAAGACGCCGTGCGCTCAGTCACTACCAGAACATACGCCCAACTCGAGCGCGAGATCGGCGATTACCTGGCGAAGACGTACGGGCAATAAAACAGTTTCGCATTTCATGTTTCACGTTTCGCGTTGCGAGTGGCGGTTGAAGACGCGAAACGCGAAACTAGAAACTTGAAACTTGCAACTCGTTCCCATACCCTCATCCCCATGTCTGAGAGCACGCGCCCAACGAACGCCCAGCCCGCCTCCACCACAGACGTTTACGCCGTCTACGGCGTGGAACCGGAGGTGCAAGCCTATGCCATGGCGAAGTACTCGCGCTCGTCGCTCTCGATGAAGGAATCGCTGGCCGAAATCAGCCAGCAACGTGCGGAGAAGTTCCTCAATACTTTCTACTTCCAGTACGGCCACCGCTCCATCGCCGACCTGGCGCACATTGCCATGGCCGTCGAACGCCTGTCATTGCTGGCGGCCATTGTGCTCGAAGACGAGCAGCGCTGGGACGGTCAGGAGCGCTCGACGCGGTACCAGGATTTCTCGCATCCCGACTACTACGCGCCCGACCTGGGCGATGCCGCGCTGACGCGCCAGTACCGCGACGCCATCGAATTCCTCTTCTCTGAATACCGCTTCTTCTCAGACGAGATGTTTCGCTATCTCGTCGATCGCACGCCGCGTCCGCCGGAAATGAAGCAAGACGCGTACGAGCGGACCTTGCGCGCGCGGGCGTTCGATATTGCGCGCTATCTGCTGCCGCTTGCCACCAACACTTCACTGGGCCAGATCGTCAATGCGCGCACGCTCGAAACCCAGGTTTCGCGGTTGCTCACGGACCCGCACGCCGAAGTCCGAGCGCTGGGGCTGAAGTTGAAGGCGGCGGCGAACACAGCGGCATACAATGTCCACGCCAAGGCCATTGGCGAACTGGCCACAGAACTGGACAAGCACGACCACGCCCTTGCCGAGCGCCTGCGCTCTGAGTTGCTCAAGGATGTGCGCGTCGCGCCGACGCTGGTGAAGTACGCCGAACCGAATTCCTATCTCGCTGAAACGCGCCGCGAACTGACGCAGGCTGCGCGCGAACTGATGGGCTCCGACGAAATCGAATCGGCGCCCGAAGTTGACCTGCTTGACAGCGGGCCGGTCGAGATTGAGATCGCGACGACACTGCTCTACGAACAATGCCACTACTCCTACCGCCAGATCCGAAAGAAGGTTGCGGCGCTCAGTGAAAAGCGACGCAACGAGATCATCGACCTCGGCACGCGCCACCGCGGTTCTCACGACGAGCTTTTGAAGGCCTTCTGCTCCGGCCAGCAGTTCCGGTTTGACATCCTCATGGACGTCGGCGGGTTCCGCGACATGCACCGCCATCGTCGCTGCGTGCAGATCCACCAGGGCTTCGTCTTCGCACATGGGTTTGACACGCCGGACGATATCGCCAACGCAGGTCTAGGCGATCGTTACGCCGCCGCCATGCAACGCACAGGCGAATCAGCCCACGCACTGGCCACTGCGCTGCAGGCCAAGGCAGCCGGTGCAAGCAAAGACGAGGCGTGGTCTGAAACTGACCGAGTGCCGCATTCTTCCCAATCAGGCGAAGGTGCGTCCGGGCCGTGGACGGAGGCCCAGTACCTCATGCCGCTTGCCTACCGCAAACGCACGCTCTTCAAAATGGATTTCGCCGAGGCGGTCTACGTCTCGGAGCTGCGCACCGGTCCCGCCGGCCACTTCTCCTACCGCAACATCGCCTACAAGATGTATGAAGCCGTAGCAAGCCGCCATCCCGCACTCGCGAAGTACTTCCGCGTACACGATGTACGCGAACCCGTGGACCTGCTGAAGAGATGAGTGCAGAACCTCGCGCTGGTGTAGTGCCGGGTCTTCGACCCGCCATTCGGTCCGGTCGACTTTAAGAGTTGCTGCCGTTGTGAAACGCACGCCGGGTCAGAGACCCGGCGCTACACACCACTAACCACTTTCTTCTTAAATCTCATCGCGAACAGCGCCGCCACCACGCACGTTAGAACGATGGAAAGCACGCTGCCTTCCGGCCCGGCCGTTCCCCCGGTGATCCAGCGCGAACCGTGGAACTGCGGCGCGAGCAGGTGTCCTGAGGCTGCCATGCCGCTGTTCGGAACGCCGTAGAAGAACGTCTCGCCCCAGTCCCATGCTGCGTGATAGCCAATGGCAAACCACAAATTTCCGGTCACCCGCAGCGTCAGGCAGAAGAAGAGCGCGATGGCCACAACGTCGAGCAACCCAACTGCGGTCTCGCCGGGATTCCCCCGGTGCAGCCACGCGAAGACGAATGACAATATGAGGGCGGCCGGCCAGAAACCGATGCCGCTCGCCAGGGTGAACATCGAGTAGCCGCGCAGGGCGTATTCCTCCGCCAGGCCCACCATGATGAACGCCAGTCCCCAGACGGCAGCGAAGTATAAAACTCGCGCACCTTGGAGCTGAACGTGTCCGAAATAGAAATCGCCGCTGGCGCGAATGAGGGTGAGCAACACCGTGAGCGCCGCAAATCCCCAAAGCGCGCCCTCCCAGAAACGACGCCCAAAGGCCCGCCGCAGCGGCAGGCCATAATGGGCCAGGTTGCGCTTCTCGAACATCCCCATGATCAGGCTGGGCACGAGCACAATCGTGAACAGGAGGGTATCGCTGACGACCACACCCCAGGCAGTGAGTCCGGCTGGCCTGTGTCCCTGGGAAAAGAAATGGAGTGCGCGGGCGATCGCGCCGCCGAGCAGCCCCACCAGCACAAGGTAGATGAGCAGTCTCCAGCCCGCCCGCAGACCCGCACGCCCGATGAACACGCGAACGATTGCCGGTCGCTTCGCGGGTGGCGGCGCCTGCGAAGCGTCAGTCGTGACGACCACATCGGGCGTAGATTGTCCCTCGTCATCTCTTGAGTTGTCCGTTGCCAATGGACTCCGTTCCGGTTCCGGCAACGGCGGCTGCGAGTTCTCTGGCGAGTGGCCTTCGTGCATCTCGGGATTTTCCACGTGCTGGTTGTTATCCGCCATCTTTGTTTTCTCGCCGACGATTTGTCCGATGCCGTTTTTCCCTGAAAGGAATCAGCCAGCCGAGGCATCTCGGGACTACCCACGATTGCTCGAATAAGCAACGCCCGGCCGGAGGAGACGCATGCGCGTCAGGTCGCTCGCCGTAATACTGCTCGTTGTTTTGCCGGCCTGCATCTGTTTCGCCGCCGAGGGCACGCCGGTTACATACAAGAGCGGCGACGAGACTGTGAACGCCATGGTTTACGCACCTCCCGGCAAAGGACCCTTCCCAGCGCTGATCGTTATCCACGAATGGTGGGGGCTCAACGATTGGGTGAAGGAGCAGGCGTCGAAACTGGCACAGGAGGGCTACCTCACTCTTGCCGTCGATCTCTACCGCGGCAAGGTGGCCACCACCCCGGAGGAGGCGCACGAGATCATGCGGGGCGTGCCGCCCGACCGCGCAAACCGCGACCTCAAAGCCGCCTTCGATTATCTGGCCAGCCGCAAGGATGTCGACCGGGCTCGCATCGGTTCCATCGGTTGGTGCATGGGCGGAGGCTACTCTCTCGACACAGCCCTGCTTGAGCCTCGCCTGGCTGCGGCCGTCATCAACTACGGTCACCTGAGTACCGATCCGGCCGAACTGAAGAAGATCAACGCCGCCGTGCTCGGCATCTTCGGTGGGCAGGACCGCGGCATTCCGGTTTCCGATGTAAAAAAGTTCGAGCAGCAACTTAAGCAACTCGGCAAGAAGGTCGACATCGTGATTTACCCGGACGCGGGTCACGCGTTCCAGAACCCCAATAATAAGGACGGCTACCGTCCGCAGGATGCCGCCGACGCGTGGAAGAAAACCGTCGCGTTCCTGGCGGCTAATCTCAAGAATACCCGGGCCCGCCACATGCGGCAGCCGCGCCGAGAGGAAGACGATGACGAAATCGAGGACGCAAGAGTCCGCATGTTGCGCAGCGACTCGTCCCGTAAGTCATGCCCGTTGTCCTCTGTAGCACCGTTTTGTGCTGCGCCGGCTTGTGTGGCAACATCTTGTGTAGCGCCGGGGGAACCCCCCCCCGCGGGGCGCAAGCGCACCCAAG
>JAEZPW010000304.1 GCA_023441255.1 Acidobacteriota bacterium
CTTCCGGTCCGTGTCGAATGAAGAGCGGCGCTCCTCAGTTGACTTGTCAGCCTCTGCTTCAGGGTGTTCATCCGGATCCGGAAACGTCGAACCGCTCGGCATGAGCAGTTGAAGATCCAGGTCGTGAACGACTTCGCGCATAATCTCGGCATCGATCTGCCGCTTCTTGGTCACACAACCCAGGGACAGAGCGTTGAAACAGAGCCGGTTTATCTGTCTGGGTATGCCGCCAGAGTGCTTCGCAATCAGTGCGAGCCCGTCCTGCGTGAAGATCGGCGGTCCGGAATATCCAGCAACCTTCAGCCGGTAGGAAATGTAGCGCCCGACATCCTCTAGCGCGGTGAATGGCAGCAGCCGGTTCAACATGGCGATGCGTTGCAGGAGTTGGGACAACGACGGGTGGGCAAGTTTCTCGGCAAGTCGCGGTTGACCCGCCAAAATGATGTGAAGCAGTTTGAAGTCCGGAGTTTCGAAGTCCGACAGCAGACGAATCGCTTCAAGCGACTCTTCCGAAAGGTTCTGCGCTTCGTCGACGATGAGGACGACACGACGCCTGGCGCGAGCTTCCCGCACCAGCGTCTGCCTTATCCTGTCATTCAGAACCACAGGGTCGTCTTCTTCAGCCTCGACTTCCAACTCATTCGCGACGTACCTCAAAAGTTCAAGCGGGGTGCACTGGGTTTGGAAGACCAGAGCAGTTCTTGCCGTGGGACGGAACTTTTCCAACAGATAGAACAGCAGGGTAGTCTTGCCCATTCCTGGTTCTGCTATTAAGGCCGCAAACCCGAGATCTGCCTCGATGCCGTAAATCAGCGAGGCGAGAGCTTCGCGATGAGCGGGGCCATGGTACAAATAACGCGGGTTCGGCGTTACCCCGAATGGCTGTTCGCGAAGGCCATAGTAGTGAAGGAACATGTGTCCGTCTTTCTGTCCTAATTCCCCTATTTACAGATGCCGCTTGTCAGGCAACCGACCGTAAATCTGCCGCTTCCAGCTCCACGGCGATTGAACGCTGGATGGAATCGACCGCCACTACGATTCGCATTCCGCTTTTCTTGCGCACGATTACGCCTTCTACGTTCTGAAGCGGGCCGCTCACAACGCGAACTCTGTTGCCCTTCCTCAGGTAGGGGAACGGCTCGGCACGTCGGACCGAGAGGAAAGTGCGCAATTTCTCTATCTCCCCTTCAGGCAGTGGTTCCGGGTGTCCGCTGAACCCTACCAGGCGCAGCACACTCGAAATGCTGAGCACCTGCACCTTCTCACGAAGAGGCATGCGGACGAACACATACCCTGGAAACAAAGGCAGTTGCACGCGTGCCACGCGATCTTTCCACCGGGTCGCCTTCTCAAAGAGCGGCAAGTACGTCTCAACAGCTTTCAGCCGCAGTTGCTCCGCAACTGCCTTCTCGTGACGAGGCAATGTGTACGCGGCATACCAGCGCGGCTCATACATCAGCTGGTGATTCTCCGTGTAAGACGTCGAAAGCACAGTTGTTGGTTGTCGGTCAGACATCAAAGCAGGGCTTCGCCAACGTCACTTACATCTGGGATGTCAGGTAAGTGCTTCTACTACAGGTATTTAGGTCGATATCAGCGGAGTCCGCTGCATGTGCTGCGTGCGGGGCAAGCGCAAATCTCGACTTTAAAGCGCACCCTTCACTCGCGACTGTAGTCAGCACCTCTGCTGCCTTGTTTGTTTGCACGGCAGAGACCAATATTTCCAGATGTTCCGATCAGCAACAGAGTTGGCTTAAGTCAAAGCATGTCATGCATTTAGTCCGTGGGCAGCCAACATGGCGGACTACGCCGGCGTGGTCAGAGCCGGTTCTGCGGTGTGCATTTTGTTGCGGCATTCTGCCAAGGTGAGGTTCAGTGCGGAACCCAGTTTGGGACCGCAAATACTTGGAACACAGATACTTGCCGGGTATGGGCGAATCCGAAGTTTCTGCTTCACGCGTGAGGAAATCTGTTTCTCCGTGCGCAAGAAGGAGAACGAACCAGCAGCCCTCATTTAGCACCAGAGTTCTCACTCTGAGGAGTACGCGACACTCACACTTTTTGAGTTGTCATGCTGCTATAAAAACACTCGACGGCGGCTAAGATCGGCGCGCTTGCTTGAACCGGCGCCAGATCGCATCGATTCTGTCCCGATGAAACAGCAGGATCGTTCCTATGTACGCCAGCGCTCCCACGGCAACTTGCGTCGAGAGCCCAAGAATCGGCTTCGCGTGATACGGCCGCAGCAAGACTTTCGTGAAAACCACGGCCACCGTCATCACTACAGTCGCCTCGATTGCCGGGCGTATCGCCCTCAGGTACTCCCATCCGCTCAATTCAACTCGGCGGAACACCCGTCGGAAGATGAAGGACATGCAGAAGGGATGCACGACCATCCACGCCGCGGCGATGCCGGCCGTCCCCCAATGGCTCCCCGCCAGGAATGCCGCGGGGAAAAGCGCCAGCGTAAGAAAGCCGACCTGCATGCCGTAACGCGCGTCTCCAGTGACGTTCAGAATGGGCGTGAGCAATGGAGTGATGGCACGCACGCTGGCATATACCGCGAGCAGTTGGAGTGGCATAACCATGGGTAGCCACTTAGCTCCGAGGACCACAAGTACGAAAGGGTGCGCAACGAGACAGAGCCCAACGGTTAAGGGGAAAGTGATGAGGGAGAGCCCCTCGGTGAGATTCAGCAGGTAACGTCGGAGCTCTGATTTGTCTTTTTGGACAGCGGAAAACAAACTCGGGGTGACGCTCGCTACCAGATTGGACACGGTCTGCAGTGGGACATTGGCCAGAGTCCAGGCGACGGTATAGTTCCCGAGCGGAACCTGGCCCAGAACTCGTCCTGCGACCGCAAAATCCGAGTTCGAGTACAGGTACCAACTTAGCCGTGAGCCCAGAATGTGCGAACTGAACGTAAGTGCCCGTCGCACGCCGCTCACCTTGGGTATTTGGAATCTTTCGCGGTGCGTGCGCAGCATCATCAGGGTGCTGACCGCCGCGCCGAGAATCGCTCCCATCACCAAGGTCCAATATCGGAATCCGAGCAATGCAAAAGTAATGCTCCCGATGGCGAGAATAACAGCTCGCGTGCCGTCGATCATCGACAGGGACTTGAAGCGCATCTCTCGCTCGAGCACCGCGCCCGGCACAGATTTGAAGGAATTGATGACGAACGCCAGGCTCATGACGATGACTACTGGCGGAAGCTTGGGTGCCCGAAAGAACCAGGACAGTGGATACGCTACGAAAATGGAAACGATGAAGCCGGCAAGACCGAGAAGAACGGCGAAACAGTTGAGCTGCCGAATCTGATCTTTCCTAAGATCGCGGAGCGTGACAATCGAGGCGCCAACGCCGAATTCGCTTATCAGGGTGATCAAACCGAGGTAAACCGTAGCCATTGCGACCAGGCCATAATCGGCCGGGGTCAGCAAACGGGTGACCACCAGGGCGGAACTCCACGAGAGGAACTGGCTCAGGTATTTGACGCCGCCCGACCACGCAATGCCGTGGAGCAGGGATTTGTCGAGCGTTGCTTTTCGGGCAGTTACCTGCCGCGTGACTTCTCCGGCTACCTCGACGACTGGGGCACCATTTTCGACACCCATCTCCTTCGGGGTAAGGTCGGCTGAACCCATTTAACTTTTCTCTCCTAACCAGACCACCTGCAATCCTGCTGCCTGAATCAGATGTCGAGCAGAGCAGATGGTTTGTGTGAAAACCCTGTGTTCACACGATTTAGGTCTCCTACCGAACCTGCTGGCATCAGCGCGCCAGACGATATGAGTAGCACATATGTGCAATGCAGTTCACATTGACGAGCCAGTAACGGCTACCAGCCTACGCCTTGGTGCACTATGCGCCAGTGATTTCATCGACTTAGAATCATTTGAATCAACACGGCTGCTGGTAACGGGCTTGCCAAATGGTCTTCTGCGCCTCTAGGCGCGCGTTATGCTCGGGGGAGCAGTATGCGGCCACGTGTGAGTATCGGTATTCCGGTTTACAACGGTGGGGAACTGTTCCGGGAAACGCTGGATTCCTTTCTTGGACAGACCTTTGCCGATTTCGAGGTGGTAATCGTCGACAACGCTTCCACGGACGAAACCGAGAGGATTTCGCGTGAGTACACGGCCCGTGATGGGCGCGTCCGATACATAAGGAACGCAACGAACATCGGACTCTCGAAGAACCACAATCGGGCTTTTGAACTTTCATGCGGTGAGTTCTTCAAGTGGGCGCCTGCGGACGATTTGTGCTGTCCGACGTACCTCGAGCGATGCGTGGAGGTGCTTGACCGTTATCCGGACGTGGTGCTTGCCTATCCCAAAACGCGCTTTATCGACCGTGACCGGCAGACGCTCGACGTCGAGGATCCCGGATGGCACCTGGTTTCGGATTCCGTCACGGAACGTTTACGTTACGTGCTCACTCATGGGCACTGGGCAAACTCCGTGACGGGGCTAACCCGTAGAACTGCGCTTGAGAGGACCCGTTTGATGGGTGACTATCCCGGAGGGGATTATCGCGTGCTCGCGGAGCTTTCGCTGATGGGCAAGTTGTTCGAGATACCGGACTACCTGTTCGTCCGCCGCTTGCATGACCGATCATCCAGTCAGCACACCTATGACCCGGGATGGCAAGCCGCATACTGGGCGAGAAAAAAGGAGAAGATGCCCTGGCCGTTCCTACAGAAGTACTCCGACTACTTGCTAATCGTCATGCATTCCGGAGTTTCCGGCACTTCGAAGGTATCCCTTCTCGGGTCACTGCTGCAAAGTGCCGTTGCGGGCCGCAGGATGTTCTATCGCGAATTGCAAGCGCATTTGCATCTCCTCTTGGGTCAGGGCGCGGAACCCGCTGCACCCGGGCAGGCTTAGGGTTATGAGCATAGAAACTTCCATGATGATATCTCCGACAGGCAAGGCAGTTCTGGATTCGACTGCCGGCGAGGTCGCGGCTGACATGCCGCAGACCGGAGTATGCAGATTCTGTTCCACACCCTTGCGTCACACGTTCGTGGACCTTGGAATGTCTCCGCTGTGCGAGAGCTATGTCAGTCCCGAAAAGCTGAACGCGATGGAGCCTTTTTACCCGCTGCATGTATACGTCTGCAGCCGCTGTTTCCTGGTCCAACTCGAAGAGTATGTCTCGGCGACCGACATCTTTACTGAGTACGCATATTTTTCCTCGTACTCGGATAGTTGGCTGCAACATGCGAGCAGGTACACCGACGCTATGATTGGGCGATTCGGGCTTGATCGCGGAACCCATGTTGTCGAGATTGCCAGCAACGATGGCTACCTCCTCCAGTATTTTGTCGCCAAGGGCATTCCCTGTCTGGGCGTGGAACCGGCTGCTAACGTTGCGAAAGTAGCTGTGCAAAGAGGGGTCCCTACGGTAGTCAAGTTCTTCGGTGTTGAAACCGCGCGCGAACTGAAGGCTGAAGGCGCAGCGGCCGACCTGTTGTTGGGCAACAATGTTCTGGCTCAGGTACCGGATATCAACGACTTCGTTGCCGGCATGAAGGTCCTGCTGAAACCAGGCGGTGTCATAACCATGGAGTTTCCGCATCTCGTACGGCTGATGCAGGAGAACCAGTTCGACACGATTTATCACGAGCATTTCTCGTATTTCTCTTTCACTACGGCGGAACAAATATTCGCGGCGCACGGGCTCACATTGTTCGACGTGGAGGAACTGCCAACGCACGGTGGGTCCCTGCGGATCTATGCTCGTCATGCCGAGGACACCTCCAAGCCCCTGACTGACGGGACCCGAGAGATGAAGCGGCGCGAGGACGAGTACGGACTGGCTCGCCTCGAAACGTATTCCGCGTTTGGAGAAAAGGTGAAAGAGACCAAACGCAAGTTGCTCGAGTTCCTTATCACAGCTCGGCGCGAGGGCAAGCGCGTGGTCGGTTACGGAGCGCCGGGCAAAGGTAACACCCTGCTCAACTACTGCGGCATTCGTACCGATTTCATTGACTACACGGTAGATCGCAGCCCCTACAAACAGGGCAAATTTCTGCCGGGCACGCATATCCCGATTCACCATCCGGACCGGATCCGCGAGACCCGGCCCGACTACGTACTGATTCTCCCCTGGAACCTCAGGGCGGAGATTGCGGAACAGTTGGGGTACGTGCGCGAATGGGGCGCGAAACTGGTGGTGCCCATCCCCGAAGTGCAGGCGTTTTAGATGAAAGCGATCAGGACAGCGTTATGAAAGTGGTGCTCTTCTGCGGCGGACTCGGCACGCGACTCAGGGAATACTCCGAGGTGTTGCCCAAGCCAATGGTCAACATCGGATACAGGCCCATTCTCTGGCACGTCATGAAGTACTACGCGCATTTCGGCCACACGGACTTTATCCTTTGCCTCGGCTACAAAGGTGATGTCATAAAGCGATACTTCCTGGAATACGACGAGTGCGTGTCGAACAACTTCGTTCTGCGGAACGGCGGAAAAGACGTTAAGCTGCTCAACAGTGACATCCACGACTGGAACATCACTTTCGTCGACACTGGAATCAATTCCAATATCGGTCAGCGGCTTGCAGCGGTGCGGGAATACATCGACGGCGATGATCTCTTTCTCGCCAACTACAGCGATGGTCTAAGCGATCTTCCGCTACCGCATTATCTGGAGCACTTCCAACAGCGCGGCAATATCGCGAGCTTTGTTTCCGTGGTGCCGACCCAGAGTTTTCATGTTCTCAACCTGGACGGCGAACGCGTGTGCGGCATCTCGCACATTCGCAATGCTGGCATCCGTATAAACGGCGGTTTCTTCGCCCTGAGAAAAGACATCTTCGACTACATTCACGAAGGTGAAGAACTGGTGGAGCAGCCCTTCCAACGACTCATCGAGGAGAATCAGCTGTACGCCTATAACTATGACGGCTTTTGGGCCTGCATGGACACCTTCAAGGAAAAGCAGATGCTCGAAGACATGTACAGCCGCGATGACGCGCCCTGGGAGGTCTGGAAGCCTGTTCGCAAAAGGAAGGTAGGCGTTGCTTAGTCTCGACCTGTGCAGTCAGAAAGATCGTCCACTGAAGCTGCTTTGTCTCGGTGCACACGCCGACGACATTGAGATCGGCTGCGGCGGAACTGTGCTCGCATTACAGGAGAAGTATCCTCACATCGAGGTCCGCTGGGTTGTCTTCAGCGGCACCGGGGTTCGAGCCGAAGAGGCACATCACAGTGCTGAACTGTTCCTGGCGCGCGTGGTTCACAAGCAGATCGAGGTGCAGTCGTTCCGTGACAGCTATTTCCCGGCACAGTGGGAAGAGATTAAGAATGCATTCGCAGAACTGAAGTCCTTTGTCCCCGACTTGGTCTTGACGCATTATCATGACGACCTGCATCAGGACCACCGGGTTGTTTCGAAACTGACGTGGAATGCCTTTCGCGACCACATGATCCTCGAGTACGAAATACCCAAGTGGGATGGCGATCTCGGCCGCCCGAATTTCTATGTGCCTATCGAGCATCGCCTTTGCCACCAGAAGATTGGGAACTTGCTCTCGGCTTTCGAATCGCAATCTTCCAAGCAGTGGTTTGATCAGGAGACATTCATGTCACTGCTTCGATTACGCGGGGTTGAGGCGAATGCACGCTACGCCGAGGCGTTCTACGCCAGAAAGCTTTCGCTGGACAGCCTGGCTTTGTGCCCGGCTGATAGATGACTCTCTTCAGCATCACGCTGAGCGCAACGGATATTTCGCATCGGAGAACACATGCGCGTACTCGTTACAGGACACAAAGGTTATCTCGGGTCAGTGATGGTGCCTTTCCTGCAGGAAGCAGGACACGAGATCACAGGCCTGGACAGTTGCTTTTTCGAGGATTGCACTCTTGGTCCGCCGAACGAAGCGATTCCGGAGTTGCGACTCGACATTCGCGACGTGCAAGTAGAGCATCTTGCGGGCTTCGATGCCGTAATCCATCTCGCCGCTCTCTGCAATGACCCGTTGGGCAACCTGAATCCCGAGTCGACCTATGAGATCAATCATCGGGCTTCGGTACGGGTGGCGCAATTGGCGAAGCTAGCCGGGGTGTCGCGTTTCCTGTTCGCATCGTCATGCAGCCTTTATGGCGTTTCCTCGACGGATGCAATGCTGACGGAAACCGCGCAGTTCAACCCGATTACCCCCTACGGTGAGACCAAGGTCCTCGTCGAGAGGGATGTTGCGCTGCTTGCGGACGAGAAGTTCTGCCCAACGTTCATGCGCAACGCGACGGCATATGGATTTTCGCCGCGTCTGCGGGCCGACATCGTCATAAACAATTTGGTCGGTTACGCGTATACGACCGGCGAAGTGCTGATTCAGAGCGATGGCACGCCCTGGCGCCCGCTGGTGCACGCTGAAGACATCGCACGGGCGTTTTTGGCCGTCCTTGAAGCTCCGCGTGAAGTGGTGCTCAACGAGGCTTTCAATGTCGGCCGAAACGACGAGAATTACCAGATTCGCGAGCTGGCCGACATGGTCCAGGAGATTGTGCCTGGTAGTAGAGTTAGCTACATGCCCGGAGGTGGCCCCGACCCCCGCTGCTACCGCGTAGAGTGCACCAAAATCGCCCGCGCGCTCCCTTCATTCAAGCCGCAGTGGAACGCCCGGCGCGGCATTGAGCAGCTTTACGATGCCTACAAGAAGTACAACCTCACAGCCGACCAGTTCCTCGGGTCGCGCTATCTGCGTATCAAGCACATACAGGATCTGACGCAGCAAGGAATGATCGATACAGCGCTTCGCTGGACCAAAGCCGGGGTGACGGCAGCATAGTGGAAGGCAAACGTGAGAAAGCCCGCCGGTGTCGGCGGGCTTCTGCATTTCTACAGCTAGGTTCAGTACTGAAACTCAGCCGGCTGCCCGGTCAGTCGTTCAATCCGCTTTGCAACCGGCGGATGGGTCGAGAACAGGCTTGCGAAGTTCATCCCTAACAACGGCTGAATGATGAACAGATGTGCCGTCGACGGGCTCGCCGCCATCGGTACTCGCCGGGAGTAAGAGTCGAGTTTCCTCAGGGCATTCGCCAGTCCGTAAGGATTGCCGGCCAGGTGGGCGCCACTGGCATCGGCCTGGTATTCGCGAGAGCGGGAAATCGCAAGCTGGATCAGCATGGCCGCGATCGGGGCCAGGATCAGCATCAGCAACGCGCCCAGTCCTCCGCCGCGGCGATCGTCCCTATCTCCGCCGTAACCACCGAACATGGCGCCCCAGGCTGCCATGCGCGCCAGGAAGGTTATGGCACCTGCGATCGTCGCCGCGATCGAACTGATCAGAATGTCGCGGTTGCGCACGTGAGAAAGTTCGTGGGCCAAAACGCCTTCCAACTCCTCGTCGTTCAGCAGGTTCAGGATCCCTTCCGTCACTGCAACCGACGCGTGTTTCGGGTTACGTCCCGTGGCGAACGCATTCGGCGAGTCGTTCGGGATGACGTACAGTTTCGGCATCGGAATGCCGCCGCGCTGGGTAAGCCGTTCGACGATCCCGTAGATTCTCGGCGCCTGGTCGCGTGTCACAGGCTGAGCACGATACATGGCCAGCGCGATCTTGTCCGAAAAGAAGTACGAAATGAAGTTGGTGGCGACGGCAAAGATCAGTGCGATCGTCATCCCACGCTGCCCGCCAAGAGCCTCGCCCACGAACAGAAGGAACAGCGTCAGAGCCGTCAGGAGCAGAGCAGTTTTGAATGTATTACCCATATAGATACACCAATGATAATTGTCTACGAATGTAGATGCCAGAGGAACGCGGACGATTCTCATTCGTAAGCTCCCCCACAAAGGCCGAAGCTGGCCCGAATCATAGCGTGCAAGAACCTCCGCTCTGGTAAGCTGCTCTGTTCGTATGCTGCATACCGCAATCACGATCGGATCCGTTGCTGCCGGGATACTCGCAGCCTGCGGATGCACCTATTACGTACTCTGCATCTTCGCCGTTCGAGCCTTCAGGAGATCGGCGGGCCGATTTGACAGCGCATCTCTCGCCTGGAAGAGCGCGGGGGCCATGCCGCCGGTTTCGATCTTGAAGCCTCTGCGCGGAGTCGATCGCGGCATGTACGAAGCTTTGCGCACTCATTGTGCTCAGGACTATGCGGATTACGAAATCATCTTCGGGG
>JAEZPW010000365.1 GCA_023441255.1 Acidobacteriota bacterium
CTTGGGGCTGCATTATCACATCTCACGACTCCGAAAAGGTCATCGGCACCCTGATCTCGCAGGGTTACCGGCAGGTCCAAACCGTCGAGGACGCTGACCTCATCCTCTACAACACTTGTTCCATTCGCGACAAAGCCGAACAGCGTGTGTTTCACCGTCTCGCAGATTTCAGGAAGCTGAAGGAACAGGGAAAGAAGTTCGGCGTCCTCGGCTGTGTCGCGCAGCAGGAAGGCGAACACATCTTCGACCGCGCTCCGCACGTGGATATGGTCTGCGGGTCCGCTTCCTATCGCAACCTGCCGCAGATGCTGTGCAGCTTGAAACAGGGAACCGCGCGACGGGTCTCGATGACCGCCAGACAGACCAGACCTTCGACACCGAGTTCACCGCACGCTCCAACCCGCATCGCGGCTATATAACCATCATCGAGGGATGCGACAAGTTCTGCGCGTATTGCGTGGTGCCATATACCCGCGGAAAGGAACGCAGCCGCACTTCCGACTCGGTTGTGGCGGAAGCTCGGAAGATGGCCGATCAGGGCTACACGGACGTTCAACTCCTCGGGCAGAACGTTAACAGTTACCGCGATCCCGCTAAAAAGAAAGGCTTTGCCGAGTTGCTGACTGCTGTTGGAGAAGTCCCCGGTCTGAAGCGGGTTCGCTTTACCACCTCGCATCCGCGCGACTTTACGCGCGACATCGTCGATGCCATCGACTCCGTTCCGACCCTCTGCGACCACGTGCACCTGCCCGTTCAAAGCGGTTCCAGCCGGGTGCTCAGCGCCATGCAGCGGGAATACACGCGCGAGCAATACATGCAGCGCATCGACTGGATGCACTCGGCCAAGCGCGATCTCAGCATCACCACCGATATCATCGTAGGGTTTCCGGGCGAGAGCGAAGCAGAGTTCGAGGAAACCTTGAACCTCCTCGACGTAGCACGTTATGACTCAATGTTTTCCTTTAAGTATTCGCCCCGGCCAAACACGCCCGCCATCGCCTATCCCGACAGCATCCCTGACGAGGAGAAGTCGCGAAGACTGGCCGTGTTGAATGCGCGCCAGAAGGAGATTTCGCAGGCGAACAATCGCAGACACATGGGTGCAACGGTTGAAGCCATGGTGGAAGGGAAGAATCCCGCCAGGGGACAATGGGTGGGGCGTACCTCACAGAACAAAGTGGTGAACTTCACGGCGCCTGGCGCACAACTGAACAACGGCGAGTACGTCCAGGTGAAGGTGACGGCGACGTTCCCTAACAGCCTTGCTGGCGAGTTGCTGTCGATCTAGCACGAAAGGCTGCTCTATCCTGTTGCGCGGCATCGCAACATAGGAGCGAACATCCAGCGCGGTTCAGGACCAGGAGGGACGATGGAAGTCGAGATGAAGATTCGCGGTCTGATGATGGATCCGGTCACGAACATGCCCATCGTGGTGCTCAAGGACGTCGCCGGCGACGCGGTCCTGCCGATCTGGGTAGGCATTTACGAGGCGAATGCGATTGCGCTTGAGATAGAGAAGGTCGTCACGCCGCGTCCCATGACGCACGACCTCATAAAGAACGTCTTGACCGGGCTGGAGGCCAGCGTTCACAAAGTCGTCGTCAACGAATTGCGCGACGACACGTTCTTCGCGGTCATCTGGCTTGAGCGCGACGGCAGCGTCATAAGCATCGACTCCCGGCCGTCCGACGCCCTCGCACTAGCTCTCCGTGTCGATTGCCCGATTTTCGTGGACGACGAGGTCCTGAAGTCCTCCAAACTGGCCAGCGCAGTTTCCGACCGTGTATCGAGCGATGAGCTGCGAAAGTGGCTCGAAGGGCTGAACGACGAGGACCTCGGCCGCTACAAGATGTAGGAATACCGACACAAGACGTAGTAGGGCCATCGGACAATCGAGCCATCCGGCCCCATCTCAGTCCGGTTCCGATGGCGCGATCGCAAGATGGCGCGATGCCCCGATTACTTTATGGATCCTGCCGAACAACTTCAGAAACTTTATCTCGCCGGCTTTGACATCCAGACATTCGACCGCTTTCCGCAGGCCGTCGGCGTGGTCCGCAATGAATGCATTGCGCTCCTCGAAGTTGGCCCCCAAGGTCTGCGCATGATCGGAACCCCAGGCTGGCGCATGGGCGAAGTCCTGGGAGTGTTGACGGAATTGAACGGGCGAAAGGTGTTCCAGGCGAAATCGGAAGTAGTCGAGGCGACCCCTGAACGCCTCACCGAACTAGAGAAGTTTCGAGCCGACATTGAAAGGGAATTGCTGCCCGTCGCCTGAGCTTTTCGTCGCGGCCTTCGCAGCAATCCAAATCTAGCCTAGTGCCATTCTCGAGGCGGTACTCCTCCGCCAAGGCTGATTCCCCTGGCATCCGGGATCGCAAACCCGGCCAATGCGCCGTCTGCAGAAGTCTTCCATATCTCAACAGACCGATCGAGTACAGGTGCGTTCGCAGGTATACGCTGCCAGTCTCCGCCGTGCTGCACGTACACAACTTCTGTTGCATTCGGTTGCGGCAAATGTGCCGTACCGGATGCGGGTTCGTTGACCACGATCACCTGCAGACTCGGCTTACCCGTGCCGATCTGGTAAACATTGCTGACTCGATATTCGCCGGGAATCCCCGCAGACCTCAGCAGGCCCAGCGTACGGTCGGTGACGCCACCGAGATCCAACCGTTCAGAGGACGAACCAATTGCTTTCGACTCGACGTCGGCGGGGTAGGCATTGCTCGGCACCGCAAAGACAACTGTAAGCTGCTGATTGTGCGTAAGTTGGTTGAAAATCGAACCCGGAAGGACAATCGCGAGCGCACAGATAGCCACGCTGGTTGGTATGGCAATGCGCCAACGTGGGCCGACTGCGATCAGCAGCGCTGAAATGGCTGCGGCCGCCCAGAGAAAAGCCATCTGCAACTCGTAGTCGAGTTCGACCAGGCCCCATTTCCATATTCCTGCGTAATGCAACACGCTCAAGCGCGCCGACAGATAGGAAGCCGCAAACCCGAATGCAGTCCCCAAGGCCAGCACTGCCCAAACCGGCAGGCGCTTTGGGGCAAGGCCTGCCACGCACCCGATTGCGATCGCATAGGGCACGCTCCACCGAATCGGCAACTCCAAGGTATAAAGCGGAACGCCAGCGAGAAGACCGGCGCGTGCGCAGACCTGGAGAACCGTCCAGCTCAGAACAAAGAAGCAGACGGAAGCCAGCAAGAACCTCGAAACCCTCGCCATCCAAACGCCCCTCAATTCGTGGAACGGCAATTATCCGCTCCAGCTCCCGAGTTCGAAAAGAGCTACTTGGGGAACTGCGAACGATTCCGATGCGCATAAATACAGCAATTCGACGAAGCCGGTCAACAACCACGAAAGTACTCGCCACTTTTGCACACGCCGCCCTCGTGTTTAACATAATATCTGTTATCGGACATTGCCGATTGTTATGCACAGACGGTCCACAGCTGCTGTGAAATCCGGAGAATCGGGCAAATGAACGAACTTCCCTATGCTGGAACGAGGCGGACGGAACCGTCCTTGCTCATCTTGAAGTTGTATTCGCCTGCCTCGGTTGGCGGTCTACGGCGCCTCGCAGGTTGGTTCCCAGCTAGCGCCTGAGGGGTCTTGGGTGGATCTTCCAGTACTGGAATGCTCGTGGTGAGAGTTCGCAGCGGTTGCTGCAGCCTCGCAGCGAAACGATGCAAGCCGTGTTCCAGCTATGTGCAGCTTCTGCCTGTTCTTCCGACGCTTGCGGCGAAATTAGGTTGCGAATCCCTCTGCTGCGATCGTCCCTCATCAACACATTTTCCGACTCGACCGCGTAGGGGCGTAGTGGCAACGGTTCACTTCGCGTTTCCGTGGCCAAGCACCACGAGTGATTCAGCCAGCGCGAGCGGCCCTCGACGATAACAATGCCATCGACCTCGGAAACCCGTCCGTCGCGAATCCGTATATCAACGAACGAAGCCCAGTCGCGCAATCCGAGCGGCGATCTGACTCCGCCAGGAATGGCGTTTATGACTGTCCTGAGTGCCTTCGCCGCTTCAGACGACCGTGCAAACGTCGGAAACCCCCAAGGATTAACTTCAGTCGAATAGACATAGTCTGGGTAGATCCTGAGTGCTCGGTCGTACTCTTCGACGAAAACCCAGTCCTTTCGCGGGGGCAGAGTTCCTCGCGTGCTGTCAGGTGGTGCCCATTTGTGGCCGCGGTAGCGCCCAACGAGCGAAAGCACAGATGCCTCGCTGTCTCCGATCCGGACCCGCGACGCCTGGGCAAGCATCGATTCTGCGCGTCGCGCCTGATAGGCGGTATAGCTCCACGCTCCGGCACACAAGAGCACTGCAACAACCACCACCGCAAAAGCGAGTCGACGTGTGCGCGCCCAGATCTGCACGATGATGTCTCTCTAAACTGAGACACCGCTGAATCGGCTACGGTTCCCTGACCCCAACCAATTGAGTTAAGCGGTTACTTCACCGACTTCCCTCTGCCGGTGCGAACACGATGCAAACCGGGGACGGCAGCTGGACCTGCTTTCCGCTCCACGTCAGCTTCCCTGTCTTTTGGTCGATCTGGAATACCGCCATGTCATCGGAGTCCATGTTTGCCGCGATGAGCCAGCGGCCCGTCGGATCGATATTGAAGTTTCGGGGGGTCTTGCCCCTGGTGGCAACGCGCTCGACCAGCGTCAGCGTTCCCTTCTCCTGGTCAATGGCGAAGACGGCGACGCTGTCGTGCCCGCGGTTGGCGGCGTAGAGGAACTTGCCCGAGGGGTGAACGACCAGTTCCGAGCAGTCGTTCTTGCCGGTGAAGTCGTCCGGCTTGGCCGAGACGGTCTGCAGCGGGGTCAAAACTCCTCGCTGGCTGTCCCAGCGATAAGCTGTCACGCTCGAGTTCAGTTCGTTCGTAGTGTAGGCGAACTTGCCGTTCGGGTGAAACTTGAAGTGTCGCGGACCGGCGCCGGATTCGGACCTGACGTACGGCGGACTGTTCGGGGTGAGCTTACCGGTGGCCTGATCGAAGCGATACACGAACACGCGGTCCAGTCCGAGGTCGTTTACCACCACGAAGCGGTCGTCCGCACTCGCCTTTATGTAGTGCGCGTGCGAGACGCGCGTTTTCGCCGCCTTGCTGTCCGTCGCCTTGGCAGGCTGATCATCTTTGTGCTCGATCACACTTTCCACCTCGCCAAGGCTGCCGTCGTCCTTGAGTCGAATTGACTCGATACTTCCGCCGTCGTAATTGGCTACGAGGACGTACCGACCGGTGTTGTCGAGCGAGAGGTGCGCCGGGCCGGCCCCGCCCGATACGACCTGGTTCAACTGCTTCAGTTTGTGCGTGACCGGGTCAACCGCAAAGGCCGTGACGCCGCCGCTTGGCTTGCCGTCGAGTTCGCTGACCTCGTTCACGGCATAAAGGTGCCGGCCGGAGCGGTCAAGCGCGAGCCAGGACGGGTTCACGGTTTCGGCCATCAGACCGAGCGGACTGAGCGATCCGGCAGCCTCGTCGAACTTGTAGGCGTAGATTCCCTTACTGCCGCGCTCGGTGTACGTGCCGATATAAACGATGCGATCGGACGTCTTGACTTGTGCCAAGAGGACGGAAGAAAGCAGTACGACCAGGATGAGTGCGAACAGCCAAAACCTTGAACGCATTGGTTTCGTCATGCAAACATTATGCACTCGGAAGTGCGCCGTTCATTCCTCGAGCCGACACCGCCTCTGAGGGCGTCTCCGCCACTGGTGAATTTCCCAGTTTCTCGCGGAGCCAACCTCGGGTTAGTTTCACGCTTCGGTTCGTTGAGAACGGAGGATTATGGTCGTGGCACGCACGAGTATCCTGATCGCTACTGTTGTGACGCTACTCACGGTCGCTGTTGTGGCGCAGTCCGCTGCCGGCCAGTCTGGCGTGAGTGGTGCGACGAATAACCTGAATTCCAGTGGGCAGGAGAAGCAGAGCCCGAACGAGGCGCCCGCGCTGGTGGTGTACAAACCTTCCAACGTGAGCTTCACGTCGGAGCAGGCGGACTTTCGCCAGAATACGAAGGACATCCTGTTCGACTACAACAGCTCCGAAATCACCCCGGACGCGCAGCAGAACGCCGTCACGCCAGACGCGCAGTGGCTTAAGAGCCATCCCGACGTTCACTTCTACATAGACGGCTACGCGGACTGGCGCGGCAACGTGGTCTACAACGTGATCCTCGCGGGAGAGCGAGCCCAGGCTGTCCAGGAAGCACTCGTACAGCAAGGGGTCTCGCCCGAGCAGATCAGGATCACCGCAGGCTGGGGCAAGCTGTACCCGCTATGTGCCGACCAGGACGAAAGCTGCTGGCAGCAGAACCGTCGTGTTCATCTCACGTATGCGATGCGTGGCAGTGAGGCACAGACGAGTTCGGGCGGGCGGTAGTGGTCGCCGCCAGGAACGGTCGTGTCCTTCATTGGGCTTGTGTCATGAACGATGGCGGGTCACGCCCACCACACGGGCACATCTCACTCCGGACAAGCGGCGTTCACGTGCCGAAGCGACGCCAGTATTTCATCGGGCTCCGGAAGAGCTTCGCCTTCGGATGTCCGATGGACTGAGTAGATCTCTCCGTACTGGTCGGTCAAGTACACAGCCGGTTCGTGCGCGGCGCCAAAACGCTGGCTCACGCGCGCGCCGGGATCCAGCAAATAATGAAAGTTCCGAGGCTGAGGGGCGGGCCGCGTCTTGGCATTTTCGGGCGTGATCACGAGAACAACGGCATCTTCGTCCTCAAGTGCCTCTTCCCTGTCGAGTAGATCGGATATCAGAGCCGGCCACTGCGAAGCCGTGAAGATAAGGACAAGACTGTTCCTGCCGCGAAAATTCGAGACACGGATTTCGAAGCCTTCCGGAGTTGAAAGCGTGAAGTGCGGCACCATGTTACCGGGTCGAAGCGGTTCGGGCATTGTGGGCCTCTAACCAATGTGATGCGACACGAACGCTTGCGATTCTTGAACGACGCCGCGCGAATGAGCAAATGCCCCACGTTAGCTGCACGAACGTGGGGCACTGTCGATGTCTGCTTTATGTGCTACAACTACCAGCCGCGCGTCTGCAACTGCTGTTCGACGGGGATCGCGGCGGCGGCAAGACCCTTCATGGCTCCGGGCACCTGCTCACTTACCTCGGCGACGACCTTCGGGTCGTTGTAGTGCGTTGTGGCGATCACGATGGCCTTGGCGCGCTGCTCGGCCTCGTTGCGTTCGGCCGGTTTGTGCAGGTCGAGCGGCGTGGCGCCGTCTTTCATGAAAATGCCGGAGCCAACAAATATGGCCTCGGCGCCCAACTGCATCATGAGCGACGCGTCGGCCGGGGTGGCGATGCCCCCGGCGGAGAAGTTCGGGACGGGCAGTTTGCCCGCCTTGGCGACCATCCGCACAAGTTCATACGGCGCCTGGTGATTCTTGGCGGCAGCGAAGAGTTCGGCTTCGTCCATGACAGTAAGCGCCCGCATTTCCTTCATGATCTGTCGCATGTGCTTGACCGCGTGAACGACGTCGCCCGTTCCCGCTTCGCCCTTCGTGCGGATCATGGCAGCGCCCTCGGCGATCCGGCGCAGCGCTTCGCCCAGGTTGCGCGCGCCGCATACGAATGGAGTCTTGAACGCATGCTTGTCGACGTGATGCTCTTCATCAGCCGGCGTGAGAACTTCGGATTCATCAATGTAATCGACGCCGAGTTCCTGTAGTACCTGAGCCTCTGCAAAGTGGCCGATGCGGCACTTGGCCATGACCGGGACCGACGAAACGGCCATAATCTCTTTGATCTTCTTGGGGTTCGCCATACGGGCGAGACCACCTTCGGCGCGGATCATGGCAGGTACGCGCTCGAGGGCCATTACGGCCACGGCGCCCGCTTTCTCGGCTACTTCAGCCTGCTCGGCGCTCATGACGTCCATGATGACGCCGCCCTTGAGCATTTCGGCAAGACCGACCTTCAGGCGCAGACCGCTATTTCCGTTGTTCTCGGACATGATGGAGCTTCCTTATCTGTTCGCAAAGAGTTCTAGTGCGTCCGGAAATGATTCTGAACACCTTATTTTAGCGCATTCGCGGAAGGCGGTGTTGCGGGGCAGGAGGAGGGTTAGCCATCAACGCGGTTACTGAGAGTCAGTCATTAGCAATTAGCTGTTACTGTTAGCGGAAGCGGGAGATAAATCAGCCTTTAGCTCTCAGCCCCAGTGGTGGACGTGCAGCAGAACGCCGGGTCAGAGACCCGGCGCTAGGACAGTACGGCGTTACCGCTCCACGCGAAACGCGAAATCAACCTACGCACGTGAAACGCAAAACGCGAAACGCGAAACTGTTTTTCTATATTCCCCAGCGCAGGAGAGTCGCTCCGCTGGTAAATCCCGCGCCGACTGCGGCGAGCAGGACGAGGTCACCTTTCTTCAGGCGGCCTTCTTCACGGGCGGTCTGCAGTCCGAGCGGAAGCGTTCCAGCGGTCGTGTTGCCGTAACGGTCGATGTTCACGATCACGCGGTCCTTGGGAATGTCGAAGCGGTCAGCCGTGGCCTTGATGATGCGCAGATTCGCCTGGTGCGGAACGAAGCAGTTTACATCCTTGCCAGTGAAGCCGTTCCGTTCGAGAACAATCTGGCAGACTTCTGCCATCTTCCGGACGGCGTACTTAAAAACATTCTGGCCGTCCTGATGGATGAAGTGAGATTTCGGACCGACGTCCTCGCGCCATGCAGGATAGAGGCTGCCGCCGCCGGGGCGATACAGGTACTGTCCGCCTTCGCCATCGATCTCATGGTAGAAGTCGATGATGCCGTCTTCCCCGTCTTCAGCGCGCTCGAGCAACACGGCGCCGGCGCCGTCGCCGAACAACACGCAAGTAGCCCGGTCGGTGTAGTCGACCATGGCGGTGTTTACGTCAGAACCGATGGCCAGAACTTTATTGTGGATGCCGCTCTGAACCATCATGGCGGCCGTGGTCAGCGTGTAAAGGAAACCGGAACATCCGGCGGATAGATCGAAGCCCCATGTTTTGGGAATACCAAGCTTGTGCTGGATAAGACAGGCCGTGGACGGATAAAGCATGTCCGGCGTGACGGTGCCGACGACGAGTGCCTCGATTTCCGATTTGTCAATGCCGCGTTCGTCAAGAGCGTGTCGGGCCGCGCAAGCGCCCAGGTCACTGGCAGCAACGCCACGGTCGACGATGTGGCGGGTCTTGATCCCAGTGCGTTCGATGATCCACTGGTCGGTCGTATCGACCATCTTCTCCAGGTCAGCGTTGGTAATCTCGCGGGGAGGCACATAAGTGCCTAAGGCTGTTATTTTTGCGCGATACGCAGTCTTAACCAATCTACGTTCTCCGGATGGGAATAGAACATGTTAAACACGGGAGCGCGGCGTGTCTATCGAAAGAACTTAGCAGCAGAAGGGCAGCAACGTCACAGAAACGTCACTCAAGAGTTGCGGCCCAGGCAGTCCGGCAAAAAAATAGCCGGACACCGGAGACCCCGCTGCACACGCACTAGCCCGTTACCGTTGCTCCCTTCCGGACCTGGCGGGGTTGGCGGGATTGCGTCGCGCGGGACCGATGCCCGACACCCGAATTGTAGCAGATGCAATTTTGCATGCGATTGCGCGATGCACATCGATGCAACAGAGTGCGAAGCCCATGTGAATGCCGGCGAATGGCTACGCGCGGACAATTACTCCGAGCGGCCATTGCAGCCGTGGATTTGCGTTCGCTGATGGTGGACAATAACCTTTCACAGGTTTCAGCAAGAACGATCCGATTACGTCTGAGCGAAAAAAGAATGGCTGAATGGGCGACAGCACCGGGCTTTCTGACCTTGCCGGCAAGCAGGAACGGTGACGCCCGGGAGAACGCACGGTCGAAGCTTGATCGCTTGTTCGAGATCGCATTATTTCTTTTGATCGTGACCGGCTTCATTGCCGTCGCGAGTTCGGGCGCACTCGACGGATTTTCCGTGGCGCTGGTGGCACTGGCGCTCCTCGCAAGGGGATACTTGCTGGCCAAACGCAAGGCGGTCTCACTCCCCGAGTCCTGGGATATCTACATCTCCCTTGGTTACGTCGTCTTCTACGTGGTCGACTTCTTCTTCGGTTCCCGAGGGTTTATTCCGGCGACAGTTCACCTCGTGCTGTTCAGCATGGTGGTGAAGCTCTTTTCCATTCGGCGCGACCGTGACTATGTCTATCTCGCAGTGCTCGCGTTTTTGCAGATGCTCGCGGCCTGTGTTCTTACCGTCGACGCAACATTCGTTCTGGTATTTGCGTTCTTCGCACTGCTTGCGGTCTTCACATTCGTAACCTTCGAAATGAGGCGCTCGTGGGCCAACCATGACAGCTCCGCGCGCGAGCAATCGAGCACGTCGCCGGCTGTCACCTCGGAGAAGCGCACCATCCCGGACTCGCATGGCAAGGTCGCCCCGAAAGTGGCTCCCCGCCTGGCAGGCTCCGTAGTGAAGTTCTGCCTGGCAATGGCCGTTGGAATCCTGGTGCTGGCGTCGGGCTTGTTCTTTGTGCTGCCGCGTGTGGCCGGCGGTTATCTTTCGCAGTTAGCGCCGAAGAGCCGCATCGTCAGCGGCTTCAGCGAGCAGGTCAGGCTCGGGCAGATCGGCGAAATTCAGCAGTCGAGCGCCGTAGTGATGCACGTGGAAGTCGCGGAAGGCGCGAGGCTGCCCGCGGGAATGTACTGGCGCGGCGTCGCCTTATCTCTGTTCGACGGACGGGAATGGTTCAATCCGCTGCAGCGGAGCGCCGTGCGCATGAACTACCCGGGGCGCTTCAACCTGGGCAGAACGGGGGATCACTGGAGCCCGGCAGGCCGCGACTATGCAGAACGATTGGGCAATGCGCGAATGTTGCGCTATCGCGTACTCATGGAGCCGATCGGTACGAATGTCTTCTTCTTCGCGCCCTTTCCAGTGAGCGTAGAAGGCGACTACCGAGCCTTGCTGGTCGACAGCGCAGGTGGCGTTTTCAATGCTGATGCCCAGCGTACGATCGGCACCTACGTTGGAGTCTCGGATATAGGTTCGCCGGGCGCCGAACAGCTCAGGGCTGCGGGTCAGGAATATCCGGCGGCGATCTCTTTGACGAACCTGCAACTGCCGCCCAGGCTCGACCGCCGCATACCCGAACTGGCGCGCAAAGTGACGGCCGGGGCTGCGACTCCTTATGATCGGGCACTTGCCATCGAGCGCTACCTCAACAGCAACTTCGGATACACGCTGCAGTTGCCGAAAACCGAGACCAGAGACCCGCTTGCGCAATTCCTGTTCGAGCGTAAGGAAGGTCATTGCGAGTACTTCGCCTCCGCAATGGCAGTGATGCTGAGGACGATTGGAATTCCCTCGCGCGTGGTGAACGGTTTTCGCGGAGGAGAGCTGAACGACCTTACAGGCAGCTACATGGTTCGCGCGCGCGACGCGCATTCGTGGGTGGAAGCGTACTTCCCCGGCAGCGGTTGGGCCACCTTCGATCCCACGCCAGCCTCCTCCCTGTCGAGTCCCGCGCTCAGTCGCCTCGACCTCTACATGGACGCGATGCGGGAGTTCTGGCGCGAGTGGGTCATCAACTACGACTTCTCGCATCAGGCTGCTGTCGGCACCTCGGCTGCGCTCCGCGGGATGGAGTTCAGCCGCCGCATCGACCGGTGGTCACGCCAACTCTACTTCAAAATGCTCGTCCGAGGGCTGGACGCAAGGACCGCCGTGTCCCGAGATTCCAGGCGGTGGGCCATAGGAACGGCGGTGTTCGTGGCAGGGCTTCTGCTGGCGTTCAACGCGAAGCGTCTGCGCCGCGCCATATTATTGCGCCGGGTTGAGAAGCGTCCTGCTGCGATGCCTGATCTGGCAGCGACACTCTGGTACCAGCGTATGCTGCAGGTGGTAGGCCGGCGTGGCTGGCGAAAGTCGCCGTCGCAAACTCCTGCGGAGTTCCTGGCCAGCCTTGGCGACAGCCACATACGAGAACGCGTGGCGGAGTTTACGCGTTGCTACCTGATGGCGCGCTTCGGCCGTTCAGCCGAACATGCTACTCGTCTCCCGGAACTCTTCGGGGCTGTGCAGATGGCGTGCCGGCGCCGCGTTTAGCGATCCGCATAAGGTCTGCTAAAATCAACAGATTGCATGTCTTTTCCGAAAACACCTGAAGATTCCCAGATCACCGAAAAGCCGGCAGGCTCAAAACCGAAAGTCGGATTCGTGTCACTCGGCTGCCCCAAGAACCTCGTCGACAGCGAGGTGATGATGGGCCTGCTGAGCCACGCCGGAGCCGAAATCACGCCCCGCGCAGACGAAGCCGACGTCATCGTCGTGAACACCTGTTCGTTCATCGATTCGGCGAAACAGGAATCGGTAGACGCGATCCTCGAAATGGCCCAGCACAAGACCTCCGGGCGAGCCCGTAAGCTGATCGTTGCCGGATGCCTCGTGGAGCGTTACCGCAACGAGATCCAGAAGAACATTCCGGAAGTGGACGCGGTGGTGGGAACAGGCGAACTGGAAGGAATCCTGGCCGCAACCGGCGTTGTCGTTGCGAAAGACTCGCCGTTCAGAATCTTGTCGAACGCGACGGACACAAAAGCGGAGAGGCCGGAGGGGAACCTTCGCGAGCGGCAGGGACGATTCTCACGCGACGGCTGGGACGGCGCCATTGCCGACCTGCCCAACTATCTCTACGACGAGAACACACCCAGGCTGCTCGCCACGCCAAAAGCATCGGCCTATATAAAGATTGCTGAGGGTTGCGATCACCCCTGCGCCTTCTGCATCATTCCGCAACTGCGGGGCAAGTTCCGTTCGCGGCGCTTCGAGTCGATCCTCGCCGAAGCCGAGAAGCTGGCCGCCTCCGGAGTGCAAGAGGTCACGCTCATCGGGCAGGACACCACGTGCTACGGCGAGGATCTAGGGCTTAAAGATGGTCTGGCGAACCTCCTCGACCGGTTGGCGAAAATCGAACAGTTGCGCTGGGTGCGTTTCCTTTATGCCTATCCGAACAAGATCACGGGCAGGTTGCTGGACGCGATTGCCGCGAACGAAAGAGTCTGTTCCTATGTAGACGTCCCGCTGCAACACGCGTCAGCATCAGTGCTGAAACGCATGAAGCGGGGCGGCAGCGCCGAGATATACCTCAAGAGCATCGAGAAGATGCGCAGAACGATTTCCAACCTGACCTTACGAACATCATTCATCGTGGGCTTCCCGGGAGAGACGGAGCACGACTTCGAGGAATTATGCCAGTTTGTGCGCGAGGCTCAGTTCGACTGGATGGGCGTCTTTGGCTACTCGGATGAACAAGGCGCCAGGGCATATGGCCTCGTCGATAAGGTGGACGGCAAGGAAATCGAACGGCGGCGAAAGAAGTTAATGAGCATTCAGCGCCAGATCAGCAAGAGAAACAAGAAGAAGCTGGTCGGACGCGAATTTGAAGTGCTGCTCGAAGGTCCGTCGAGCGAGACTGAGCTGTTATGGGAGGGCCGAACAGCGATGCACGCTCCCGAAATTGACGGCAAGCTCTTCATCAACGACTTCGGTGAGCACGACGTTCGCGAAGGCGAGTTTTATCGTTGCGAGATCACCGAGGCGCACGATTATGATTTGGTAGCGCGGTTGGTGTGACACGTCGGCACAGGCACACGGCTGAAAGTTGCGACAAGGCGTCTTTTCACCGTCCTCGTGCAGGTTGCATCTTACTGCCAGGCAGTTCATTTGTGATGGCGAAGCGTAAACAGCAATCAATAAGCTTGCGCTGCCCCACTTGCAGAACGCTCGTGCTTCGGAGCGACCCGGAGTTCCCTTTCTGTAGCGAGCGCTGCCGAGTGATCGATCTCGGGAAGTGGGCGAGCGGAGGGTATGTGATCTCAACGCCGGTTACCGACCCCGACGACCTTGACGCCATCGGCTACCAGGGAATGAAGGTCCAGAACCCGCGTGAAGACGGCCGGGAAGAAAAATGACCACGACCTCGACAGAAGCAGGACAGGCAGCGCACAACCCGGTGGTCCGCGCGACGGAAACAGCGCCAGTGAGCGCCCGCGCAGACGCAAGTCCCGCACCGCTGTGGGCTGACCTGACCGCCACCTTTTTCCACATCGGAAACATCCGGCCGGGTCCGGGGACTTGGGCGGCGACCGCAACGCTGCTGCTCTGGGTAGCCGTTGCCGCTTTGTTGCCAACTCACTCGCGGCTGACGGTCGCCGTAATTGCGGCCATCGCTGCGACGGCTATCGGTATCCCAGCGTCCTCGCGGGTGGCGCGTGCCTGCGGAAAGAAAGATCCGTCCAACGTGGTGATCGACGAGGTGGCCGGGCAACTGATCGCGATGATCGGCGTTCCCCTGGCATGGAAGCCCCTGCTCGTCTCGCTCGTTTTATTTCGCATCCTGGATATAACCAAACCGACGCCCTTGCGCCGACTTGAACATCTCCCGGGCGGCGTGGGTATCATGATGGACGACGTGGGCGCAGGGCTTTATGCGCTTGCGATCATGCACACGCTGCTCCACTTCGGCCTGTTGTCATAGCGAGGTCTCAGATCGCGTGCTCGGCAAGAAAAACGTGAACGGACTACCGCAGATTCAGGGTGTTGAGCCCGAAGCATCGCTTCCCGGCGGTGAAGTGCGAATCATCGGCGAGCGGTTGCGCCCGGCTGAACTTAAGCGTCCGGATGTCCGTTTCGGTGACGTTCCCGCTTACGTGGTTGTCAGTTCAGACAACTTCGTCGTGGCGCGCGTGCCCGAGGACGCGGTAAGTGGCCCGGTAACCGTAGGCACGACTGATAGCCAGCGCAGTAATCCTTTCGAAGTCAAGGTAGCCATCCCGATCGCGGACAGCGTCCACCCTGTCGCAAATCCGGCGATCGATGCCGAGGGGAACATATACGTTACGTTCTCCGGTTCCCGCGGGCAGAAGGTTCCGGTCGCAATCTACAAGATCGACACTAATTACGACATGCAGCCGTTCCTGACGGAGATGATGAATGCTACTTCCATTGCATTCGACCGTGCGGGACAAATGTATGTTTCGTCGCGCTTCGATGGCACTGTGTATCGTGTCGCCCCGAACGGCACGATGGCGGCATACGCCCAGGGAATGGGTATCGCCACCGGAATCGCCTTCGATCGCGAGGAGAACCTGTA
>JAEZPW010000399.1 GCA_023441255.1 Acidobacteriota bacterium
TTCAAATCCCCCGCCCCCCCCCCACGCGGAACCCCTACTCGCGAGATCGACATACCCGCGGATCGCCGCCCAAACGTTCTATGACTCTGGAGTGTGATGCCCGTCACAGACTATTGTGCTAGTAACGCGGCATCCTGTTCCGTAATAGCAGTGGCTGTGGCCGGAGCAGGGAGACCGCCACAGAGCAGCCCGAGGGAACGGGCACGATGCAAGTTCAAATCGGCTGTGGCGTCGTAATCGCCGCAGCCGATTTCTTATTTCCAGACCTCCGCCGCCGCCCACCCATAACTTTCGGCAACCACCGGCCCTCTCCACGACTCCAATCGCGCAGGCGAGTTTCAGGAGACGACATGGCCGAAGTCAAGCACAGTGCCGACGCGATCCGCAGGTTCAACGACCTCGTGCGCGACATCAAGTTCGCGATGCTCACCACCGAACACATCGACGGCTATCTCCGCAGCCGTCCCATGGTCACGCAGGAGGCCGACGCCGACGGCAACCTCTGGTTCTTCACCGGCCTC
The DNA here is from genome assembly GCA_023441255.1 of Acidobacteriota bacterium. GTDB lineage: Bacteria > Acidobacteriota > Terriglobia > Terriglobales > Acidobacteriaceae > JAEZPW01. Next base: position 522 of record JAEZPW010000399.1, read on the forward strand.
GGCACCGCCAAGGTAGAAGAGATCCGTCAGCATCGCCAGGTCAACGTCAATTACGCCAACCCCGACAAGCAGGCCTACGTCTCCGTCACCGGCACCGCCGAACTCGTGCGCGACCGCGACAAGATCAAGTCGCTCTGGAGCCCGCTCTACAACGTCTATTTCCCGAAGGGCGTCGACGATCCCGATCTCGCGCTCATCCGGGTCCATGTCAACGAGGTCGAATTCTGGGACTCCTCCTCCAGTCGCATGGTGCGCATGGCCGGATGGGTCAAGGCCCTCATCACCAAAGACCCCAGCGCCCTGGGAGAGCACGGCAAGATCGCATAACAGTGGGCGTAACGGTGCGCTTAGGTGCGCATAACGGTGCCCCACATCTGCCGCTTGTGGCAGATGTGGGTTCAGTTCACGGTGCGCCGCGGCTCCCCCCAGGCTGCTGGAAAATCGGGCCGGTGCTGCAATGCATTTCTTGAAAGGGCACGACTTCAGTCGTGCCGATGAGTGCAGTGATCAATGCGGCTTTAGCCGCTGAGGTACACCCTTCGGGGGCCGATTTTTCCCCGATCAGGAAAACTCATGCGCGATGTTGTTCGTCACGCCTGACCGTCTTTCGTTTTTCGTTGTAACATTCGGCGCGTACTTGCCGCGGGAATCACCGCAGATTCCGCGACACGGTCCCGCCCTCCATGGAGGTCGTTTATGCGACGTGCTCTCGTCCGCGGTGCTGAACTCCACTTCGAATTTCACGGCGCCGGTCATCCGGTCCTGCTCATTCATGGCACCGTTCTCGCGGACAGCATGTTGCCGCTCTCGCAGCAGTCGGCGCTCACGGAGCGCCATCTCGTCATCCGCTATCACCGTCGCGGATACGGCAACAGCTCGCGCATCGATATGCCCTGGAGCGTCGAACAGCACGCGCTCGACGCCGCCGAACTGCTCGACCACCTCGGCATCACGCGCGCTCACATTGTCGGCCACTCGGCGGGCGCAGCCGTCGCGCTCGAACTCGCCCTCGACTTCCCGAACCTCGTCAGTTCGCTGGTCCTGATGGAACTTGGCCTCGACGCCGCTCCCAGCGCGGGCACCTTCCGCACCGAAACCGCCCGTGCCCTTGCCCGTTACGAACGCGGCGAGAACGCCGCCGCCGTCGACGATCTGCTCGCCGCCCTCGGCGGGCCTGACTATCGCCGTGTCGCCGAGTCCGCGTTGCCGCAGTTGCCCATCCTCACCGCCGTCCGCGACGCCGAAACCGTCTTCGTCCGCGAACTGCCCGCCCTCGGCATCTGGGAGATGTCGCAGTCCCTCGCGTCTCGCCTCTCCCCTCCCGTACTGCTCGTGACCGGCGCTGCAACCCAGCCCATATTCACCGAGTCGCAACGCCTCCTCAGCGACTGGTGCGCCGAAACCCTCGCCGAGACCGCCGTCATCCCCGGCGCCGGACACGCGCTTCACATGTGTTCGCCAGCCCAGGTTGCAACCATCATCGCCCGGTTCCTGCGCCGCCGCCAGGCCGGGCTGTCAGTCTCAGCCTGAATCGCCGCTTGCCGCTGTTGGGTGGGCACGGGGCTGTGCCCGACCCCTACCGCGAAGTTGTTGTCATTCCGAGGAGCGCAGCGACGAGGAACCCCTACCCCCGGCAACACCGCTCACGACGCATAGTTTTTCCGTCGCCGAATGACAGAAAGTGTGGGGACGGGGCTGCGCCCCGTCCCAGAAATCACATCGAACCGCCATTCAGACAAGTGCCGTCACCGAGTTAAGAGCTCTCATCCCGAGCGCAGCGAGCGACCTGCTTTCGTCATAAAATTACTTCGTGAACGACCTTGGCAAAATCCTGATCGGCCTCGGCGGCTTGCTGCTTATCGTGGGCGTCATCGTCGTGATCGCCGGACGCCTCAATCTCCCCATCGGCCGCCTCCCCGGTGACATCGTGTACCGTGGCAAGCACACCACGTTCTACTTCCCGATTGTGACCTCGATCGTGCTGAGCATCGTCCTGTCGCTCATCTTCTACCTCATCGGCCGCTTCGGACGATAAGCACGCGCGCCTTTGAATGAAGCCGCACATAGCGTGCGTTTAGCACTATTGGCGACTCAGCTACCTCCCGCACCGCTACACCTGGCGCCGACAGTCATCTTCCGTTTTTCGTACCAGCGACGAAGCGCTCGTATGAAAGTTCATATTTCGTTGCCGAGCACAACCGTAAATCATTGATGTAGAACAGACTTATTGTTCGGAAACTCTGGCCAGGAACTTGCAAGAGAGTAGGTGTACATCAGCCTGCCAGAATGAGTGAAGTACTCGGGCGCGCCAGTGTTCCGGAGTTTGCGGTATTTACCTCATTGATAAGCGGCTGCCTACTACGGGTTCAATGTCCAAGCAAGTTTTCAAGCCTAATTTAGGAGGCGAAATGGAATACGCTTTTCGAAAAGCGTTACTGGTACTGACCATCATCACCTTGGTCGCCGTACCGATTTTCGCCCAGCGTTTCGACGGCGGTCTCCGCGGTACGGTCACGGACCAGACCGATGCTGTCGTTGCTGGAGCGAAGGTAACAGTTACAAACGAAGCCACAGGGGTGAAGCAGACGACCGAGTCCACCTCGGCTGGAGTTTATAACTTCCCAAATCTGCTGGTCGGCACTTATACCCTGCGGGTAGAGGCCAAGGGCTTCACGCCTTATGCCAACAAAGGTATTGCGGTTTCGTCCAACCAGGTAGTCGAAGCTAACGCAAAGCTGAACATTGGCGGCGAAGCCACCACGGTCGAAGTTGCGGCCGGTGCAGAAGCTGTTGAAACAACCACCTCGCAGGTGAGCAACACCTTTGGCACTCGCCAGATTGTCGATATCCCGACGGCCAGTTCCAACCTCCTGAACCTTGCCGTGTTGGCCCCGAACACCACCACGCAAGGCGGCGGCGTCCTCGGTCAGGGCGGTTCGGTGGGCGGCACGCGCCCCCGCATGAACGGTTTCAGCGTTGACGGTGTGGACGACAACAGCCAGTCCGTGACTGGTTCGCTGTCCACCGTCGTAAATGACGCAGTTGCCGAGTTCAACCTAGTTACCAACCAGTTCAGCGCCGAGTACGGCCACTCCGCCGGCGGCCAGTTCAACATCATCACCAAGTCGGGCACCAACAATTGGCATGGCACTACCGCCTGGGAAACCCAGAACCGCAAGCTCAACGCCATGACCAACATCCAGAAGCAGTCTACCGACGAGAACGGCAACGTTCTGCCCAAGCCGCGTTATGATTTCAATCGGCTTTCTGGCACCATCGGCGGCCCGATCCTGAAGAATAAGTGGTTCATTTTTG
>JAEZPW010000411.1 GCA_023441255.1 Acidobacteriota bacterium
CATGGAGGCGTGCCCGCAGTTCAATGAGAGCACAGGCTTCGTTGGCGCGGCGACGATCAGCCAAGTTCGGTTGTTCAACACCCATCCGACGGGCAAGGCGCTCAAGCGCGAACGACTGCTGGCGCTGATGGGCGACGGTGGCATCCAGGAGTGCGGCTACGCACAGAACTGCGTTGAGGTCTGCCCCAAGGAAATCCCGCTGACCAAGTCCATTTCGGAGGTGGGCGGCGAAGTGATGAAGCAGGCCATCAAGGATCTGTTCCGCGCTTAGGCGGCCTGAATCGTTTTTGAACGGCACAGCTTGTACGCTGTGCCGTTTTCACATACGCTCGAACCTGCTGCTTGTCTGATAGAAGAGAAATTCACTGGAGGCGAGCCTCTGATGGCTGATGGCTGTTCTACTTCCCTCTCCTCTCACGAATCCAAGGCACATCGTAAAGTGCTAGCGCTGGCTCTGGCGGTCACCTGCATGTCGACCGGCGCACTTGCCCAAAACAAACGCTCTAGCGCGAGGAAGCCTGCGGCCTCTTCGCGGGCCGCTGCGGTGCACAACTCCGCAATCGTGATTGACACGCACGCTGACACGCCGGGCCGTTTCGTGGACGAGAACTTCGATATCGGCTCCGATGCTGGGGGCGGGCATATCGACCTGGCGAAGATCAAGAAGGGCAACCTGGGCGCGGAGTTCTTTTCGATTTGGGTGGACCCGGAGAAGTATAAGGGCGACTACGCGCACCGGGCGCTTGACATGATCGACTCTGTCCACGAGCAGGTTCGGCGGCATCCGCAGGATATGGTTATGGCGTATTCGGCGGAGGACATCGTCCGCGCGCGCACAGGCCCGCACAAGCGGCTCGCAACGCTGATCGGCGTTGAAGGCGGACACGCGATCGAGAATGACATCCGCATACTCCGGAATTTCTATCGTCTCGGCGCCCGGTACATGACGCTCACGTGGATGAACACCAACGAGTGGGCGGATGCGTCCGGCGATGACACGAATCCGCAGGTGCAGCACCACGGCGGACTCACCCCGTTTGGCAAAGACATTGTCCTGGAAATGAACCGACTGGGCATGATGGTGGACGTCTCGCACGTTTCCGACAAGACGTTCTGGGACGTCATCAACACGACGAAAGCGCCGCTCATCGCGTCGCACTCCTCGGCGCGCGCGCTCACAAATCATTACCGCAACATGGACGATTCGATGCTCCGAGCAATGGCAAAGAACGGCGGCGTGGTACAGGTGAACTTCGCGTCCTTCTTCGATGACCAGGTGTTTCTGACGCAATATCAGCTGCAACAGCCCGCAATCAAGCAGTCGTTCCAGGAACTCGATGCCCGGCTGAAGGATGCGTCACCAGAAGTGCGCGCCAGTGAGCATGAGAAGCTGGAAGAAGAGTGGACGAAGAGGATCCCACGGCCGCCGTTCAAGTCCCTGATCGACCACATCGACCACATCGCCAAGGTTGCCGGCGTCGACCATGTAGGTCTTGGCTCTGACTTCGACGGGATCACGTCGGCTCCGGAGGGCATTGACTCGGCAGCCGATCTGCCCAGGATCACGGAGGCGTTAATGGCGCGGGGCTACACGGCCCAGGACATGCAAAAGATACTCGGGGGAAATCTCTTGAGGGTCTTCCGCGACGTAGAACGGGTTAGCCGGCAGATGAAGGCGCAGGGCGAGAAATCGGTCGCTGCCGCAAAGTAGTGCGGGGACAGGGTCGATTTACCACCCACTGTTTTGTTTTTGGCAGCTGCTCTGCTTAAACTATTCGAAACTCGATTTGAGGAGTCGCAATGCGCAGGTTACTTGCTGCTGTTCTCATTTCCGCTCTTGGCGCGAGCGTTACCGCCCAGACGACCGCACCTAAGGGTTCTCCGGTGAAGAAACCGGCTACCAAAACTGCGCCCGCGAACCCAACTACGGGCGAGCCGAAAGCGGTGTTCGACACAACCGCGGGCAAGATCACGTGCACGCTGTTTCCCGGCAAGGCCCCGGTCACTGTGGACAACTTTATCGGACTGGCGACCGGAAAGAAGGAGTGGAAGAACCCTGCATCGGGCGCTCCGAAGAAAAACACTCCGTTCTACAACGGCACGGTGTTCCATCGCGTCATCCCTGGATTCATGATCCAGGGAGGCGACCCGCTCGGTAACGGCAGCGGCGGACCAGGATACAAGTTTAAGAACGAGTACAGCGACCTGCGCTTCGATCAGCCAGGACGCCTTGCCATGGCGAATGCGGGTCCGGATACGAATGGAAGCCAGTTTTTCATCACCGTTTCCAAGACTCCCCTTTATCAGCTGGACGGCAAATACACTATTTTTGGCCAGTGCCGCAATCTGGATGTGGTGAACGCGATCGCCGACGCACCCAAGACAATGAATATTGCAAACGGCGAGAACAGCACGCCGTTGAAGCCGGTCCGCATCAACACGCTGACGATTATCCCAGCCGGACGGACTGTGCCCGGGACGCCTGCAAAGAAGCCGGCGCCAGCCAAGAAGCCCGCGACATCGCAGAAGTAGTGCGCAGAGTTGTTCGAAGGTGCGCTGACATACGTCGGCGCACTTTTTTGTGTACACTAGCCGTTCGTCGCACGTGCACCACATTACAAATACGCGGCGAAGAACTTCATGAAAGGAAGAATCATGGCCGATCGTCAGCCCGGGACCTACGCGATTTTCGACACCAGCGAAGGAACCATCGTTTGCCGACTATTTGAGAAGGAAGCGCCCAAAACCGTACAGAATTTCGTCGAGCTCGCGGAGGGAAAACGTGAGTGGCAGGACCGCATCAGCGGGAAAAAAGGGCCGGGACCTCTCTACAACGGGACTATTTTTCACCGCGTGATTCCCAACTTCATGATCCAGGGTGGCGATCCGAGCGGTTCCGGCATGGGCGGACCGGGCTACCAGTTCGAGGACGAGACCAAGGGCTCGCCGTACAAGTTCGACAAAGCGGGAAAGCTGGCGATGGCCAACGCCGGCCCGAATACGAACGGAAGCCAATTCTTCATCACGGTGGCGCCAACCCCGTGGCTCACGGGAAACCATACGATCTTCGGAGAGGTGCTGGAAGGTCAGGGCGTGGTCGACAAGATCGCGAACGCTCCGCGCAGCCGCCAGGACAAGCCGAACAAGGATATCGTCATTAATTCGATCGCGATCGAACGCGCGTAAGGGTGGGGACCTGTGCGTCAATAGCACCGCCGGCGAAGTGCACAGGTCCTTCACTCCCCCTTCGCGCTTCTCTTTACAGCGCTACGGCCTTCACCCGCATGAAACTACTCTTCATAATTCTGATCATTATCGCCGTATACATCCTGATACGGCGGCTCTCGGCTTCACACAGCATCTCAGCCGAACACTATCGAGTGCCCCAGCCGCCGACGATCGAAGGCGACCCGGCGAGTGTTGGCGACCCGACCGAGGCGGCGGCTTACGAAGTTACGCGATATTACTTTGCCCACACGGACGCCGAGCAGGGACCGGCCGACCCCGACGTCTTCTACGACGAGCTATTCATTGACCTGGTCAACACCCATACCGGCGACAAATTCCAGAACCGCATGTTCGTGTGCACACCACGCGGGCTGACCGAAGAGATGGTTCGCGAAAAGTGGGATTCGGTGGTAGGAACCGAGTTGCTGATCGTGCGCCGTTACAACCTCGAGCACATACTTACAGGAGCCCGACACCATCTCGAGGAGATCTACGAATCAACGTTGAAAGTCGCGCCCGGGAATCGTAGCGGACGCGACTACGTCGGGTGATGACTTCGTCGTATGCAACCCGGTTTATGCAACCCAGGTTTCTATGCACGTGAGCAGAAGGCAGGACGGGGCACAGCCCCGTCCCCACACAGCCCAGAGTGCTATGTCGGCATCTCCAGTCTAGTGCTATGTCGGCATCTCCAGCCTGCGGTTGATTTCGTCCCAGTTCACGAGGTTCCACCAGGCCTGAAGGTACTCGGCTCGGCGGTTCTGGTACTTCAGGTAATATGCATGCTCCCAGACGTCGTTGCAGAACACCGGGAAAAGTCCCTGTGACAAGGGGCTATCCTGGTTCGGCGTGCTGATGATCTCGTATTTGCCTGAGGCGTTGCGGACAAGCCACACCCAGCCGCTGCCAAAGTGCTTCGTTCCGGTCTCATTGAATTTGGCCTTAAATGCCTCGAAGCCGCCGAATTGCTCGTCGATAATGCTCGCTATCGCGCCAGTCGGAGCGCCACCGCCGTTCGGCTTCATGAAAGTCCAGAAGAGGGAGTGGTGGAAGTAGCCACCGCCGTTGTTGCGAACGGCGGTGCGGATGTCCTCCGGCACGGCCGCCAGATCGCTCAGGAGTTCTTCGATCGTCTTCGAAAAGAGTTCGGGGTGCTTCTCCAGGGCGGCGTTGAGGTTCGCGCAATAGGCCTCGTGGTGCTTATCGTGATGGACGTGCATGGTCTGCTCGTCGAGGACGGGCTCAAGAGCGTTGTGTGCATATGGCAGGGGAGCAACTACATGGACCGGACTGCGTTTCTCGCCAGCTTGCATCGTAATCCTCCAGTTCAGTAGGCCAAACAAATCAACGTACAAAACCGGCAAGACTTTTGTCTGTGATAACGAGGCGGATTCCCTTCCGGCGCTTCTGCGCGTATATTGCCGTCGAGAGCTCCTGGAGAGGAATACACGCCATGAAAGCACTACTCTGTGCCGTTGTCCTGATGTTGGGTGCCTACGTTTCGTTTGCGCAGACGCCAGCCACAACAGCGAAACCCAAGTACCACGACTGGTGGAACGACCGGGTGGTGGGCGAACCGCTGAACAGCCCAAATGCGAACAAACTCCCGCGCATTTCTGTTCGGGGAAACAAGTTCGTCGATCCGCAAGGACGAACGGTGCTGTTTCGAGGACTGTCGATTTCCGACCCGGATAAGGTTGAACACCAGGGGCACTGGAATCGGGAGCACTTCGTCCACGTGAAAGAGATGGGCGCAAACCTTGTACGCATTCCCGTCCACCCGGTCGCATGGCGGGAACGCACGCCCAAAGTCTATCTCGCGCTGCTCGATCAGGCGGTGGAGTGGTGCACAGAACTGGGCATGTATGTCGACATAGACTGGCACACGATCGGAAATCTGAAATCCGAGCTCTTCCAGGACCCAATGTACAACACTACGATGGGAGAAACGTTCGAGTTCTGGCGAACGATCTCGCGTCACTACTCCGGGCACAATACGGTTGCATTCTACGAGCTGTTCAACGAGCCGACGCTCTATTCGAACCAACTTGGCCGCATTAGTTGGGACGAGTGGAAGAAGATCAACGAGGACATGATAGCGACGATTCGCTCCTATGATCGGCAAACGATTCCCCTTGTGGCCGGCTTCGACTGGGCATACGACTTATCTCCGCTGCGAATCAACCCCGTGGAAGCGGCGGGTATCGGTTACGTGACGCATCCGTACCCGCACAAGCGATCGAAGCCCTGGGAGCCGAAATGGGAGGAGAATTTCGGTTTCGCCGCCGATCAGTTCCCTGTCATTGCCACCGAGTTGGGATTCTCGTCGAACACTCCGACCCCGGAAGATCTGGAGTACGGGCAATCGATCATCACTTACCTTGAAGGCCGCGGGATCAGCTGGCTCGTGTGGGTGTACGACCCCGAGTGGACGCCAAGCCTGCTCAAGTCGTGGGATTACTCTCAGACGGACTTCGGCAAGTACTTTCAGCAGGCCCTCACAAAGCCGGCAAACGCGCAAGGCGGTGCAACTCCGGCCAAGTAGCGGGCGGAGCCGCAGATCGGCACCCGCCGACATAACGCAAGACCCAAAAAAGACCCGCCGCTTGGGCGGGTCTTCGTCATTGCTGGCTTCTTGCTCGTGTTGGACTAGCCGGGTCGGAGGCCAACACTTCAAATACTAGACGCCGATCACAGCCACCAGTTCCTTTACGGCTCCGGCGCTGCGCTCGAGAGCAGCCTGCTCTTCCGGCATCAGCTTGATCTGGATGATCTCCTCCAGACCCTTCTCGCCGAGTTTGCAGGGCACGCCAACGAACAGGCCGTTGATGCCATATTCGCCTTGCAGATAGGCGGCACAGGGCAGAATCTTCTTCTTGTCCTTGATGATCGCTTCGGCCATTTCGACGGCCGCTGCGGATGGGGCGTAGAAGGCACTCCCTGTCTTAAGGTATTTGACGATCTCGGCGCCGCCGTCACGAGTGCGCTGAACCAGACGTTCGATGGTGTCGGCGCTCATCAGTTCGGTGATCGGTATGCCGGCAACGGTTGAGTAGCGCGGCAGCGGAACCATGGTGTCACCATGACCGCCGAGCACGAAGGCAGTGACGTTCTCGACGCTCACCTTCAGTTCCATGGCGATGAACGCGCGGAAGCGGGCGGAGTCGAGCACGCCGGCCATGCCGATGACACGATTACGCGGGAAGCCGCTCATCTTGTAAGCAGCCTGAGCCATGGCGTCCAGCGGGTTTGAGACGACGATGATGATGCAGTCGGGCGAGTACTTCACCACTTTGCCCACTACGTCGCTCATGATCTTGTGGTTGATGTTGAGCAGGTCGTCGCGGCTCATGCCGGGCTTGCGCGGCACGCCGGCGGTGATAATCACGATGTCGGAGTTGGCGGTAAGAGCATAGTCCTGGCCGCCGATCACGAACGAATCCTTCTTGGCGATGGGCATCGCCTCGAGCAGGTCGAGCGCTTTCCCTTCCGGCACGCCCTCGACGATGTCGACGAGAACGACGTCCGAAAGTTCATTTGCTGCAAGCCAATGCGCCGCTGTGGCGCCTACGTTTCCAGAGCCAACGACCGTTACTTTCTTTCGCATCTGTGGTCCTTTCGCGGGGTTGCGCAGCCATCCTCGCGCGGTCTCAACGCGCTCCGCTTGCGCTGAAAACAAGGGCCGAACACATTGTGCGGCCCTCAATCTCTTTCCGAACGAACCAGTCTACTAGAACGCGTTGCTGTGGTACGACCCAAAAATAGGCGACCTGCTCTGTTCGAGTAACAAAGCGTCAGCCTACTTAGCAGCGGCGGCCACATTGTCCATGTTCTTGACGATATAGTCGCCGAATTCACTGCACTTGACCTTGGTTGCCCCTTCCATCAGCCGGTGAAAATCGTACGTGACCTTCTTTTGCTCGATGGTCTCGCGAATACCCTCTTCGACTAGGCGGGCCGCTTCTTTCCAACCCAGAAACTCGAACATCATGACGCCGGAGAGCATAACCGAGCCCGGGTTGATGACATCCATATCGGCGTACTTCGGCGCTGTACCGTGAGTAGCCTCGAACACCGCATAGCCGTCGCCGATATTGGCGCCCGGAGCAATTCCGAGGCCGCCGACCTGCGCAGCGCAGGCGTCCGAAATGTAGTCGCCATTGAGGTTCGGCGTGGCCAGAACTTCGTATTCATTTGGGCGGGTGACCACCTGCTGGAAGATCGAGTCGGCAATGCGGTCGTTGATCAGCAGCTTGGTTTTCCACTTCCCCTGACCATGGGTGGCATAGATGGAGTCGAGACAGGTCTTGACCTCCCGGTACACGCCTTCACGGAACTGCGGAGTGGCGAACTCCATCCCGGGCTCGATAAGGTTGGCGTTCTCTTCCACGGTGAGATTCGGGTTCTTGTCCTTGTTGTCGAGAATCCAGCTTTCGCGCTCGGTGACTACCTTGTCCCGGAACTCCTCTGTGGCCAGTTCGTAACCCCACTGGCGGAAGGCGCCCTCCGTGAACTTTTGGATGTTCCCTTTGTGGACCAGCGTGACGACTCTGCGGTTGTTCTCGAGAGCGTGAATGATGGCTTTGCGGACCAGACGCTTGGTGCCGGTGACGGAGATAGGTTTGATGCCCACACCGGAATCTTCGCGGATGCGCTTGCCGGTGCCGTTGAGCATTTCGTTGTTAAGGAAGTCGATCAGTTTCTTTGCCTTCTCGGTCCCCTGCTGCCACTCCACACCGGCATAGACATCCTCGGTATTCTCACGGTAGATGACTATGTCCATTTTCTCGGGATGCTTGACCGGTGAAGGCGCGCCGTACCACTTCACGGGCCGAACACAGGCATAGAGATCCAGGATTTGACGCAGGGCGACGTTCAAAGAGCGAATGCCGCCGCCGACGGGGGTGGTGAGAGGGCCCTTGATGCCTACCCGCAGGGACTTGAGTGCCTGGACAGAGTCGTCTGGAAGCCACGTGTCGAACTTCGCCTTTGCCTTTTCGCCGGCGAAAATCTCGTACCACACGACCTTGCGCTTGCCGCCATATGCCTTTTCGACCGCCGCGTCGAAAACGCGAACTGAAGCTTTCCAGATATCACGGCCCGTTCCGTCGCCTTCGATGAAAGGAATGATCGGACGATCGGGAACGTTATACGTGCCGTTTTCATACGTGATCTTCTGGCCCTCACTGGGAACCGGAAGACCGTTGTAGGACTCCGCCATTTAGCACCTCCGCGCAATTGCGCGTACCAGGATCTTATCCATGCCGATATCCCGCACACGGGCGGCCATCAGGCATTCAAGCCGTGCGAACTGATATGTGATTCCCCACATTCGGAGCTGAACCGGCCCACCACCAGCTCGCTCTAACGACGTCGCAAACTGCAATACTAGCTGCTGTACAGAAGAGGACTAAGTTATCACCGAAGAGGATGTGAGCGCAATCACGTCAGAGTGCGTGTATAGATTTCCCGCACCGTAAGAAAAGTCCGCTGCATAACGGCGTCGAGGTCGCGATACCCGCGTCCCGAACGCAGAGCCGAGAACGTCAGGTCCTCGACAGCCTGTCGCGCCGGACCCGACACCGGGACTGTCTTGCTCGATTTGCCAAGGACCAGTCTAATGGCGTGTTCGACCGTTCTCAGCAGTCTGGCAGCCTGCCCGAGTGCCTGCGCGTCGGGAGCAGTAAGGAACCCGCGTTCCCGCACGAGACGGAGAGAGTCGCGCAGGTTTGCTCTGGGCTGCAAGATCCCGTGCTTCACCATCAGGAAGCCGACGATGTAATCGAGGTCGTATGAGCCGCCGGCCCCTGTTTTCAGGTCACGTTCGTTCGACTTCTCGAGTTTCACGCGCACGTCATGAATTTGTGCCGGAAACCCGGGGTCCCCGGCAAATCTCTCCTGCAGAACCACCAAAAGAGACTGAGGCTGCAAAACGGGTTCAAGCGTACCGGCAACATGTCGCAACTTCGTGAAGGTCAGCGCCTCCCAGGGCTGTGCACGAGAAATGAAGTATTCCCGAAGGTGAGCGGCAGTCACGACCAGTTCGCCTTCAGTTCCGTTCGGACGGAGGCGGGTATCGACAGAAAGCACGGCGCCGTCACGAGTGTAGGCAGAGAGGACCTCCACGATGCGCTCCGCGGTCCTGGTCGCGACGACAGCGTCCAACGATTCGTCACGAACGAACAGAAGATCGGCGTCGGACAACAGGTCGGCTTCGTACGTGCCAAGTCTTCCGAGCGCAAAGACGGCAAGTCCGGCAGGCATTCCGGCAATGTCGCACGCCGCCTTGATTGCCGCTTCATCAAGAGCCGTGACGTCTGCCAGCGCTTCATAAACGTCATAAGGGCGCACCACGTACCTGGCGCCGAGGGCGAAGGCGCGACTCCGGTAGTGCCGCCGCAATAGCGAGAGCTTCTCGTCGGAGTTAAGGCCGGAATGCTTCATGTAATCGAAGACGGGATCGCAAGTGCCGCCGCAAGTCGCGACTTGTGAGAACATGCCCTGGGCCGAGCGCTGGGCCGCCCCAGGTGCGGATGCAAGTGCGGAGATCTCCTCCGGGTAGCGCACGAGAATATCGGTCAGATACTCACTTGCAGCAAACAAGCGTAAGGCGTTCTCGACGGCATGGGCGTTCTGCAGCAGCGTGCGGTATCGGTCTGAGCTGGTGAATGCCGCTGCCAGAAAGCGGAACAGGTTCCTTCGCGTGTGATGGGAGAGGTCGGAACGCCGCGCGAGTTCAAACAGTCCTGGCGCGTCCTGGGCAAGGCGCTCCATTATCTGCCTTTGTTCCTGCTCGCGGCCGAAACCGCCCGTGCTCACGAGCCTGAATTCGTCTTCGGCTGATTCCCTCTCCTGCTGGATCTGCTGGTTGTGAATGACGCGCGTGTATATCTCGGTGACGGCGCGCATTCGTTCGCGGATATTGTCACGCAGAGGTTGCGACGTGTTCGTGTGTACATCGCCGGACCTTACCGACCTTTCCAGTGCCTCCAACTCGGCTGGATCACTTGGGATCCGGTGCGTTTGCTGGCCGCGCCGCAGTTGCAGGCGATGCTCAAGCTTGCGCAGAAACTCGTAAGCGGTAGTGAGGTCGTGAAACTCCTTACTGGAAAGGTGGCGTTTATCGTGCAGCTTCGCCAGAGAGAATAGAGTCCCGCCCGAGCGAAGCCAGACTTCTTTACCGCCATATACACGCTGCAGGCACTGCACGAGGAACTCGATATCGCGGATGCCGCCGCGGTCTATCTTCAGATCGATATCGCCGGCGGCGGGCATGCGACGACGGGTGAGCATCTTTTCGCGCGACTGCAGCGCCGTCTCGACTGCCGCGAAATTCACCTGTTCGGTGTAGACGAAAGGCTGCACGCGGCGGATGAACTCACGCGCCAACGCCTGATTCCCTGCCGAGTGGCGCACCTTGATGAGTGCTTGCAATTCCCAGTCGGCGGCGCGACGAGTGTAATAGTCGAGCGCATGAGTCAGACCGACGGCCGGATCACCTTCACCGCCCTGCGGACGCAAGCGCAAGTCAATGCGGAACGCGGCGCCGTCGCGGGTCATTCGCGAGAGTATCTCCGAGACCTGTTGTGCCAGCCGCACGAAATACTCGTGGTTGGAAATCACCGCCGACGGCGGTTCCTGACCATCGCCGTGAATGAACATCAGATCGATGTCCGAACTGTAGTTCAGTTCGTTGCCGCCGAGTTTCCCGAGCGAAAGCACAGCGAAAGGCGTATCGACCAGGCGACCGTCGGCGTCGACGTGTTGCGGCGCTCCGTAGCGATTGCGCATAGCCAGGTCCGCGGCCCGGAGCGCCTGTTCGATGAGAACGTCGGAAAGCGCCGAAATTTCCCCTGTGGTTTCGGCAAGCGTGGCGATGTTCAGCACGTCGCGCAGCATGATGCGAACGTATTCGCGTCGCTTGAAGCGGGCGAGGAGAAGCGCCGTATCGGTCTCGACGAGCCGCGAACTGAATCGCGCAAAATTTTCCGCGTAGTCTTCGCGCGAATGCGACAGGCCGAAGTTTTTGTCGCGAGCGAGAGTGTGGAACAGGTCCGTGTTCTGGATGAGCGTTTCGCCAAGCCAGGCGGAATTGCCAAATACGGCCAGCGCGTAGTGGATGAGGAAGCGCTGACGATCGAAACTGCGGAGCAATTCGCTGCCGCCATGTTCGACCAGCCTGTCGAACAGATTCAGGGCCAAGTCCGGATCGGGAGTTTCGAGAAGAAGCGGAGCGAGACTCTGGGCCACGCCGGCTGGAACGCGCGCGGTAATCTGTGCAAACGTAGCCGTGGCGCGCTGCCGGTCACGAAACGGGACACTCGTGAGCGCCGCATCGAACTGCTTTAGTTCAGAGGGCGATTCGATATTTGCCACTGGCGCTAAGCCTTAAGGGTCAGCATAGCACGCAGCCACTTCGCAGCGAAGCCAACCGCACACACTCGTCATATCGGTGCCGGAGATCACAATGACCGGGCGCGCAGTTGGGCATTTGGCTAGGTAGAGGCACCGACAGCTTTCGCGGCCCTCCTCTTCTCAAGACACGCAGCGTGGCACTTGCGGCACAGTGGACGATAGCCCTCCAGCAGCATGGGGAATTTTGTCCAGTCCATGTCGCGCAAAGGAACAAAGTGATCGTTGCCGTCCAGGGCGGCAGCACTGCCCCGCAACCAGTCGGTGCGGCCAAGCGGCATGGAACACAGGGCACAGTTCTTGCCGTCGTACCACTTGGCAAGAATGTCATCCACCTTCAGCTGCGGCTCGAGCTGCGGGATGCATGCTTCATCGCAGCCGGTCCGCTCAGGCCAGCGGGAACAACTCTTCAGGTGGGCTTCGCTGTGGCCCTGGAAGAAGCTGAGCAGGGCATGTCGCGTGTCTGTTTCAACTCGAGCCGTGTCGCGAGACTCGGGGCACACTACTTCATGCGCCGATGGCTCTTCCCGGCGTTTCCTGGACGCGAGAATCCAGAAAGTAGCTGCTATGACACAGAAAAGGAACAGCAGATAGGGAGTAAGAATCACGGTCCACCTCCGTTGAGGAGCGGCGACCTTGCTGATTCTTCTCTACTGCAGATGTGACCGGCGACTCAGTAACCGGAGGCACACACTACTGTGACGAATTGGCGGGACAAATAGCGATGCGGTCAGCGTGACGGCTGACCGCATCGTTGAGATCCCGTGAGTCATCAGACAACTGTTCTGCGACCGGTAACGAGCTGAAGGATCAGCACGACGATGGCAGCGACCAACAACAGCCAGATGATCGAGCCGATCTGATACACGCCGACCAAGCCTAATACCCAAGCGATCAGCAGAATCACAAAAATGGTCCAAAGCACTCTGTTTGCCCTCCCAAGCTTCGTAATTGGCGCTCAGTCTGTGTGAAGCAAGCAATAAGCCAATCGGTTGATGAAGAGGGTGAGTTATCAAAACACTTAGCGGAGTGTTTCATGGACAGAGAAGAACAGTATGTAGTTGAATGCCAACCTGTTCCCTCTCAATACCGCTCCGGTGCATGTACGTGTGCCTCGTTGTAGGCGACTCGTTCGGTAGGGGACCATAGTTGGCTCTCGGCGGTTGAACCATGATTGACATCTCGCGGCTGCTGCAAACATGTCTTAGTTAGCGACCGCTGGTATGGGAAATCCGCAACAGCTCCGGCCTGCATCCCAGGATTCCCCCGTGCTGCTCCCGCCACGACACGGGCGCAGTTCACGTCGCCGCTGGGTGGCGGCAGTTCTGATTGTCGTCCTGTCAGCTATAGCAATCGCAATCAAGGTGCTCGGCAGTCACGCCGAGCCAATCATGCGGAAGCGCGTGATTGAAACGCTCTCGGCGTGTTTCAACAGCAGAGTCGAGTTGGATGGATTTCACGTTGCCGTGAGCGATGGCCTGCAGGTTAGCGGCGAAGGACTGCGTGTGTTTCGCGCTGTAAGCGAAACTGAACACGAAAGTGTTCCGCTGCTGGCAATCAAGGCATTCCGGTTTTCAAGCAGCGTTTGGGCGCTGCTGGAGTCGCCGATGCGGGTTCGCAGAGTGTACCTTGAGGGTTTGCAGGTTGGTATTCCGCCCAAGGGAGAGCGACAGCGATTTCGACTCGCGGGACGCGAGGCGGGCAAAATACGCATGGTCGTGGACGAGTTCCTCAGCGACCAAGCCACGCTGGTGATCTATCCTTCGAAGCCCGGAAAGCTGCCGCTGGAATTCGACATTGGCGAGCTCAAGCTGCGTTCGATCGGACCGGGGCGGCCTATGCATTTCGAGGCAAAGCTGGTGAATCCGAAGCCGGTCGGTGATATTCACACGACCGGAAGCTTCGGACCGTTTGACAGTGACTCTCCAGGCGACTCGCCAGTTGGCGGCCGGTATCAATTCACGAATGCCGATCTCGGCACTATCAAGGGAATCGGTGGCACACTTTCGTCTTCCGGTGCATATTCGGGAACGCTTGATCACATCGTCGTCGATGGCGAGACCCACACACCTGACTTTCGGATCAATATAAGCGGCCGGCCGGTGCCACTCGACACCAAGTTCCATGCCATCGTTGACGGTACGAGCGGCGACACCTACCTGCAGCCGGTCGAAGCAAAGCTGCTGGACTCTCACATCACCGCGAACGGCTTCGTGGTCAAGCGGCCTGAATTGAAGGGGCACCAGGTTAAACTCGACGTCACTGTTCACAACGCCCGTATCGACGACCTGCTGAAACTCGGCATCCGCACCGATCCGCCGATCATGACCGGTGGCGTGCGCATCGTGACGAGCTTCGATCTTCCGCCGGGCCAGGCAGATGTTTCTGACCGGCTGCGCCTTTCCGGCTCCTTCAGCGTATGGAACGCGCGTTTCAGCAGCGACAAGATTCAGCGCACAGTGGACTCACTCAGCCTGCGCAGCCAAGGTAAACCGCAACTGGCGGAACTCAATACTCCTGTGGGATTGCCGTCGCGTATCGCAGGCAAGTTCAGTCTGAGAAACTCCCTGCTCACGTTTCCCCGCCTGGATTTTCAAGTGCCAGGCACGGCTGTGAACCTTGCCGGCGTTTACAGCCTTGACGGCAACCGGTTCGAGTTTCACGGTAAAGCACGGTTCGACGCAAAGCTCTCGCACATGGTTACCGGATGGAAGTCCATAGTGCTGAAGCCTGCCGATCTATTCTTCAGCAGAAACGGCGAAACGGTATTGCCGGTCAAGATCAGCGGCACCAAGTCCGAGCCTCACTTTGGCCTCGACTTCGGCCAAAAGAAGAAATGAACTCCGTCTACGAAAGTGTGAGTACGATCGGCGTGTGATCCGAAGGCTTGGGCTGACTACGAGGGCCCTTGTCAATCTCGCAGCTTTGCAGACGCGTCGCGAGCCGGGGACAGAGGAGAAAGTGGTCGATGCGAATGCCGCGATTGTTCTCGAACGCCTGCCGAAAGTAGTCCCAGAATGTGAACTGTCCCGTTTCGCCGGGGTGCAGCGAGCGAAAAGCATCCGTGTAGCCCAGGGCGAGCATGGCGCGGTAACGCGCGCGGGGCTCCGGCTGAAAGAGCGCATCTCTCATCCACGAGGCGGGTTTGTGGCAGTCGATGTCCTCGGGAATCACATTAAAGTCGCCGCCGACAAGCGTCGGGGTTTCGTCTTCCAGCCAGGCTCTCATCTGTTCCGAAAGCCGATCCATCCAGGTCAACTTGTACGCGAACTTTTCGCTGCCGACCGGATTGCCATTCGGCAGATACACGTTTACGACCCGGATCCCATCGACGATCGCTTCCAGAAAGCGCGCGTGGCTGTCTGCCTCATCACCGGCGAGAGCAGTGCCGACGGTCCTGATGGGGGTGCGTGACAGGACCGCGACACCGTTGTAAGCCTTCTGGGTGACCGCCACACTTGCATACCCGAGTTGCTCGAAGAGGTCGGCGGGAAACTCCGGGCCTTTCAATTCCTGCAGAAGAAGCACGTCAGGCATGTGTTCCCGAAGCCAATCAGTTACATGCCCGACCCGCGCTCGAATTGAGTTCACGTTCCAACTCGCGATCTTGATGGCATCCTCCACTCTGCTGAACAACAAATTCACTGTCTCGTGCCGGTAGTCGGGTGTCAAGGCATGCTGAATGGAATGGAGTGACGTCCCTGTATTCCATAGGACCACAATTGCAACTCTGAGCTGCCGTTCAGCATCAACTTTCCCCAAGGCGGCTTTGATCCGGCCTGCAAACGTTTGCCGCCTCAAATCCTGGAGTCTGGGGCCCCGCCCGTGCACACGACATGAGGAGCGCCACTTGACAACTCTGTGCAGAATCATACAAACTTCGCCCCACTCACGGGGGTGAGGAGACTCAAGGGCAGCTGTATTCAACGGCGGAATTCATTCGATAGCGCGACTTTTGGGAACGACGGTCGCGACGTGTAGTCGTTTACATGCAAGTCCGCCTTCTTCATTGGAAACTGGCTTTTTATTGCTTCAATTGGGGGTGAGGCATGAAGTTCAGTCGTCCTGGGCTGCAGAGTTTTGTCCTGCTGTCCGTCATTTCCTTCCTATCCCTTTGCGTCTGGGCTCAAACTGGCACTACAGGCATTCAAGGACAAGTTCTCGACCGTAGTGGCGCCGCCATTTCGGGTGCTACGGTAACCGTGACCAACATCGCAACCGGCGCCGAACGCAAAAGTCAGACAAACGAGACCGGAACCTACATTTTCACCAGCCTTGCGCCGGGAAGCTACCGCGTGCGTGTTGAGGCGGCGGGATTCCGCACGGCCGTTCACGATGCCGTTCAGCTTCTCGTCAACTCTCCGGTACGCCTGAACGTCAACATGCAGGTGGGGGGCGCACAGGAAACGGTGGAAGTGAGCGCAACCGCTGAGCGCCTGAACACGATCGACGCCAGCGTCGGCAACGCGATGGGCGAACGCCAGATCGCGGAACTACCGCTCGAAGCGCGTAACGTCGTCGGCCTGCTTAGCCTTCAGCCCGGCGCTGTGTACGTGCCCGGCAATCCCACTGATCCCGTCAATGCCGATCCTCGCAACGGTTCCGTGAGCGGCGGTCACGCGGACCAGGCAAATCTTACGCTGGACGGCATCGACGTCAATGATCCGCAGAACGGCTTCGCGTACACGGCGGTGCTGCGGTCCACGCCTGATTCTGTGCAGGAGTTCCGCGTCACGACGACAAACTTCGGTGCTGATACCGGCCGCTCCAGCGGCGCGCAGGTTTCGCTCATTACGAAGAGCGGCACCAACACTCCGCATGGCAGCGTGTATTGGCTGCACCGTAATACTGCGTTCTCTTCGAACGAGTGGTTCAACAAGATGAACCAGTTGCAGAACGGCTGGCCGAACCGCCCGCCGAAGCTGCAGAAACACATCTTCGGAGCCTCCTTCGGCTTCGCGCCGATAAAGGACCGCCTGTTCTTCTTCGGCACCTTCGACGATCAGCGACTGGCGGCGAGCCAGTCCGCCGAGCGTAGAGTGCCGTCGGAAACGATGCGTGACGGCATATTGACTTATCCGTGTGCAAATCCTGCCGAATGTCCAGCCAGCGTTGTGCAGGGATTCACGACGACCCATAACATCCCGGCCGGCTGGTACGGGGCAAACCCGACGCAGTTGGCAGCTCTCGACCCGCTGCACATCGGACCCAGCGTCGCGCTGAGCGAGTACTTCCG
Source organism: Acidobacteriota bacterium (assembly GCA_023441255.1). Classification (GTDB taxonomy): domain Bacteria; phylum Acidobacteriota; class Terriglobia; order Terriglobales; family Acidobacteriaceae; genus JAEZPW01. Next base: position 16,877 of record JAEZPW010000411.1, read on the forward strand.
GCAGTTCCCCACCGGCAACACAACCGGCCGTGACGGCAGCGTCGTTGGCGGTCAGCTTGTGGGCAACATCGTAGGCTATCGCTTCGCTGCGCCGGTGCGTAATAACCTGTGGACCTACATAACACGCCTAGACTACAAGCTCGACCCGAACGGAAACCATCAGCTGATGTGGCGCGGTAACTTGCAGAACGACAAGCTGAACTCCCAGCCACAGTACTGCTTCAACGGAAGCTGTTCTCCGCCGCAGTCGGTGACTTCGGGGAACAACAAGGGCTTCATGGTGGGCTACACGGCGGCGTTCAGCAGCAGCCTGGTGAACAACCTGCGCTACGGCTACACGCGTATTGGTAGTAGCGACTCAGGCACCCTGAACTCGGACTATGTGGACATCCGGTTCATCGATGACCTGAACCCATATACGAACAGCCACGGGCGCATCATTCCGACCCACAACATCACCGACGACCTCTCCTGGACGACCGGAAAGCATACATTGGGGTTCGGAACCAACCTTCGTTGGACCCGCGTCAATACGAATGACAACGTCAACTCCTACCGCTACGTTGTGACGAACGGTTCGTGGGTCTCCGGAAACGGAAAGAAGTACACCCCGGGAGTCTGCTCGGCACCCGCGTGCAGCGCGATTCCGGCAGTGGACGTCGACCCCAATTCCCCGAACAACTACTCCGCCTCCTGGGCTGACTCGTGGATAGACATTCTGGGTGTGCTGTCTGAGTCTGGCGCCACGTACAACTTCAACAAGGATGGTTCACTAATCCCATTCGGCACGCCAATCCGCCGCAACTGGGCCACGAATGGCTACGAACTCTACGTTCAGGACAACTGGCGCATAAAGTCCAACTTCAACGTCGTCCTCGGCCTGCGCTGGGGCTACCAGACGCCGCCGTGGGAGACGAACGGGTTGCAGACCGCGCCCAATGTGCCCATCAGCGACTGGTTCAATAAGCGCTGGAGCAACATGCTGAGCGGCATCCCTGACAACACCATTCCACTGTTGCAGTTCGATCTGGCGGGCAAGGCGAACGGCAAGAACGGATTCTATAAGCCTGACTACAACGACTTCAGCCCACGCATCGCGTTCACTTACAGCCCGGGCTGGACCGACGGGTTCCTGCGGAAACTGACGGGCGGTCCCGGCAAGACGGTCATCCGTGGCGGCTTCGGTCGAGCGTATGACCAGATTGGCCTCGGGATCGCCACCCAGTTCGATACGGCCGGTGCTTTCGGCATCTCCAGCAACCTGGAGAGTCCGTGGCACGGTCACAGTGAAGACGACCCCACCGTTCGCTTCACTTCCTTGACCGGCATTCCGGACACCATCCCGCCTGCTCCGGATGGGACTTTCCCGTACACGCCGCCGACCCAAGCGGGCGCCATCTCGCAGAGCATCGACAACTCGATCCGCACGCCCTACTCGAACATGTTCAACTTCTTCATCGGCCGCGAACTGCCCGGCAAGATGACTGTTGACGTGGGTTACGTGGGACGGCGCGGACGCAACCTGCTCACTCGCCGGGATCTTGCCATGCCGCTCGACCTGGTCGATCCGACGTCGAAAATGGATTACTTTACTGCGGCGCGGAAGTTGATCGACCAACTGAACGCCAACGGCCAGGATTGGACGAAAGTGACTCCCATTCCGTTCTGGGAGAACGTGTTCCCGAGACTTATGGCGGGGTATAACGCCTCCTACGCCAGCGATTACGGTCCAATTGCCAGCAATACCCAAGCCGCTGGATTCATGTATTCCGGCATGGGCGGAGACTGGACCACGGCACTGTACTCCATGGACGAATTCTGCGACCCGGCCTGCGCGGGTCCGAATGGAGATCAGGGAGTGGGCTCGTTCACTTTCTTCAACCAGCAGTTCGACTCGCTGTGGGGCATCAGTTCCGTGGGACGTTCGACCTACGACGCCTTGCAGGTCTCGCTGCGGAAGGCGTACAGCGCCGGCATCCAGTTCGACGCGAACTACACCTACGCGAAGTCAAGCGACACGAGCTCCGCCGTGGAACGGGGCAGCAACTACGGCAACTGGGGCGACTACTTCTACACGGGTGTGCTGATCAATACGTGGGACCCGAAGTCGAGCTTCGGCCCGTCGGACTTCGACGTTCGCCACCAGTTCAACTTCAACTATGTGGTAGACCTGCCGTTCGGCAAGGGACGGAAATTCGGCGGCAACTCGCATGGGATAGTCGATGCGATCCTGGGCGGATGGCAGACCTCGGGCATCCTGCGCTTAACCAGCAGGTTCCCGTTCGACATCATCAACTGCCGCTCGTGTTGGCCGACGAACTGGCAACTTCAGGGAAACACGCAATACACCGACCTGAACGCCGTTCGTGACCTTCTAGGCCACAACACCAGCCCCAACGCTGTGGGCGGAAACCCGAGTCCTTTCAAGGACCCGAAAGCAGTGCTCAACTTCTTGCAGTACTCCTATCCTGGCGAGGGTGGCCAGCGTAACCGCCTGCGCGGCGATGGCTACTTCACCCTGGACACTGGGTTCGGCAAGACCTTCAAGATGCCGTACAACGAAAACCACCTGTTCAGGTTCCGCTGGGAGATTTTCAACCTGACCAACACCGCTCGTTTCAACGTGCAGGATGCCATCCTGGTGCCGGACTTCGCTACGACGTTCGGCGCTTATCAGAGCACCATGTCCGGCTGCGACAACGCCGCCGGCCGGTGTATGCAGGTCAGTCTGCGGTACGAGTTCTGAGTTTCGGAACCGTATAGAAAAAACGGGGCCCCGCGGTGGGGACCCCGTTCTTTTTTCTGTCTATAGTGCCTACTCGCGAAGTGTGCCGGGCGCGGGGAACGACCTGGAAGCGTCATCCAGCACCAGCACCCAGTCGCTGCCGAATCCCTCTGAGGGCGGCACGAACTCCTTCTCGGCATTTTCCAGCTCGCCAATGCATTGCGCGTTGCCGGTGCGCGGGTTAAACCACCAGCCCTTCAGCCGGTTGGCCGATAGCTTCCCTGCCCGCACGGTGAACTTGCGTCCCTGCGCGCTGTAAACGAAAAGATACCCATCGCCGCGGGTCGCGCTGACGTGATCCGCGCCGTCGAGCGGATCTACCACGATCGACTGATCAGGCACACGTGACAGATACGGGCGGGATTCGAGCAGTGCGCGTACAAATCGCATCTGGGTGGCGCCGGGCCGATGAATCGCCTCGTACCAGTACATCAGCGGTCCGTTGACTGGCGTTCGGTTGGGACCATACATCTGCCAGACGGCGTGATTGCCATAGGTGAAGCCGCAGGCGCCGGCAAAGATGTCGGCATACGCGTACTGCCGCACGTGCGCGTCGAAGGAATAGCCGAGTTCCTTGGCGTTGAATGCCAGCGGGTGATCTTCATACAAAGGTTCGGCATCGATGACAGGCTTCACTGGCACGCGCGCGTAGTCGGCGGTGATCTTCTCCCATGACCGTGACTGCGATTGCGGAGCATGACCGTTCTGCCGCATGTTGAAGTCGAGCCATGTATCCGCGTGGAACTTATCCGCGGAAGAATGGCCGCCGACCGGATGGAAGGTCATCAGGTGCCGTCCGCCGTCGCCTTCCTTAATCCCGGCCGCCATCTCGCGCCAGACGGTCTCCACGCCCGAGGGGTCGCGATCGCCCCCGAGAACCCAAATGATGTTCGGCTGGTTCCTGTATCGCCGACCGACGATGCGACCGTAGGCCCGTGCCTTCTCCGGCGTGAAGATGAGTTGACCAGCCTCGCTCCAGGGCGCCTTCACCACCTTGTCGCCCCAAGTGGGGAGCATGGCGACGTAAAGCCCGCGCTCACGGGCCATCTCCACGACCTTGTCGACATGCCGGAAGTACGCCTCGTTGATCTTCTCCGGATCGTTATTTAGCAGCGGCTTCTCGCCTTCGGCGTTTGGCACGTTGAGGCCGTCCAACTCGGCAAGTACAACCGCCTGTATTACCGTGTAACCATTCTTGGCTCGATCGTCCAGGTAGACGGCGCTTTCCTGCAGCGTCAATCGATGAAACAGCTCCCATGCCGTGTCCCCCAGGTAAAAGAAGGGCGTTCCATCGGTGTGCACGAGAAAGCGTCCGTTGTCAGACACCTTGAGACCCCAGTTGCGCTGCTGTGCCGCCTGGGACACTGCCGCGAATACGGCCGTCACGATCAGAACTGCGACGATTCCCTTCCCTCTCATACGGTCCTCCCGCACGGAAGCCGGTCGACGCCCGTTTCCGTCTGTTCTTCTCAAAGAACATCGCTGGAATGTGCGGCTGTTTACTCGATGGATGGTATGCGTAGCACGGCGGAGCGTCAACCAGAGATGATGATGCAAGCCACTGCGCGTGACGAATGCCTCGATGCTACCCGAGCAGGTTCAGCGTGGTTGTCTTGCACTTGCGTTCCAGCCGCTGCAGACGATACTCGAACTTCGCCTTGGCACTGTGATAGGCATCAGCGGTTGTCAGTCGCAACTGGTGCGCGCGACGAAGTTGCGCCAGCGCCTCGCTCGTCACGGCCATTGCCCGCCGGATGTCGCGCGCATGATGCTCGTGATAGATCGCCAATTGCTCGTAGGCTTCGTAGCCCTCGCGGGAATTCCCCAGCATGCTCTCCCAGAGCTCGCGGGCGAGATCCATGTCGCCGTCACGCTTTGCCAGTCTGGCCAGCGCGGCCCGCGCCGCGCGATCCGTCTCCCGAGGCAGCGTCAGCCCGATCGATTTCTCATAGATCCTGCGTGCCCGCTGCAATTGCCCGCGCCGCTCGCATATGCGAGATAGTCCGAACAGTTCCAGGCCGTCCTCACTGTCCACGTCCTCGTCCCCGAGCAGTTCCAGGATGCTGCCTGCCAATCTGGCCAGTCCGCGCAGGTCCATCTGATTGTGCAGGAACACGGGTACGAGCGGATCGGCCGGCCCACCGCGCACGAAGTCGATATAAATTCTCGGAATGAGCTCGGAAGCCAGATCTTCACCACGGTCCCACCCGAGCACATGTCGTTCGAGCTGCGACAGACGAACTGAGCCAAGCCGTAGCTTCCACAGGTTACGCGCCGGGTGGAGAAAGTCCAGGTGAGCTCTCGGCGCGGGCACCGAGCGCGACCGCGTCATGCGATAGCGCGTTTCCAGCAGGGGCCAGTCGAACGATTTTCCGTTGAACGTCACCAGCACCGGACGTCTTTCCATCCGCTCAGCAAGGGCTGCGAGCAGCGAACTCTCCTCGCTGAATTCGCGCATGAACAGCTGTTCAATCTGCAAGCCGCCGCGTTCCCACCACGCGAGGCCAACCAGGAAGGGATACGTGCCCGTCCCGCCGCTGAGTCCGGTGGTCTCCGTATCGACAAAGAGCCACTGCTCCGGGTCGCTGA
>JAEZPW010000032.1 GCA_023441255.1 Acidobacteriota bacterium
GCTCTCCACCTGTTATCGCGGAAGCCGTACCACGAGAGCGCAGCGGACCAGTCAACTTCTATGCGATCGCTCAGTCATCCACGATGACCGATGAGGGCGATGCGCAGGTTCGTCAGGCGTTCCCAGGCGGAATCAAGTGGACCAGTTGGAAAAGCCCGGCGCTAAGGAACGTGCTTTTCGCCACTGACTTCTCTCAGGCTTCCTATGCGGCCTTGCCGTATGCTGTCAGTATTGCCCGCCATTACCGTTCAAATCTGCATGTGGCGCACATCATCACCCCTGACGTGAGCGGCCTGATCGCTCCCCGGCTAATCGATAGCATACGGTCCGAGTTAAAAGCTGCAGCTACCGAAAAACTCGAGGAACTGATCAGATCAGCGGGCGTGGGAGACATCAACTATGAGCTTCTCGTTGCGGAAGGCGTGGTCGGAGATGCACTCGTAGGTATGATCCGCACGAAAGACATAGATCTGGTGGTGCTCGGAACCCATGGCCGCAGAGGGCTTCGCAAGCTTGTGTTGGGCTCGGTGGCGGAGGAAGTCTTCCGAGTTGCGCCCTGCCCAGTGCTCAGCGTAGGCCTGAACGCAGCCGAGGCCCCATCGGAGCCTCTGGAATTCAAGCATCTTGTGTACCCCATGGAAATGAGAGGCGACGTCATCAAGGCTGCCGAGTACGCTATTTCGATCGCGAGGGAATATAACGCCGCACTGACGTTTCTTAACATCATCGAGGAACCGTCCATGTCGCGCGATGAGAAAGGTTGGATCAACGTCACAGCCGAGCACTGGTTCGAAGACAAGATCATCCCGCAGCTAGGAAACGTAAAAGCAGACTTCGTGCAGAAGTTCGGTGATCCTGCGGCCGCGATCCTGCAATGTGCTGGCGAACAAAGCGCGGATCTGATTGTCATGAACATACAGGGAACTCACCCGCTTGTTTCTGGAGTGGGGCCTGGAGTTGCACATCGCGTAGTTGCCGAGGCTTTTTGCCCAGTGTTGACCATCCGCTAAGGACGGCGCCTCCAGTTCGGGATGGGGATGCCAATAGTAAGTTCACGACGAGCGTTTACCACTTTCAGTTGTCACTCGTCATGTCTCGTCAGGCAGCTCATATCCAATGTGTCAAAACTGACGGCTGACACCGTGCGTCAGGGGCGGCCTAAGCCGCCCTTGATTTCACTCGCGTTGCAGCGGCGGATTGGGGATCGAGGAGAGTGGGTCGCTGCACGGAAAGGTTCCCTCCAATGTGCTGTCCAGCCCTAGCTCTCTTGAGTTTTCGACCTGTGTGATCCATTCGTGCCGCGTTCGCCAAGACTGCCGCACCGAATGGATTGCGGAGGAGCGAGTTGTTTGCTGGTGATCCTCCCGGACTGATATTGGCGCCTGCATCATCCAGTCACCCCCACCTGAACGTGTGCCTCGAGGAACCACAGGTCCTTGTCTGCCTGACGCACGATTTCAGTCAACAGATCGCCCGTGGCATCATCACCAAGCTGATTGGCGACGGCCACACTCGCCCTTATGCGTCCTGCCACCAGCGCCAATCGCTTCGCCAATGCGCGGACGTGCTCCTCGCCCGTGACCGCTTCCAGGTCATACTGAGGCAGGGTTGACGCGGCCGACACCTGTCGCGTCGTACCGTGGGCCACGCCTCCCAAAGCGGTGATCCTTTCCGCCACATCATCGGCCTGCTGTGCAAGCCGCGACGCGATTTGCTCGAAAAGCTCGTGCAGCTGAAGGAACTGTGGTCCCTTCACATTCCAATGCGCATGTTTCGCGTGCGTCTGGAGATCGGCCATATTCGCCAGCGATGAGTTCAGCAACTCGGTCATCTGGAGCCGTGTCGGTTCAGAGAGGTCAATGCTGGTCTTGAAAAGCCGTGATTGTATCGTCGTTGCCATTGCGTACCTCCTAGTTGATCTCTTGACCGAGCGTCCGTCGGCCTACATGGCCTTTGTCTGGGGCACCCTGACGGTTACGCACGTCGAAAATACGTTTGAAGTCCCACAGTCCTTTCGGATAGTGGTGCGGGTCGAGGTCACGGATAAACGGGCTGTTGCGTACGTGACGTGGATGAGCGGTGATGCTCACATAGTGGATTCCCAGCCAGCTCTTCTGCTCGATCGCGGTGATCTCCACCGCGTTGAACCCGCTTGCGTCCACGGCCTGCGTGATCCGCCGGATCGCCTTAGCACGCGCCCTCTGTCGATCCAGAGCAATCGAGGCCGCTGTGATTGCCGGTACCAGGAAGAAGAAATGCCAGCCAGACTGCCGCAGTTCACGTTCCACCCCAAAGCCGTCCAGCTCGCTCACCATCTCCCAGTCGCCAAATCGCCTGGCATTCGTCCGCAGAACGACGGGAAGAGAGGTGCCCTTTTTCAGCAGCACACTTCCGGTGGTGATCTCTTCCGGACGTACGACCAGCGTAGGTTTGAATTGAGGCGGCGGTTTGGCCGCCCCCTCCCTCGGTTGTGGTATCGGCGCGAACCGGATGTTCCTCGCCGGTGCTGCTTGTGTCAATCTCTTGTCTCCCTTCTTTTAAGCTGCCCTCGCGGCCGCCCATGCCCGGCGGGTAGCCGGCTGTGCAGCCATCTTCTTCATGTAATCCCGTACAAGGAGCACGGGACACGGGGCCTCCGACGCAACCTGCAATGCAGTGGCGCCAGGGCTGTTCTGCGCCGCCCCGTCCATGCCCGTCAGTCCGATCACGATCAGATCGGCGTGCAATTCCTCAGCGGCATGCACAATCCGGTTTGCTGGATTGCCGAACTCGACCCGATGCTCTACCTCGCACCAGATCGGCAGCTCGTCCGGAACCAGTTCCTGCATCCATTGCCGGAACGGCTCTTCCAGGCGCGCACGCTCGTGTTCGGTCCAGGCGCCCACTCCGTCGATGACATGCAATAGCGTCACCCAGGACTGATACTCCTGCGCCCACGAGAACGTGTGCTGGGTCGCGGCCAGCGCGTGCGGAGAAAAGTCCGTCGCATGCAGGATAGTGGCCGGCTCCGTGCGCGGCGGCAGTTCACTGGCGACGGACGGCCCAATCACCATCACCGGGCAAGTAGCGCCATCGAATATGTGCTCCAGTGCCTCGCTGATGGCGCGCTTGCCCTTGTTTTCATCCCGGCCGATGCTGACGACAATAAGGTCGAAGTCATGTTGCTTCGCCATCTCCTGCAACCGCGTTGGCAGCATTTCGCGATCAGTGACCACCTGCCGGGCAGCCGCTTCAAACACCAGGTCCCGCCAGGAACGGCGAAATGCATCGCCGTGAGGGGCCTGCGTGAGCTTTGGCATCTTGTCGGTCGCAATAGGATGCGCAACGTGCATGCGCGCGCGATGCTCTCGTGCCAAGCCTAGAGCGTAGGGCACGGCTACGTCCGCCCACGGCGGATACTCCGCCACGAGCAGGATCTTGTCTAGCTGAATCCGTGGTGGGTTATCCAACAATTGCATGCGTATGAAGACCTCCAACAGTGTCGCCACCGCGCGGTGGCGGCTTTCTAGAATTGCGGTTGTCAGCCAAAGGGCAACAGCAGCACCAGGCCGCTCAGCGCCGCTATGCTGGCTGTAGTGGCAAGCGCCACCCAAATCGTGAGCCCTCTTCTGTGCTTGCGCTCGTTTCTGTTCAGTCTTTCCCAAGTGTTAAAACGCACGTTCTCCTCCTCCTTCCCTCCTTTAATGAAGTGTCACGACCGACTGGGTAAGTACGGCCGGATCGTTATGCCGCAATCCTGATTGAATCGTGACCGGTGCGAGCTTCGCGAACGCGCTGAACTTCACGACCGAACAGACGTCCTACGCGCCCGGTGGCACGATCAATCGCGGCAAACAGATCGGGGTCGGTTTCTCGCACCGCCACACGTCCAAACGGTCGGACCTCGGTGCTGATCCGGCATTCGTTCTCGCCGCTCGCGTTGCCGGTAATCCGGACAGACACCTGTCCCACTCGGTCTCCGAAACGGCCCAGAGCAAACCGCAGCCGGCGTTCGATATAGCCCTTGAGCATCTCAGCAACATCGGTGTTTTGAATACGTAGATCCGTTTGCATGTGCTTCCTCCTCCGTTCCTTTCATCTCGAACAACTATAGGAAACTAGGCATGTTAATAAAACTACATAAAGCGGACAGTACTGGTAAGATTTGGTTAACTATGGCCGAAACGCTCTCTTAGCCGAGGAACGCACATATGGAATGGCTCAACTACCATCATTTGCTCTATTTCTGGACTGTCGTCCGCGCTGGAAGCATTCACAAGGCGAGTGCCGAGCTGCGTGTCTCGGCGCCGGCAATCAGCACGCAGCTGAAACTCCTCGAGGAACAGCTCGGGGAGAAACTGCTGGTGCGCTCCGGGCGGAGGCTGGTCCTCACGGATATGGGGCGCACGGTCTACAGCTATGCCGAAGACATCTTTTCGCTAGGCCGCGAACTGCTGGATGTCGTGAAGAACCGGCCCATAGGCCGTCCGCTGCGGCTCGATGTAGGCGTAGTGGATGCGGTGCCTAAAATCATTGTGCAACTACTGATTCAACCTGCCCTGCACCTGCGCGAATCGGTGCGCATTGTCTGCCGGGAAGCAACATCGGCCCAGCTGCTGGCTCGGCTCGCTACTCATGAGCTGGACGTCGTGCTCTCGGATGCTCCCGTCGATCCCAGCTTGAATATTCGCGCTTATAGCCATCTGTTGGGGGAGTGCGGCACGATGTTTGTGGCCACGGTCAAGCAAGCGGCGCGCTATCAGCGCAAGTTTCCCGAGTGCCTGAACGGGGCCCCCGTCTTTCTGCCGACCGACAACACCGCACTAAGGCGAGCGCTCGACTATTGGTTCGAGTCTGAAGGCATACTCCCCACCGTCCGGGGGGAGTTTGAGGATTACGCCCTGCTCCGCGCCTTCGGCGAAACCGGAACCGGCGTGTTTCCGGTGCCGTCTGTCTTCGAGAAAGCATTGCGGAAGCAAAAAGGCTTGCGCATCATCGGCCGTACGGAAAAGGTGCGCCAGCATTTCTACGTCATCTCGGCGGAACGCAAGCTGCAGCATCCCGCGGTCGTTGCGATCTCCAATGCCGCGCGCCGGGAATTGTTCAAATAGCGCCATCCGGTTCTGGTGACGCACGGATCAAGCGTTCGTACTGTTCGGCTAGACGCAGCCCGCGGTCGTTAACATAAACCTAATAAAAGGCTCTGTATTCTGTAATTTTCTTTACTGCCGCGACCTACTACAGTTGTCCTTGCAGGGCGAACTGTACCGGAGGACGCGTATCGCTCCTCCCGGCTACCTGGGCTGGTTGCGGTTCCGATACTTACCGCCGGAGCCGCTTGCAAAGAACGCCCGTCTAAAGTTCTGACGAATACTCAGGAAATAATATAGAGATCAGGAGTGTTGCCATGGTTGAAACACGCAAGATTTATGTCACCGAACGAGACCGAGAGCGTTTGCTGAATCTGATTGAGTCGCTACGGAGGTCGTGGCGTGATCAGCAGCAACTCGATCTGCTGGAGCACGAGCTGGATCGAGCGAAGATCGTTAAGGGAGGCAAGATCCCCGATAACGTGGTGACCATGAATTCTCGCGTGCGGGTCACCGACCTCAAAACCGACAAGGAAATGGTCTACCAGGTGGTCTTTCCGCGAGATGCTGACGCGGACAAGAACATGATCTCCGTTCTCGCACCGATCGGCATGGCTATGCTCGGGTACCAGGTTGGTAGCGAGGTCGAATGGACTACTCCGGGAGGTGTACGACACTGGCGCATTGAGGCAGTGGAGTACCAGCC
>JAEZPW010000107.1 GCA_023441255.1 Acidobacteriota bacterium
GTCCCAGCACAACTGACGCCGGGTCAAAGACCCGGCGCTACACAATTCGAGGCAGACTTACTTTGCCTCTTCGACTTCCAGCACTTCGCGGTCTTTGTAGTATCCGCACTTGGGGCAGGCACGATGCGGCATCTTCCGCTCGTGGCAGTTGGGGCACTCCGACAGCGACTGCGCCGTCAGATGGTCGTGCGCTCGACGGGTCGCCGTGCGCCGCTTGGAATGTCTCCGTTTCGGATTTGCCATGAAAACCTCTTACCTCGGACCGCCGTTCTCGCGGAAAACATCCTCGGAGAATGCGGCTTGGATTTTTCAAGTCGGGGCGATGGTGCACTAAGCGCTTGTGTGGTGCCGGGTCTCCGACCCGGCAGAGCGCTAAGGTCGATTTCAACCCTATGTTACTGGACACAGCACGCCGGGTCACAGACCCGGCGCTACACAAGCCGCCTCGATTCCAATCACCAGCAACTATATCTTCAAATTCTTCAATGCGTCCCAGCGCGGATCAGCCGGCTGGGGCTTGCAGTTGCAAGGACCGGCGTTCAGGTCCTTACCACAGTGCGGGCACAGGCCCTTGCAGTCCTCGCGGCATACCGTCTTGACCGGCACGGCCAGTACGAGCTGTTCTCGCAGCACGTCTTCGAGCTCCAGCCCGTCACCGGCGTAGTAGCCGATCTCGGCTTCCGCCTGCGTCACTGAAATCTCTTCCGGACCCGCATCCACTCCCTGGGGGCGGTAGATCAGGTCGAAATCGCGCTTCACGTCGCGCGTGACCGGCTCAAGGCACCTCGCACAGTTGATCTGGAGCGTGGTGGAGAAACCGGCGACGACCCGGATGTCCTCGATCGACTTCATCCGTCCGCCGCGATGCTCGGTCAGCAGTTCGGCGTGGCCTTTCGCCTTCAGCGGTGCGCTCTGAACAGCGTCCGGACCAAGTTCGAACGTGCCGGGCGGGAACTCCCGGTCGAACTCCACCGGGCGCAGTTCCAAGTCATGTATATCGATGAACATCGCAAACACACATCAGCCGCGCGCGAACTTTCCGGCGCAACGGGGATCCCCGACAGCCGCAGGCCGCGGGGGCAGACAGCCACCCAGGCAGGAAATGACTCCTCAGGGTAAAAAATAAGAATACGGGCTGGGCGGCAGTGTGTCAATCAAACCATAGGGTTAACCCGCCTCCACACGATGGCAACGTCCGCCACCACCGTCACGCCGTTGGCAACGGTGGCGAACCTTTACACCCTGCTGTGCGTACAATTGTCCATCGGAAATCCAGCTGGAAAATGGAGATCCTGCTTGGCAACTTCACAAAACCGTGCGCCCGTCGTCGAGATGCGCAGGACCGGAACGGCTGCGCGCCGCCAGAACTGGTTTGTCGGCGGCCCGGCCATCGTCCTCTATATAGCCGCCGCGCTCTTCATTCTTCTGATCGCCTTCGCCCGGCATTACGGCTATTTTCGCGACGAACTCTATTACCTCGACTGCGCGCAGCACCTTGACTTCGGCTACGTGGACCAGCCTCCGCTGATTGCACTGGTCACGTGGTTCGCCGTGCATGTGTTCGGAACAGGGTTGATCGGACTGCGACTGCTGCCGGCGCTCGCCGGGGCGGGCACCGTGGTGCTGGCCGGAGCGCTGGCCCGCGAGATGGGCGGACGCCGCTTCGCGCAGGCATTCGCCGCCATCTGCGTCGCCATCGCGCCAATCACGCTCGCGATGTCGCATATATTGACCATGAACGCCTTCGAGCCCCTCTTCTGGATGGGCTGCGCTTGGATCGTGCTGCGCATCGTCAACACGGGCGACCAGCGGCTCTGGATCGCCTTCGGCGTGCTCGCCGGAATCGGGCTGCAGAACAAGTACAGCATGGGCTTCTTCGCCGCCGCGTTGATGGTCGGCGTGCTGCTGACGCCTTTGCGCAAGTCGCTGGCCCAGCGCTGGATCTGGATCGGCGGCGCGATGGCATTCCTCATCTTCCTGCCGAACCTGATCTGGCAGATCCGCTACGACTTTCCGTTCCTGACGCTCATGCGAAATATCCGCGCCAGCGGCCGCGACGTGGTGCTGGGGCCGCTCGAATTTCTAGGGCAGCAGGCGCAGATCGTACATCCGCTCACGTTCCTGCTGGTGGTCCCGGCGGCGTTGTGGTTTCTCTTCTTTAACAGTGAGGGCCGGCGGTATCGCGTGCTGGGCTGGGCGTGGGTGTCCCTGCTGCTGTTCTTCATGCTGACGCACGGCAAGAACTACTACATGGGACCGGGATACGCCATGATGTTTGCCGCCGGTGCTGTCTGGTTCGAGCGCATCACGCAGCGGGCGGACCAGGTTCGCGAAGCCAGCCTGGGTGGGCGCTGGGTGCGTGCGGTTGTCACCGCGCTGCTGGTCGTTACAGGGGCTATCGTCGCACCGCTGGCACTGCCGGTACTGCCGCCCATGACTTACATCGCCTATACGCAGAAGCTGCACCTGATGCCACCGGCCATGGAACATCAGCGGAACGGCCCGCTCGGCAACCAGATCTACGCTGACATGTTCGGGTGGGACGAGATGGCGCGTAACGTCGCCATTGCCTGGCACAGCCTGCCCGAAGGACAGCGGCAGAAGACCGCCATCGTGGCCAACGGCTACGGCCAGGGTGGGGCTATCGACTTCTTCGGACCGAAGTATGATCTGCCGAAGTCGATCGGCCTGCACCAGAGCGCCTGGCTCTGGGGCCCCGGCAACTACACGCTGCGCAGCATCCTGGTGATGGGCGACGATATCGAAACGCTCTCGCGCAAGTGCGGCAAAGTGACGAAGCTCGGCGAGGTCTCGCACCCACTATCGCGCCGCGACGAGCACTGGGACATCCTGCTGTGCGAGAACGATACCGACACACCGTTCACGGCGATTTGGCCGAGTTTGAGGAAGTGGGATTGAGGGAGGGGCGGTTGTGGTAGCCCCAACCTCAATTTGTTTGTCATTCCAAGCGGAGCGAGGAATCGCTACGGCCGAAGCAGTCGTGGTGTGGGTAGCGGTTCCTCGCTCCGCTCGGAATGACAACTGTTCCGCGAACTGTCTCGCGCCGGAGTCATTGTGAGTGTCCGCGAACTGCCCCGCTCAAGCCAAAAGAAGGCTTGAACGGGGCACCCGGCCTCATGCGACCTTTGGCCAGTAGATGCACACTGGACGGAGCTTACCTTAAACCTTCTTCGGCTTCGCCTTGCCCTTCCCCTCGATGTTCAGCGCCACAGCGGCGCGGATGAGATCCTTCAGGGCTGCCTCGTCAATCTTGTCGTCTTCGTGGATGTCGATGGCGCGCCTGACGTTCCCGTCGAGGCTGGAGTTGAACACGCCGGCAGGGTCCTTCAACGCCGCTCCCTTTGCAAAGGTCATCTTGACGACGTTCTTGTACGTCTCTCCCGTGCAGACGATGCCGCCGTGCGACCAGACGGGGACGCCTGGCGAGGTGGCCTTGGCCCACTTCCACTCTTCGATGATCTCAGGGTCGGCCTGGTGTACGATCTCGCGTATTTTCGCCAGGGTCTTGCCGCGCCAGTCTCCAAGTTCCTTGATCTTGGCGTCGATCGATGCAGAGGCAGATTTCGTCGGAACGGGGTCTTTCATGTACAGCTCCAACTCTCGCACTTGTTCTTAGTTGCGCTCAGCGCAAGGTGGTATGTCCGTAAAGAGGCGACGTAATCGGCTTCCCCATATAACGAAAGGAACGTTGTGTGGACCGCCGGCGCGAAATGCATAGGTGTTGAATTTCAGTACGTTGTTCCGGTTCTCGATGGAATCTCGCAAGCGGCTTCGTCCCGCGAGGGACGGAACGAATTTAGCCCCGGATGAAATCCGGGGATAGCGCATGTAAGCGTGCAAGTGCCGGAGGCACGGCGGAAATGCGCTTCCGGCGTGCCTCCGGCACTTAATCGTCTCGTCGGCTTCTACCCAGCACTGCGTGCTGGGCTAAATTCATTGCATGCCTCCGGCATGCACTAGCCAGGAACAACGTCTTGACACCACACGGGAATTCTCGCCGCCACATAAATCCTTCACTGCGCTCAGAAATGACAAGTGGGAGGGTGTGGGGCGGCGGAACAAGTGACAAGCGGGAGGGTGCGGGGCGCGGAACAAAGACAAGCGGGAGGTGTGGGGCGGCGGAACAGAGGCGGAATTCGGCCGTTCCGGCCCGGTGATTCATCTCTTGTCGGTGCGGGCTTTCAGAACAGGATCGGCGGGCGGCTCGGACGGCATCGGCTGGCGAACGGATTTCTTGTAGTCGTCGCTGTTGGTCTGATAGCAGGGCAGCGGTATGCGTCTGCGGTCCAGATCGACCCTGGGGGCATCGGGCGCGTAGATCAGCGGCTCGTAGGGGTGGTCGGGCCAGTCTCGAGCGGTCAAGCGCGCGAGGGTCTCGTCACAGTCCGGCACGCGCAAGGCTGTGAGTTCGTGAACCAGCGAGTAATCGAACCCTACCTCTGAGAGCCGCGGCTGATAAGGAAGGAAGGTGAAAACGAGCTTGATCAAGCTCCATTCGTCGTGACCGATCTCGGTTTCCGCAAGGAAGACCTCACGACTGGAAAAGAATGAAGAACGCGGGTCGGCCAGCGCGACGGCGACGATGCGCACCCGCATGGACGTTTTCGCAGGAGCGTCTGGCCACCGAAGTTGCCCTTCAGCCCGGCTGCCGCTCCCCGGAGGGAAAATGGCCAGCAATGCCACTGCTGCGATGCAGGTTGCCATCCTCATCGGCTATTTAGCCTCGACACTTGCGCTGCGCCTCAGGACGTTCTCAGCCGCGCGACCAAAGGTCCTCGCTACCGATTCCCACAGACCCCGGAATCTTAAGCAGAGCACCCAAACGTGGCAGGTGGTTGCCCACTTCGACGCAAACGGGACAGCGTATTGGCGAAAATGGAACATGAGGCATGTAGCTGGTTTCGTTACGAAACAGCGTACATCCGGTTTGTTTGCAGTTCGCTAGCGGACAGACACTGCTACTACGCCTGGCCGGAACCGCCGGCATAAGACATTGATGTCCAAATGTCCGGTTCGGTTCGCGTGCGAGACTCGCGATTCTAT
This sequence comes from Acidobacteriota bacterium, assembly GCA_023441255.1. GTDB lineage: Bacteria > Acidobacteriota > Terriglobia > Terriglobales > Acidobacteriaceae > JAEZPW01. Next base: position 5,065 of record JAEZPW010000107.1, read on the forward strand.
TTCGCCCGGTAGACGATCTGCCCGCCGATGATGGTGGCCATAGGTTTGCCCGTCAGCTGCCAGCCGTCGAAGGGCGTATTGCGCGATCTCGAGCGTGACTCAGCAGCGTGGTAGGTCCACTTCTTCTTGGGATCGAAGATAGTCACGTCGGCGATGGCGCCCTTGGCGAGAGTGCCGCGGAGTTTTAGCGGGGAAGCGGTCTCATGTGTGGACGGGGCTGTGCCCCGTCCTGGTCGGGGCGCAGACCCGTCCCGACACAAACCTAGAATGCGCGCCGGGCCGGTGGAGAACAACTCCACGATGCGCATGAGCGGGATGCTGTGCTTCACGTGCAGCTCGCTGATGGCGAGTCCGAGCGCGGTCTCGAGGCCGATGATGCCGAACGGAGCGCGGTCGAACTCCATTGCCTTCTCGTGCGCCGCGTGCGGTGCGTGGTCGGTGGCGATCGCGTCTACCGTTCCGTCGGCGATGCCGGCAAGGAGCGCGGCGCGATCTTCGCGCGAGCGCAGCGGCGGGTTCATCTTGAACCGAGTATCGTAGGCGGCGAGCGTGGCGGTTCGGTTCGCACCCTCCCCTGCGGGGAAGGGTGCGGCACCCGCGGTGGTGATGCCTTTCTTCGAGGCGGTTTTCTTCGAGGCGGCGACGCGCGAAGCGGACTTCGCGGCGGACTTGGATGCGGATTTCGCGGCCGGGCGTGAACTTCCCCACGTTAGCTGCGCGAACGTGGTGCACCCATCCGGTCCTGAGTTCGCCGCTGTTGGGCGGCCGTCGGCGCCGAGCGAGGCCGCGGCTGCCATGCCGGTCTCGACGTCTTCGTCGATCAGCGTGAAATGGTGGGGCGTTACTTCGCAGGTGACGTGCAGGCCGCGAGTTTTGGCTTCGCGTACGGCCTGCAGCGAACGCCACGCCGAGAGGTGTGCGATGTGTAGATGACCGCCCGTGGATTCGGCGAGGCGAATATCTCGTTCCACGATTAATGCTTCGGCGTCGGCGGGCATGCCGCGCAGGCCCAGGCGGAAGGCCGTCGCTCCGGCATTCATCTGCGCCTTCGCGGTCATGCGCGTGTCTTCGGCGTGCTGCACCACCGGAAAGCCAACCTGCGCGGCGAGTTTCAGCGCCTTGCGCATCACGGCTTCCTCGAGGATCGGGTGACCGTCGTCGGTAACCGCGACCGCTCCGGCCTGTTTGAGTTCGGCGTAGTCGGTGAGCTGATGTCCGTTGCTGCCCATGGTGGCGGCGGCAATGGGGAAGACTTGCACCACGGCCTGGCGCGCCGGAGCTTGCATCCACTCGGTCCACTCGGGGGAGTCGTTCACGGGAGTGGTGTTGGGCATGGCGCAGACGGCAGTGAAGCCGCCGGCGGCGGCAGCGGCCGTTCCCGACATGATGTTCTCTTTGTATGTCTGGCCGGGTTCGCGCAGATGAACGTGCAGGTCGATGAAGCCGGGCGCGGCGACCAGGCCGGCGGCGTCGAAGACTTCGGCGTCGGCGGCATCAATGGAGCCGGGCTCGCCGATCTCGGCGACTAATCCGTCACGCAAAAGCAGGTCGCGAGGGGCGTCGAGGTTCTGCGCAGGGTCGATGACGCGCGCGCCGCGGATGAGGAGAGAAGCTGACCACGCATTTTCACGGATTCCAATGGATTGGGATTTATTGTTGTTGTTCTTCTTGGCCATGGTGATCCGTTTGCCTCCGCTCATCCTTACTGCCGTCCCTGCGAAACTCTGAAATTTTCCTGTACGTTATCCGGGCACTGACGTGCCCGGCTATCCACTTCCGCCCTACGGGCTGTTCCCGCCGCCGTGCGAATCCGTGTAAATCCGTGGCTACGCCTTTCCCAGTGCCCGCGCGAGAATTCTCATCCGCGTGGGCACACCCGTGTAATCCGTGGCTACGCTGTGCCCAGCGCCCGCGCGAGAATCGCCATGCGCGTGGGCACGCCGCTGTGTACCTGGTCGAGGATGACCGAGCACGGGTGATCGGCCACTTCCGATGTCAACTCCAGGCCGCGAATGATCGGGCCCGGGTGCATGATGATGGTGTCGCGCTTGAGCAGGGCCAGGCGTTCGCGTGTCATCTGGAAGCGATCGATGTAGTCCTGAACACGCAGTTCCATACCTTCGAGGCGCTCTTTCTGAATGCGCAGCAGCATAACGGCGTCAGCGTCGCGAATGCCGTCTTCGAGGTCGTGCGTCACCCGGATCGTCGCGCCGGGTACGAGTTGCGAACTGATTGGCGGCGCCAGTTCGGGCGGCCCGCAAAACGTGACGTGCGCGCCCATCTTGGTCAGCAGGTGCGCATTGGAGCGTGCCACGCGCGAGTGAAAAACGTCACCCACGATGGTCAGGCGGAGGCCATCAAGTTTCTTCTTGTACTGCAGCAGCGTGTGCGCATCGAGCAGACCCTGAGACGGGTGCTCGTGCATTCCGTCGCCGGCGTTGACGACCGGTATGTCGATGTTCCGCGAGAGCACGTGCGGCGCGCCTGAGGAGGGGTGTCGCATGACGATGGCGTCGGCATTGAGGGCCCGCAGCGTGTAACCGGTGTCGAGCAGCGACTCGCCCTTTTCAATGCTGGAAGCAGCGGCCGTGATGAGGACCGTCGTCGCGCCGAGCGCCTTGGCCGCCACCTCGAACGAGATGCGCGTGCGCGTGGATGCCTCGTAGAACAGCAGCACGACACGCTTGCCGCGCAGCAGCGGACGAGGCCGCTGAGGGTTCATGCGACCGGCAAGGTCAAGATAGCTTTTGATCTCCTTCGGCGAGAGGCTGGCGATGTCTAGCAGGCTGCCTGGATTCACGTGCGTTAGGTCCTTAGTCGTTGGTCGTTAGTCGTTGGTCCTTGACGACCGCTAGTTCCCCGTTTCATGCAAGCCGAGTGGAGTATTAGCTGTTAGCTCTTAGCCGTTAGCTGTCAGTAGAGGCTATTAGCTGTTGGCTCTTAGCCGTTAGCTGTTGGCAAAAGCAGTGGACTCCATCCTTTGCGATCGCCAGAATTCGGCAGACTAACAACCAACGACCAAGGACTAACGACGCTCTTACTCCCGCTCGACAAGCAGAACTTTTTCCGTGTTGTCTGATTCCTGCAGCTTGACTTCGATGATCTCGCGCGCGGTGGTCTGCACGTGGCGGCCGACGAACGCGGCTTCAATGGGAAGCTCGCGGCGACCGCGGTCGATGAGCGACAGCAACTGCACGCGGCGCGGACGACCGTGCTCGAAGAGCGCGTCCATGGCGGCGCGCGTGGTGCGGCCGGTGTAGAGGACGTCGTCTACCAGGATGACGTTCATGTCACTGATGTTCACGCCGATGTCCTGCTTGTGCACGACGGGCTTCACATCCACGGTTGTAAGGTCGTCGCGGTAGAGCGTGATATCGAGCGTGCCGACCGGAACGGGCTTGTTCTCGATGCGTTCGATGATGCGCGCCAGGCGCTGCGCGAGCGGCACACCACGGCGCTTGATCCCGACCAGCACAAGGTTTTCAGTGCCGTTGTTCTTTTCGATGACCTGGTGCGCCAGGCGGACCAGCGTACGCTCGATCTCGGATGCGGACATCAACTGCGCTTTCAGGCGCATGTTGGGCTTGGTGGTTGCCTCTGTCGTCATGCCAGAAATCATACATAAGGCGGGTGCGTAGCGGCTAGGGGCAAGAACGTGGTCCGGCCGTCGCGCCTCGGGAAGCTAAGGGTGGGATGCCGTTCCAGCGCTGTCGGGCCGCAGCTCTCGAAGGACCCATTCCTCTACCGTTTCGAACACCTCGTCCGCGCGTTCGTCCAGGCCGTGGCGCGTCCCTTCCAGCAGCTTCAGCAGCTTCGGTTGACCGGCACGGTCGTAGGCATCAATCGAGCAGACCGGCGGTAGCACCTCGTCGTCGTAGCCGTGTATCAGCAGGATCGACCGCGGCGCCAGGTCCTCTACACCCTCGGTCCCAAAACCCTGTGTCGCGAGCGTCACTACGGTCCTGACCTCTGGAACCCGCAGCGCCGTCTGGATCACTACGGCGCCCCCGAACGAATGGCCCACCAACGCCAGATGTTTCATTCCGCGCGAACGAAGGAACTCAACGCCAAGCATTACGTCCATCATGGACTCGTCCAGGTCCACGGCATCGCGGTATCGCACGCGCAGGCTGCTGACGCCCGCCGGTTTTAACGCGTGCGCCAACCTGGGATAAAGATCGGTGGCCGGCGAATCGAAGTCGCCGCCGACCCCGCCCACCATGATCGCCGCGCCCGGTCCCGCAGCCTCGTAGTGGCGCACCAGGATGGTGTGGCCGCTGCTCGTCAACTGGTATTCACGGTAGGAATTGCTGCTTGCTGTCAGATCGACCGACGAAAGTGCTGGACGTAAAGGAGGCACTCTGCGCATGTACACGACCTCTTTTGGCGCAGCGCGGTGCTCATGAACGTGGATTTTAGATTCGTCGGCGCAGAATCGCGGATGACCCTCTCAAGAAAAAGTGGTGGGCGCAATGTTCAAACTTTTGTCACTACGATATCGGAAGAAGGGATCGCCTCACGATGTAATGACGCGCAAGGCACTTGTGTAGCCGACCCGGCATAACGCTAAGGTGGATGGCAACCCTATGTCACCGGGCAGAGCACGCCGGGTCATAGACCCGGCGCTACACAAGCGCGCTGCGCTGTGAGTGACAAGACTCCTATGTCCCCGCAGCATTCGTGATGTGGGTAGGGGTTCCTCGCTGCGCTCGGAATGACAAAGGCTTCTATAGACAAAGACTTCTATAGGCTTGCCTTTGCGCGTTGACTGACAAGGACTCCCATGGGCTCGTCTATGTTCCGCATGTGTGCGTTTTTTTAGGTCTATGTTCCGTGAATTTATGTTCCGCAGGTTTATGTCCCGTAGGCTTGTCGCGAACCGCCATGAAGTCCGGCAATGTTCTCACTGCTGTCGTGCTCGTGCACGCCACTCAGGTCGGAACGTTTTACGCCGCGGGTCTTGTGTAGGCGGTCTTCGATCTTCTTGCGCTCGCCGTGCAGGACGGGGCCTCGCACGACGACGCAACCCTCGACTGCTACTATCTCCAGGGCGGCGGGATGCGACACGACATGGCCCAGTTGCGCGCGTGCGCGTTCCGCCAGCATGTCATCGTCGACGTGTTCGCCACGGTGCCGCAATTCATACTGCTGCCCCCGTGCTCGCTGTATCAGGTCCCGGCTGCGGCGGTTCGCCTCATCAAGCGTGTCCTTGCCAAACGAGTACAGCCGGTCGCGTACGATCGAGCGCCGATGGGCTCCGCCGCGCGGGTCCAGCAGGTACATGAGGCCGGCACCCACGCCCGCGCCCAGCAACAACACCCCGGTGTCTTTCAGGCCAGATGAACGCATCAGTGGTCCTCCTTTTTTCCTCTGATGCTTGTAGGATGCGACCCCAAAATTGCACGCCACACAATCGCAAGTTACGGGAACGGTGCAATTTCGTGTCTGTTGTTGGTGCAAAGGGACGACGGAGACGTCGAGGCCGCAACACACAATCGCCAACCGGCCATGCTTTTGTTACTCTGAATTGCTCTTGATGAGATTCAGACTGCAACTGCTGGGGATAATTTTGGTGCTGGCGTTCGCCGCCGGATGCGGCGCGCCCGGCTCGCCGTTACCGCCTTCGCTCGAACTGCCGCGCACCGTGACGGATCTTGCGGCGACCCGCAAGGGCAACAAGGTCACCCTCACCTGGACTGCCCCCACGCAAACCACCGACGGCCAGAATATTCGCAGCAGCAAACTCGGTCCCGCGCAGGTCTGCCGCGCCGTCGCGCGCTACCCCATGCCTTATTGCATGCAGCTTGCGGGCGAGGTCGGAACCGAAAAGATCCCCGTCACCAAGCCTGGCGAGAAGTCTGCTCAGATCACGTTCACCGACAGCCTGACCGACGCCGTCGAGCGCGAGCACCCTACCGAGTTCGCCACCTACGCGGTTTCCATGCTGAACTGGCGCGGACGCACCGCGGGCCTGTCGAATCAGGTACGCGTCCCGCTGGCCCCGGTGATCGCCCCGCCTCAGTCTCTCGAAGCGAAGGTCACGGCGGACGGCATCTCGATCTCCTGGACAGCGACGCAGACCGGTCCCGAGCAGCAGCACGTATATCGCATATACCGGCGGGCGGAAGGAACGGCGGCGGCAAATCTGGTGGGCGAAGTTCCGGTGCAGACCGACCCGCATGCCGTCTTCACCGACCACTCTTTCGAGTGGGAAAAGACCTACGAGTACCACGTCACGCCGGTCACGGTCGTAATGCAGAACGGTCAGAAGATCGCCGAGGTTGAAGGCGACAACTCGCCCGAGGTCAAGGTCTTTGCGCGCGACGTCTTCCCGCCTGCCGAGCCCACGGGATTGCAGGCTGTTTTCAGCGGCGTCGGCCAGCAGCCGTTTGTCGATCTCACCTGGGCGCCGAACACAGACGCCGACCTCGCTGGATACAACGTCTATCGCCACCAGCAGGGTCAGCCGCCGGTCAAAATCAATACGGAATTGGTGAAGACGCCTTCGTTCCGCGACTCCAGCGTCGAACGGGGTACGACCTATTACTACGCTGTCACTGCGGTCGACCTGCGCGGGAACGAAAGCGCGAAGTCCCAAGAGACGTCGGAACAGGTGCCGTAAACGTAGCTGGTACCCCACGTTCGCGAAGCTTAGGGTGGGGGGAGTGTTACGGTGTCTCGGGCGGCTCCAGAAAGCCAGCTTTCCGATGAAGCCGGATGTTGCCGCTCGTGAGAAGGTCGCCGGGTCAGAGACCCGGCGCTACACAAGCTCTGCATCGATTCTCGCGGGCATCGTGATCGTATCATCATGAACCAGGTCAAACGGCGTCTCCTCTATCTGCGCTCAAAGGTCGCGCGCATTCTGTATCGCTGGTTCCCCGTCTACAAGATGAGTGGAGCCGTGGGCGTCCTGCGGCAAGGGGGCAGGATACTTGTCATCGAGCGCGCCGACAGCATGGGCTACTGCTTTCCCGGCGGACTCTCGAAGCGCAACGAAACTGGCGAGGAGACCGTCCGCCGCGAGTTGCTCGAAGAGACCGGCCTACTGATGACGAGCGCGAGATTCGTTCTTCAGTACCCCGAAACCGGCGGCTTTTCCGAATTCACTTCGGTATACGAGATAACCGCTGAAGGGGAACTTCGCGGTTCCGGCGAAGGCCGCCCCGTGTGGCTCACGCTTTCTGAGATCGAATCCGGTATCTACCGCCCGCAGATGGCGGTGCTGGAGTTGCTGCGGTCGCGGAGGGGGTGAAGTCGCAGGGGACTGAAGTCGCGTTTCG
>JAEZPW010000111.1 GCA_023441255.1 Acidobacteriota bacterium
GTGCGGGCCTGTGCGGAGTTAAGATCGGCCTGGCCAGCCGTCACCATGTCCTGCAGCGACTTCACGTGCGCCTGCTGCGACTTCAACTGCGCAAGCGCGCGGTCGCGGTCCTGCTGTGACGCTACTCCGGAGTCGGCAAGCTTCACGATGCGGTCGGTATCCAGCTTCGTTTGTTCCAGTGTGGCTTCAGCTTCGGCCAGCTGCGATTTTGTCGACTGCAGGCGAGCCTGCGCATTGGCGACATCGCTTGACGTCGAGCCCTTGGTCATAACCTCATTAGCGCGGCTGGCTGCGAGTTGCGCTTGCAGGCTGTTCAGCGTAGCCTGTGCCGCCGCTTTCTGGGCTTCCAGTTCACTCGGATCGAGCACGGCAAGAAGATCGCCCTGCTTCACGACCGTACCTTCATCCACCAGCAGGCGCTGAATACGTCCCTGCACCTGCGGGCCGACGATCACCTGGTTGGCGTCCACGGTGCCGATAAGTACTGTGTCGGAGGTGTGATCAGTGGAATAAAAATAGTAGCCCGCGGCCGCAGCTACGATGATGCCGAAAAGTATGGCGAATCGTTTCTTTACGTTCACTGCCGTACTCCTTTGTTCTTGCCGGCCTCAGAACTGTTCATGTTCTGTTGGTCTTGCGCGGGGCGTCTGCTTAATCGGAACGTTCACGGATGTCAATGCCGTTCGCGATTCGCTGAATAGCGCGCTCGAGACAAAATCGATCACCGCTACCTTGCGCCTGGCCACCTGCTCCGGCGCGAACGGATCGACGCCGGTGATGAGCGTCGGGACCGGCGTAGCGAAGTAGAAAACGACCACCCCGATCACGGACGGCACAAATTGCGCGGGATCCACCGGGCGAAAGTCGCCCGTCCGGATACCCTCTGCGATCAAAGCTGCCACCTTGCTGAAGGTCGGCTTCAGATACTGCTCGACGATGTGTTTCAGGTGCGGCGAGCCATTACGTCCAGAGCGCATCATTTCACGCTGGAACAGCTTTGGACGCAGCGGGGAAGACGCCACGAAGTCGAAATGCGCGGACAGGTAGCCCAGAAATTTCTCGCGCGGCGTGGCGCCTCGGTCAATCGCCTCCGTGATCGTCCTGGACAAATCCTTAAACAACGAATCGAGCACCGCGCCGAACAGGGCCTCTTTGTCCTTGAAGTAGTAATACAGGAGCGCCTTGTTCACGCCGGCACTGCGCGCGATCGCGTTCGTACGCGCGCCATCCACGCCTTCCAGGGCGAACTCGCGCATGGCGGCTTCAAGAATCGCGGCGCGTGTGCGCTCCGGCTGGTGCCGCGAGCCGGACTTCGATTTGGCCTGTGGAATTCTCATTGTCAGCGCGGTCTAATTAACCGGTTAGTTAAATAATATGACCGCCGTTGGTCACATGTCAAATCGGCTGGCTTAATATCGCAGCAGGTAGGAGATCTTTACGAAGAACTGTCGCCCGTCGTTGATGAAGCGATCGCTGCGCTGAATGCGGCCGTAAAGGTCCGGTCGCAGCGCCGGATCCATATTGGCCAGATTGCTGTTGTAGCCGACGTAAACGGCCGTCCCGGGATGAACCATGTATGTGAATAGGAAGTCGGCGTTGAAGCTCTTGTCTTTCTGCAGCAACGTCTTGAGCGGATTCGCCAGCACCGCTTCGTAACGGCCGATGAAACGGAACGACAGTTCACGGCTGAACTGCCAGTTCCACTTCGACTGCATGATGTGGTTGTTGAACACAGCGGCGGCGCCGTTGCGTTCACCCAGCCTCCACCACGAATAAGTGTTGTCGACCCGCAGTCGCTTGGATGGGCGCAGCGTCACACCAACATCTGCCGACTCCGAGTCGGCGAGCAGCGGGATGCCCTGCGCCGGGTAGTAGTTCACGCGCGTCGCCCAGCGATAACTTGCGGTCAGGCTGACCTTGCGCCAGGTATTGACGGTGAGGTTGGGGCCAGCCGAGTAAGACGTGTAATCAGCGTTCTCGGCCAGAGAGCCGAAATCCATGGGGCGCAGGCGTTCGAAATAGCGGTTGTAGACGCCGCCGAGCGAAAAACGGCGCTTGAACGTCCATGTCGTGCCGGTAACAAAAGTTTGCTGGACCAGCAAATTTCGGTGGTCCCAGTCGGAGGCCCACTCGGCCGAAGTTGTGATCGAGGTGAGGTGCTTCCCTTTCGGCCACCATGCGGTGTCGAATGCTTGTGAGAGTTGGCGGATGTCCACGCGGTTTACGAAGCCACTGAGCGTGTTGAACCCGGGACTGATATCAACGTAGGAGGTCCGGGCCTGAATAGTGCGACCGTTGCGCTGGACCAAAGCGGCGTACATCGGGCCTGCTGAGTATCCGCCCCCGGCGTACTGCGTCGAACTGGTGACGGCCTGTGCCGTAGCCCGCCACACCGAGTTCAGCTTCAGCGCAAAGTCGGCGCCGCCGACGCGGTTGTAGGTGCCGTTGAACTCGCGGTCGGTGTATATCATGCCGACCGTCGACTCCTTCCATATGTCGCGGTTCACGCGCAGCACGCTGAAATACGCACGCTGGTTGAAATCCGGGTCGTCCGGCGCAACGGATCGCCCCGGGCCTTCGTCGTCAGCTACAAGCGCACCGATGGCGTACTTCCCCACTTTTCCCGTCAGCCGCGCGCCGTACTTCGGATCGCCGATGCGGCGCGTGAAAACCAAGCTCATCGGTGTGTCGAAGAAGTTCGAGTTCTCCAGGAAGAAAGGACGCTTCTCCGGGAAGTAGACCTCGAAACGCTGGTTGACCGTGATCTGCGGATCATCCGACTCAACCTGGCTGAAGTCCGGGTTGATGGTTGTGTCGAGGACGAGGCTGTCCTTCAGGACGAACTTGGCATCCACGCCTCCGTCGAAGGCCGTGTCATTCGTGAACCTGTAGTTGGGATAATCGCGCGTGTCGGTGCTGCGGGCCGTGCGAAAAACGCCGTAGGGGATGAACTGCACGTTTCGACCTGGCGAAATACGCTCCATGCCGTCCATGCGCGCTTCCTTGTTCAGCAGCCCGCCGATCCGCATGGAGTTTTCCGGCCAGTAGTCGGTCTCCTGCAGGCGCGGAATCGAACGCATAAAGAAGACGCCCCACTTCTGCAGGTCTTCTGGCGGGAATCGCAGGCTCTTGAAGGGGATGGCGATCAGAACTACGTACCCGCGATCGGTCATTCGCCCGTGCGAGGTCCACACGGTATCGAACGTTTCGTCGTACCACGAATCCGTGTAGAGGCCATCCCACTGAATTCCATGCGGATTGACATTGAAGCCATAGGCGCGTCGCTGGTCGTAGAAAGTGTCCAGGATGAGCTGCACGCGGTCGTCGCTCTCGATGCGCTCGCGGTGCGCCACGCCGGTGCGGATGGTCTCGGACTTCGAGTCGAAGCATACAAAGATCGCGTAAAGGTTGCGGTCGTCGTAAGCGGTGTAAACGACGGTCTTCTCGCTGGCGGGAGCGCCGTCACGCGGTTGCCGCTGGCGAAAGTCGGAGACGCTCGCAAGCTTGCCCGCAACACGCGGCGACGGCTCCATGGTCAGGAAGTCCTCGAGTGTCGGAGCAATGTCCGTGCGCGGGATGCTGATGTGGGCTGTCGTGCGCCCGCCGTTCGCGCTGCTGAACGGTGCCTGGGAGCTGTCCGAAGCTGCCATGGTCAACGCTGAAGTCAGAAGTATAAGGACAGCAATGATGGCCCGATGCGGCATCGCCGTAGGTTTGGGCCGGACAGCGCAGTACCCGGACACAGAACGGCACCGGCGCTCCCAGCGCATCTCCGTTGTTCTTGTATTGAAACGATATAAAAGTGTGGCGACCAAAGTACGCTGAGGCGGACTGAAAAGCAACAAAAAACAATGCTCAACACAGCACTCCGGTCAGTACGCGTGGTTCCCCGGAATCCCTGAAAAGATCGTTCGATAGTATGGTGTTCTGAATAAAGCGGAGTGCCCGACCTCTCGTCACTACGCCCTTTCGCGGGATAGGAGGGGGTGGGTGCAGGGGGAACGGATTGCTTCGCTCGACGTTTCGTCTTACCATCCAGTTTCCGTGTCTATGCCAAAAGACAACACGCCGCCAGCCCGCGGGATCACCGCCCGGGACACCGGGGCCGACCGCGAGCGCATCGTTTCCGCCGTCCCCGTCGAAGACGATGCTTCCTTCGAACTCAAGCTACGGCCGCAACGGCTGCGTGAGTTCATCGGCCAGAACAAGATCAAGGAGAACCTATCAGTCGCCATCGAGGCCGCCAAGTCGCGCGGCGAGGCGCTCGATCATGTCTTGCTCTACGGCCCTCCCGGTCTGGGCAAGACCACGCTGGCCAACATCATCGCCAACGAGATGTCGGCAGCATTCCAGCAGACGTCTGGCCCGGCGTTGCAGATCAAGGGCGACCTGACGGCCATCCTGACCAACGTGCGCGACAAGCAGGTGCTCTTCATCGACGAAGTACACCGGCTGCAACCGGCACTGGAAGAGCTGCTCTACTCGGCGCTGGAAGACTACAAGCTGGACATCATGATCGGCCAGGGCCCTTCGGCGCGTACGCACACGATCGACGTAAAGCCTTTCACGTTCGTGGGTGCGACCACGCGCGCGGGACTGCTGTCGTCACCGCTGCGTTCGAGGTTCGGCATCGTACTGCGGCTGGAATTCTATACGCACGACGAATTGGCCTACATCGTCACGCGGTCGGCCGAGATCCTGGGCGTCGGCGTCGACCCGGATGGCGCGATGGAGATTGCCACGCGCTGCCGCGGGACACCGCGCATCGCCAACCGCCTTCTGCGCCGCGTTCGGGACTACGCGCAGGTGCGCGCCGGCGGCCACATCGACAAACCGACCGCACAGGCCGCGCTCGAGATGCTGGAAGTTGACCGCTACGGCTTCGACGAAGTCGACCGCCGCCTGCTGCTGACCATCATCGAAAAGTATCAGGGCGGCCCCGTCGGACTGAACACGCTCGCCGCCGCGCTGGCAGAAGAGCCGGACGCAATCGAGGAGATTTACGAACCTTTCCTTATTCAGATCGGCTTCCTCAACCGAACGCCGCGCGGGCGCGTAGCGACGATGCTGGCCTACGAGCATTTTGGCATCAAGCCGGGCGTGAAGCAGGGTGGGCTCTTTTGAGTGGTGGGTAGTGAGTAGCTCGTAGGTGGCGGCCACTAGCTGGTAGCAGTGCCTCATCCTGAGCCGAAGTGTTCGCAACGCGCTTTATTTTGCGCTACCCTGCCTCTAATGCCACTACCGGAAAAAGCACTGATCGCCCAGATACGTCAACAGCTGAAGCCTCGCAGCAAGTCCCTGGTTAAGGGGATCGGAGATGATTGTGCCGTGCTGCGCCTGCCCGCGGGGCACGAGGCACTCATTACGACAGACTTCAGCCTGGAGGGCGTGCACTTCCGGCGCGAGTGGCATCCGGCAGAAGTGGTTGGTCACCGCTGTCTTACACGCGGACTGAGCGATATCGCGGCGACGGGCGGGGAGCCGATGGCGACGTTTTTGTCGCTGGCGCTACCCGCGAACCTCGACCAACGCTGGGTCAATGATTTCGTGAAAGGCTTGCTGGCACTCGCCAGAAAGTACGGAGTCGAGTTGGCCGGCGGTGATACGGCACAATCGGCGGCGGGAGTTCTCGCTGACATCGTCGTGCTCGGCTCTGTGCCGCGCGGCAGAGCTGTTCTGCGTTCTGGGGCGAAAGTCGGTGACGACATTTACGTCACGGGACGACTCGGTATGGGCGTGACGGCGTTGAACCGCATGTTCTCCGGCGAGGACGCGAAAGAAGTACGGCGTGACAGGTCGGCGCGAAAGCACTTCTTTCCAGAGCCGCGCATTGCGGTGGGAAAGTACCTGCGCGAACGACGCCTTGCGTCTGCAATGATCGACATCAGCGATGGACTCTCGACGGACCTGGCGCATATCTGTGAAGAGAGTGGCGTGAGCGCCTGGATAGCGGAAGAAGCTATACCGGTCGCGCAGGGGGCGACGCTGGAGGATGCGCTGCATGGCGGAGACGAGTACGAACTGATCTTCACGGCTTCCCCCAAAAAACATAAGGCCATTCCGGACAAGATAGCGGGCATCCACGTAACGTGGATCGGCACCGTGACCGATTCGTCGGCAGAAGCGACCCGAAGCACCAGGGCGGGGCGGGCGCGATCAGGGACTGAGAGCGCAAAGAAAACCCACCGCGTGTGGCTGGTCAACAACGAGCGAGGGCGGAGAGAGTTGAAGCCAAAGGGATGGGAGCACTTCGGCAACTCCGGAGCGGGCCGTTGAGGATGTCGGTTTGGCCGTGACTCTTGTGACTCGCACGACCGCTTAGAAGGCGTCATTCAGGCGTTTTCGAACCGGCGAGCGCTGGAGAGCGTCGAGGCAACGCGTTTGCGTTCGCAGAGGCATCCAACCCGGGTAATTCGACACGGGTTTCCTCTTTAAATTCCGCAGTATTTACATGCCCCAGCAAGGTCCCAAGCCGAAGGCCGTACCTGCGCGTGAAGCAGACGTACACCTGAACAGGGATGTGTTCATGCGGACGCTGATCAGCCACCTTTCGGGCGCGCTTGAGGACGTGGTTGGGATTCAGGAAGCATCTGGTTTCGTAAGTGTTGTGGGCCAGCAAATCGGCGACGAGATCAACCAGGAATATCGCCGGGCGCTCGGCGTTCCGGCGCTCTCTCGCGAGCAGGTGAGCGAAGTTCTGGTCGACCTGAAGAGGCGCATTCAGGGCGATTTCTACGTCATCGAGGAAGACGAGGAGAAGATTGTGCTCGGCAACCGTGCGTGCCCCTTCGGGAACAGGGTCTTGAACAGACCCTCGATGTGCATGATGACGTCGAATGTGTTCGGTGCGATCACGGCCGAGAACCTGGGTTATGCCAAGGTGGAGTTGCAACAGACAATCGCTACCGGGGCGTCCGGGTGTGTGGTAGTCGTCTATCTCAGGCCTGACACGGCACAGGCGGCAAGGGGACGGGAGTATTTTAAGAGCGCACAGCCGTAAACGGGCCTTGGGCACTTCGCCTGCACGCTTAGTGACCTCTCAGGTTCTTCCCTGCTTGTTTTCCAGGCTGTAAGCAGTAGAGTAGGCGCATGCCCCGCCATGTGCTTCATGCGACGACGTGCCGAATGCTGGCTGTCTTCTTTCTTCTGGTGACGAGCGCTTTTGCCCAAGCCCCGACAGGTCAGGCGACCGGTGCACCGACACTGCCGGCACGGTCACAGGTGATGTCGCCGATGGAGGCGCAGACCTATGTGACCGCTCAGTTCGGGGGAGCTTTCAGGGTGCTGCCCGGATTTCCGGCATTGGCGGGCGACCTGGACGGCGATCCCGCAGAAGACCTGGTGCTGGTTGCGACGGCCAAGAATCCGCTGCTGGACGAATCGGACTACCACTACAGGACCATTGATCCCTACAACGCGTTCTTCGGATTCGGTGACCCGGAAGTCACGATGCGCTTCGTGTCACAGGAAGGCGAACCGAGGTTTGTGCTGATTGTGCACGGGTGGAAAGAAGCAGCGCCGAAAGCCAAGTTCGTGGTGATCAACTTGCCGTTCGAGAAGCTGGAACTTGCGCGCGTGCGCGTGAAGAAGAAAACGATGCCGGCGATCGGCATGGAAGACCGCACGGGGCAGAACTCGGATATTTATTGGACGGGCAAACAGTGGAAGTGGGCGGACACGAGCCTGAAGGTCGAATAATAGAAGACCGGCAGCAGCGCCCGAGTTGAGATAAGGCGTTCACCCCAGAATCAGCCCAGAAGATATTCCGGATTACCGTTGGCAGAAGGCCGAAGGCCGATGGTCATGCCTGTCTCAAATAACTCAATTGTGCCGGGCGGGAACTCTGCCTAACATCTAGGCGAGCATTCGTGTGTCTACCAGCCGGGCCTCGTGGTGAGAACCTAGCCGTGACAGCCCGCAATGGAGATTTTCGATGAAATCGCCCTTCGTGCGCCGTTTCGCTGAGGTGAATAAGGAGTGGTGGCTGCTGTTATCACTGGTTGTGATCGCGGCCGTGCTTAACCTGCTGTCGCAGCGGAACGAAATGCTGCTGGGCATGTTCACCTTGCCAACGCTGTTCTCGGCCTACTTCTACGGACGACGTCACGCAACGTTGACAGCATGCGCCAGCGTGCTGATCGTCGTGATTGGCTACTACTTCGGCACTCCGTCCTGGCTCGGTCAGAGCCATTGGTATGAAGTAACGGTGTGGGGCGCATTGCTTGTGGTCACCGGATACTCCGTAGGCACCTTGTTCCGTGAGTTGCACGACACCTATGTAGGTATTCTGCTCATACTCGAGCACCTGATCTCACGCGACATCACGGCGCAGGACCACGCGCTGCGCGTCTCGGCATTCGCACAAGCGATTGCGGAGGAGATGGACCTGGACGACAAGCTGGTACATGACATCCGCACCACTGCGCTGCTGCACGACATCACGAAGCTGGGCATCAGCCCCGAGATCATGAACAAGACAGCCCAGATCACGATGGCAACGCGGACCGAGTCAGGTCCGGACGGGAGAGGTGGAAAGGCGTTGTCGTTACTGAAACGCATCGTCCCCATCCTGATCGCAAGTCAGTTTTCGCAGCAGCGGGACACAGAACAGAACAGGATTGCTGCGCAGATCATCGCGGTAGCCGATGAATTCGAGTTGCTGACCAGTGATCGTGATGGGCGCGAACCACTGTCGCCGGCGACGGCCACGAAGATACTCGTTCGAAACTTGCAGTCAAAGTGCGAGCCCAGGGTGCTGGACGCTTTCCTTGAGGTGGCCGAGAGTGGAGCGCTGGAGGAAACAGCGAGTACCTAGTACCGAGTATTGGGTTTGCGAGCAATCGCGAGTCGTGGTGTAACCATCTTCCGGAGAATTGAATTCGCATGAAGAGCCGTGGGCTGTTGCTGGCCTCGCTACTTTCTTTGTTGTTTATCGTCCTTGTTGATTCTGTTGCAATCGCGCAAACATCTACTTCTCACCTGCGGGATGTTGACGTGTTTCTCGGCGTCGACGCCGATGGGAACACCACTCCGGGTGCACAGGTGCCGTTCGGCTTCGTGGTGCTGCAACCGGACACAGAACGGCCCAGCACCTCGGGTTACAGGTCGGCAGACCGGATCACCGGGTTCAGCCACACCCACGTAAGCGGCACCGGTGGCGCTTCGAAGTACGGAAACTTCCGGGTTATGCCCGAGGTTGATTCGCTGCGGATTCCGGTAGCACAAGTGAAGTCAGCCGAGGTGGCTTCGCCCGGATACTACGCCGTGACGGTCGGCGAGGATGCGTCGGCCGTGCACGCTGAGCTGACGGCCGCTAGGTTGGTTGGATTCCATCGCTACACGTTTCCTCGAACAAGGGACGCATATCTCACTGTAGATATAAGCAGCGCCGTCGTGAACTGGTGGGGCACTCCGCAACGCCCGCTACACTGCGAAGGACGCGTGACGGACGACAGCCATCTGCATGGAACATGCACGTTCCGCGGGGGATGGAACGACGGCGAGTACACGGTTTACTTCGCCGCCGAGTTCAGCCGCAAGCCGAACGCAGCCGGCGTTTGTGCCGGTACCGATCTGTCGCAATGGGGCTGTCGGGCAAAGGAGATCAGGACCAGGGAGGAGTGGAAGCCAGCGTGGGCATGGGCTGAGTTCGACACGACAGCCGATCCGGTTGTCGAGATGAAGCTGGCCGTATCGTTCGTTGGATACGAAAAGGCTGAGAAGAACCTGCAGGAAGTAGCGGGCGTGGACTTCGATAGAGCGCGTTCCGCGGCCGAGCGCGAGTGGGAAAATGTGCTGTCGAAGATCGAGATCACGGGCGGCACGCCTGACCAGCGAAACGTCTTCTACTCTTCTCTTTATCGTGCTCACGTGATGCCGCATGACCTCACGGGCGAGAACGTTTGGTGGAAGTCCGACGAGCCCCACTATGAGGACTATTACACGCTGTGGGACACGTTCCGCACGCTGCATCCGCTGCTGACGGTCATCCAGCCTGAGCGGCAGCGGGACATGGTGCGTTCGATGGTGGATACATACCGGAACACCGGATGGCTGCCGGATGCACGCATCGCGGGCAGTAACGGACTGACGCAGGGCGGCAGCAATGGGAACGTGCTGGTGGCTGACGCTATCGTGAAAAGCCTTAAGGGGATCGATTACGAGACGGCATACCAGGCTCTGCTTAAGGATGCGAACACCGATTCGCCCGACCACATCCGCTTCGGACGCGAGAAGATGAGCGTCTACAACAAGCTGGGCTATCTGCCTCATGAGTTCGACCGCAGCGGCTCGCGCACAATGGAGTACGCGTATAACGATTTCGCAATCGCACAGGTGGCGCGGGCGCTGGGCAAACAACAGGATGCGAAAGAGTACGATCGGCGTTCGCTGTTCTGGACAAACCTGTGGGATGCAAAGACGCTGTCCGTGCGTCCGCGATCGCAGGAAGGCAGATGGCTTGAGCCGTTTGATCGAACGAAGCCGACTTTCAAGTGGAGCGAGCCTTTCTACGAAGGAACGCCGTGGCAGTACTCAACTTACGTTCCGCATGACGTGCAGGGGCTGATCAATCGTTTGGGCGGCGATGCATCATTCGTTCAGTGGCTGGATGAGTTCTTCAAAGGCGATCACTACAATCCCGGCAACGAACCCGACTTGCTTGCACCGTGGCTCTACATTCACGCAGGGCGTCCCGACCGGACCCAGGAGCTGGTCCGCGAACTTTTGGGCAAGTACTACAAGCCGGGACGTGAAGGTCTGCCCGGCAACGATGATGCGGGCGCAATGACATCATGGTTCGTTTGGTCGTCGATTGGACTGTTCCCGAATGCGGGCCAGGACTACTACTACATCGGCTCGCCGGTGTTCGAGCGCACGCGGATCAAGGTGGTGGACGGCCGCGAGTTCGAGATCGACGCGGCGGTTGTCAGCGATGCGAACCGATATATCCAGTCGGCCACACTGAATGGCAAGCCGCTGACACGCGCGTTCCTGTATCACTCAGAGTTGATGGGTGGCGGGAAACTCGTGCTGCAAATGGGGGCGAAGCCGTCGCAGTGGGGAGCGGGCGAGCGACCGTTCTCGGTGGAGAAGGCAGCGAGGTAGCCTCCTCTATGCTGGCCCCGGAAACCGGGACGGGGCAGTAGCCCCGTCCCCAAACCTCCACGCCTTTGTGCCCCACATCACAGACGCGCTCTGCTTCCGCCCGTGTAATACACTGTTCACGCCCGCAAGAACCAAGGAAACTGGATGCTTGAGACACTGGACTACGGATCCGTCGGCCTGATCTCTGGGCTTGAGGTTCATCAGCAACTGCTTACCCGTGAAAAGCTCTTCTGCCGGTGCCCTGCCGGGATTTACACGACGACGCACGACGGCGAAGTACTGCGCCATATGCGTCCGACGCTAAGCGAACTGGGCGAGTATGACGGCACGGCGCTGATGGAGTTCAAGACGAAAAAAGAGATCGTCTACCTGCTCAACCAGCTAAACGTGTGCACTTACGAGATGGACGACACGCCACCGTTCCTGGTGAACCAGGAGGCCATCGACATCGCCATTGAACTCTGCCTGGCGATGCACATGGACATCATCGACGAAATCCACATCGCGCGTAAGCAATACCTCGACGGCAGCATTCCGACAGGCTTTCAGCGCACGGCGATCATTGGTGTGAACGGCTGGCTGCCGTTCAAAGGACGCAAGCTTACGGTCACGCACGTCTCGCTCGAAGAGGATTCGTGCCGCGAAGTGACGGATCAGGGTCACCGCATCGTTTTTCGAACGGACCGGCTGGGTACGCCGCTGACGGAAACCGTTACCGGCGCCGAACTCTACACGCCTGAAGAAGTCCGAGACGCGATCCTGCTCTGCTCTCTCACGGCGCGTTCGACCGGCCGCGTCCGCACCGGCATTGGCGCCGGACGCCAGGACATTAACGTCAGCGTCCGAGGCGGCAGTCGCGTGGAGATCAAGGGCGTGCCGCGCGCTCCTTACGCAGTCAAGCTGGTGCACAACGAAGGCATACGCCAGGTTAACCTGCTGAAGCTGCGCGATGAGTTACACGGGCGAGGACTGCACTCGGCCGGCGACGTGCACGGTCGGCTTGTGGACGTCAGCGACATCTTCTCGGATGTTGAAACAGACTTCGTGCAGCAGGCTCGCCGGTCGGGTTGGCGAATCATGGCCGTGAACATCGAGGGAACGCGCGGTCTTGCGGAGCACTCGACACAGCCGAGCACAACCTTCGTGGACGAGTTGTCGGGACGCGTGCGAGTTATCGCGTGTCTTGATCGGCCGCCGATCGTCATGAGTTCGGCTCAAGTAACGACACTGCCCAACGGACGCCGCCTGGCCGAGAAAATTGGCCGTCGCGTGAAGTCCGGCGCGAAAGACGAGTACTTCATCGTCTGGGGTCCCGAGGAAGACTGCCGCACGGCAGCCGAAGAGATACGCATTCGCTTCGGCGATGCGACCGAAGGCGTACCGAAAGAAACGCGCCAGTCTCTCCCGGGCGGATTCACCACCTTCGAGCGTATTTTGCCTGGCCCCGACCGCATGTACCCCGACACGGATTCGCCGCCAACGCGTGTGACCGAAGAACGCGTTGAGGCCTGTCGCACGCGTCTGCACGCCGCTCCCTGGGAACGTCTGGAGCGCTATACGAAGTGGCGCGTGCCGGTGGAAACAACCGAATACCTGATCCGTCGCGGCAGTGCCGAAACCGTCGACGAAGTCGTGAAGAAGACCGGCGCTGATGGCCTTCTCGCCGCGATCGAAATCGGCCAGGTCGGCCGCGCTCTCCATCGGGCCGGCGTTCCGGTCGAGCGTCTCGATACCGCGCGGTGGCTCGAGATCTTCGACCTTCACACCGACGGACGACTGCCACGCGAATGCATACGCGACGTCGCGTCGTTCGTCGCCCTTCAGCCTGGCGCCTCAACGCAAACTGCCTGCGAAGCGCTCGGCATCCATCTGCAGAACGACAGCGAGTGGAAGCAGCAAATTGCTGCCATGCCGATGGATGGTTATGACGCCAGGCACGACTCGCCTGAGAAGCGGATGCGCTTCCGCGTCGGCAAAGCCATGGAGAAGCTGAAAGGCAAAGTCCCGGCCCGCGACATCGCCGCATATCTCAAGGCCGAACTGCAGGAGGTGTCCAAGTGACGGCGACGCAGACCCAGGTTCCACTTTCCGAACGCACCGATCGCTTCCAGGGATATCGCGGCCCGGCCAGGCAAGTACTTGAGAAGTTCGCTATCGGCGTTTGGAGTGAAGTCGAAATCTCGAATGACGAAGGCTCGAACTTTCGCGGCGTCATCCTGCCGCGCAACGAAACCTGCGACGACCTTCACATCGTTGTCAAGCTCTTCAACGGCTACAACGTCGGACTCGCCGCCGACCGAATCACGGGGGCAAAAGAGATCGGCTATCGCAAGGCCGTCTACAAGATCCCCGAAAAAGACTTCCCTTTCGACCCGAAGAAGAAGAAGGTGACGCTGCTGGGAACGGGCGGAACGATCGCCAGCCGTCTGGACTACCGTACCGGTGCTGTTATCCCCGCGTTCACGCCGGGCGAACTCTACGGCGCCGTGCCCGAACTTGCCGACATCGCCAACCTCACCACGAAGAAACTCTTCGGCGTGTTCAGCGAAAACATGGGACCACAGCAGTACATTCCCCTGGCGAAGGCGATCGGCGAAGAGATTGCGGCAGGTGCGGACGGCATCGTCATCGGCCACGGCACGGACACGATGGCCCATACCGGCGCGATCCTCAGCTTCATGGTGCAGAACTCGCCGGTGCCCATCGTTCTGGTCGGCAGCCAGCGCAGTTCAGACCGGCCGTCGTCAGACGCGGCGCTCAACCTGATGAACGCCGTACGTACAGCCGCCGAATGTGACATCGCCGAGGTGATGCTCTGCATGTTCGGGCCGACCTCGGACCGTTACGACCTCCTGCATCGTGGTACCCGCTGTCGCAAAATGCACTCCAGCTATCGCTCGACCTTCCGGACCGTCGGCGCCACACCGCTGGCCATGGTCCATGCACAGAAGAACGAGCGCGGCGAGTACTTCGACTATCTCACGGACGACTACCTGAAACGCGACATGTCGCGCGTGCCGGTGATCACGCCTACGTTCGACGAAAGAGTCACGATCCAGTACTACTACCCGAATTTCAATCCGGACATCATCGATGCCCTTAGCGATCGCGGTTACCGCGGCATGGTCATCGCCGGCACTGGCCTGGGCCACGTGAACAAGCCGCTTTACCCGGCCATCAAGCGCGCCATCGAGAAGGGCATGACCGTGGTGATGACCGTGCAAACGCTCTGGGGCTTCGCGCAGATGTACGTCTACGATACCGGACGCGACCTGCTCGACCTGGGCATCATCCCGATGGACAACATGCTGCCGGAAACGGCTTACATGAAACTTTCATGGGTACTGGGCCAGACTGATGACCGTCAGAAGATTCGTGAGCTGATGCTGAAGCCGGTGAATCACGAGATCACGCCACGCGAACCGCACAACGGATACCTGATCCTGCAAGGCAATCTGCCCGAGGTCGAGGCGTTCACGAGGAAGCATTGGAAATGAGCGAGCAAATCGAAACGGGGCAAAAGCCCCGTTCTGCGCTCAACAAGCTTACGACCGCTTTACAAATCATTACGCGACTTCCAATCTAATCGGGGTTTACTCCAACAGGAATAGAACTTCAGGGAGTATCCACCCCGATGTTGGCCTCTGTAACTCTTTATTTTCTCTGGCTGTTCATGACCGGCTTCATGCTCGCCGTGGTAGTGGCAGGCGGCATGAATCAACGTCCCCGCCGTTTTGCCAAGGCACGGAACCAAACTGTTACGGACAAGTCCGGCGAAAACTCCGGGGCGTGAATGCTCGCTTGCCTCACAGGTCAGGCATCTTCGCTTTGTGGTCGGCCTGCCAGCGGTGCATGCGGTTGATGTGGACGCGCACTGTGACCGCCATGTCACGGAGGTTCTGCCGGGCAGGAGAATCGAGGGGCATGGTCGAGGCCATCGCCTCGCACATTGCTACGTAAGCTTCCAATGCAACCGGGGCGAAAACATCCTGGCCGCGGAACATCATTACCGGTTCGTCTTCGGGGATCTTGCCGCTGGGGTCTTGAATGTGGTCGTAGTCCGGCCGGGCGTGCTTCATCTTGTCTCCACGTGAATGATTTGATTTCATCATCTCAGAAGACACCCCGAATCCGTAGAAAATTTAGAGCACGCGACAACGTTCAAATTGCCAGTTCGGATAACGTTTTCAGATCGGGCACTTCAAGGTCTGGCACGGCCGTAGCAGCCTTGGTAGCGCCCGTACCCGCTTTGCCCTTTCGGCGGTTCACCCACACAGTGGAAAGCCCAATGGACCGAGCGGGGGCAATGTCATGATGCAAGCTCTGCGCGACGTGCAGGACCTTTGACGTCCCTGTGCCAATGCGTTCAAGTGCGGTTGCGAAATTTGTCAGCGAGGGTTTGTAGCTGCGGCACTGTTCAGCGGTAATGACGTGGGCGAAACTGAAACTGTGCTCCGCGGCTGCGCCACCGGTTAGCGTGTACTCGGTTTCGGCGAACAGGTCGTCGTCGGTGTTGGAGACAATGCAGAGCTCATACCGCGCTGCCAGGCGTTGTAGCGAGTCGACCGTGTCGGGGAAAGCGGGCCACGACGGAAGCGAGTTCTCCAACGCATGTAGTTCCCTGTCGTCGGGGGTGAAGCCGAATGCCTCACCCAAGCCTCGCATGACCAACCGCAGCACCTGTCGGTATGGCATGTACTCGGCTTGTTCTGCTGCGCTTTCCAGTTCGGCGTAAGTGGCAAGGATTTCATCGTTCGTGACAGTGAGCTTGTGATTTTTCAGGACGGACAGCACTGCCGATAATATGCCGGCCTCCCAATCGATCAGCGTGCCGTAGCAATCGAACGTGAGGTACTGGAATTTCGAAAAGTCGAGCATGCGCGCTTGCCCTCCTGCCGCCGTCGGCTGACGGTCCTCAGTTGAACACCGGTTGGTTCTCAGACGAACGCCTCGCTCCGATGTTAGCGCAGTGCTCAGGACCGAACGCCACCACGGGGCAACGCCGACTTGTCGTGTCACGTCTGATTCTGTGTACCCGGAATTCGGCGTCTCTCGCCAGAGACGCAAAGGATGTTGCAATGAATCTCCGAACCAGCGCCAGGCGATCCTGGACGTCTTTCCCGTTGCGAAGTGCCGTACTATGCGTGGATTGTGAATCCGTAACGAGCGGCCGTTTTGACACATGTCCGGTATGCGGCAGCGGTTCGGTATTCAGTATCGCACCGATGCTCGGAGGTACGCTCGGAGGACCAGAAGCGAGATTCTCGGTCGGGGAGAGTATCAGGTTCAAGGTGGACATCAACATAGGCCTAACGGACATTTCGGGCAAGGACATGAACACCGTGGTAGCTGGGATCAC
The DNA here is from genome assembly GCA_023441255.1 of Acidobacteriota bacterium. Classification (GTDB taxonomy): domain Bacteria; phylum Acidobacteriota; class Terriglobia; order Terriglobales; family Acidobacteriaceae; genus JAEZPW01. The sequence goes on from JAEZPW010000111.1 coordinate 16,466, forward strand.
GGAATTCATTGGCCTGAAGATCGGCCTGAACCGGGCTGCGTTGCACATCGACGTGCAACCTGCGACTGAACCCGCAAGAGTAAGCGCCGAAAACGGCACTGCCAAAGCAGCCTGAATCTATCGCAAGATTTTCCCCACCGTCTGTGCTCCTAATCGGTGCCGCGTTGCCAGACGATGCGGAGGCACGGCGTAGCAGACCGTATCGAAGCCGTCCATCCAATACATGCGCAAAAAGAACGAGTAGTCGGGCACGATGTCGCGTATGAGCAGCGGCACGCGCCAAAGGTCCGCAGGACGGTGATAGACGCAAATAGCCAGCACGGGCTCAAACTCTTGAATGGTTTTGCGGGCACCCTGAAGGGCCGGGATCTCGGAACCCTCGATGTCCATCTTGATGAACGTCGGAGCTTCGTCACGAACGCATTCGTCGAGGGCAACACGCTCGACTTCGACGCCACCTTCCTCGCAAACAGCTGAAACTACGAGGCCGCTGGAGTTGAATCTTGCCTTGCCTGCTTCCGTGCCAAGGACGTACGGGTGAACGACCGTTCGGTCGCGAAGATCCTGGCCTAAGGCGGTTGCATGAAGCGCCCGCAGGCTCTGCGAGTCAGGCTCGAAGGCGATGATGCGACGAAACTCGCCGCCATTCTGGCCAACGAATTCACGGATAGTGTCGCCATCGAACGCGCCGCAATCTACGAAGCATTCATCTGGGATCAGCTCGAAGAGGTCGCGTGGGAAATACGTGGGTTCATTGTCAGGCGAAGGCAGACAGGAGAAGTCGCCGTTCATGCGTGCGCGGACGTGTCGCACGAAGGCGTCCCGGGAAGCGTCGTTGCTGAAAGAGGCCGCGGCATTCATAACAGCGGAGCGCTCCGCGACAAGTCTGCTGGGGAGGTCCCAGAAGTAATAAGGGAGCCATGTCTCAGGATGGTTCCAGAAGAGAACAGGAAATGGCACCACGCGTTGTGCGCCGAGGGCGCGCAGATGATTCACGACGGACCGCACGCCGCCTTCACGAACGGGATGCCAGATGCAGACGACAAAAATGGCTGAACTTCCGAATCGCGCTACGGCCGAATCGGGTGAAAAAACCCGCACACCCTCGACTTGCGAATCCCAGAGCTGGGGATTGGCGTCGGCGAACGCCAGTGGCTCCGTGCCGTGCGTACGCAGCCCACGCAGAGTTTGTCTGCCAAGATTGCCCGCACCGTATAGGACGACGGAGCCCGCGTGCTTGTCCGCTGCGGAATCGAATGCTGCACGCTCGCGCTCGCAAGCCTGCTGGACGCTTTCGGCAAGCACGGATTCAAGGTGTTGTTCCCAAGCCAAGCGGAACACTCTCCTGTCGTTGAACATTTCGTTCGCGATGGTAGCAGCATCCAAGTACGCGAACGGGCAAACGGACCTGAGTGACGCAACCGGCTATGATTCGCCCGGACCATGTTGAGGTTGCAGTCTGAGATACAGCGCTAAACTATTCAACCGACTCCAGGCTGAAGCGTAACAAGCACTGAATATCGAGGAGCGATGTTGTTCACGAAGCTGGACGAGTTGGCCGAGCAACACCGATGGCTGCCCTGGGTTACGTGCGCCTTGGGATGCATAGTCCTGCTGAGTCAACTGCTGTTTTCGGTACAGCGGCTGTCGCAAACGGCCGACGAGTCCACCCACCTTTATGCCGGTTTCCGGGCATGGAAGTGCGGCGACTTTGCCTTCGGCCCGGAACATCCGCCGATTGCACGACTCGTGGGAGCGATCCCATTCGTAGTCGCAGGCGGAAACACCGATTGCGCGGAAGTGCCTCCCAGACGCGAGGCATTTGCCAGCCTTGACTGGCTCTACGGGCATGCTCAGTGGCAAAAGCTGCTGTTTGAAGCTCGCGCTCTGGTTTCGATGTTCGCGGTTGGGTTATGTGTGCTGGTGTGGTTGACCGCGAAGAAGATGTTCGGATACACGACCGCACTGATCGCAATGACGCTGCTGGTCTTCGAGCCCAACGTGCTTGCGAGCGGCGCACTGGTCACCACTGACATGGTGCTTGCCTGCATGTTCGTGTTTGCGATCTACGCCTTCTATCTCTTCATGCGGACGCGGCGTGCGGCAATGCTCGTATTGACCGGGTTGGCCACCGGGTTGACGCTGACGGCCAAACAATCCGGCGCGGTAGTGGTCCCGATCCTGTTTGCCCTGGCGATCGCGGACGCCTTTGTCATCATTAACGCGGCGGAGGCGAGATGGCGGCGCGCGCTCAAGAACGTTTACATGACGGCGTTGGCCTGCATGTTCGCGGCAGTGGTCGTATGGGCGTTGTACGGATTCCGCTTCAGCGCGCGGCCTGACGGCGTGCCCCTACCAGAGGTGAACGCGCAAAGGGGAAGCTTTTCGGGCGTGCTGGTAGCGGTTCGTTCCGTTCACCTGCTGCCCGAGTCGTATGTGCAGGGTCTGCAGACGGCCAGGGTCTTGGCGAGATCGTCGGCGAATCCGGTGTTCCTGCTGGGTGACGTTCACCCGAGCGGCGTCTGGTATTTCTTCCCCGTGGCGATAGCTGTCAAGTTCACGGTACCGGTGCTCATGCTGCTGTTGCTGGCTGCTACAAAGGCCGGAGCACTGTTTACAAGATGTCGGCGTGAGTTTGTTTTTGTGGTGTTGCCGGGTGCGGCGTTCCTGGCGGCTTGCATGACTGCGCGCATGAACAGCGGCATACGGCACGCCTTGCCGGTAGTACCTTTCGTTCTGATTTTTGCCGCGGCCGGATGCGTGGAACTCACACGCAGGTTCCGCTGGGTGCCGCACTTACTGACGGGCGCGCTGATTCTGCATGCTGTGTCATCGCTGCATGCTTTTCCGAACTACCTTTCCTACGCCAACGAGGTGTGGGGCGGACCTGCGCGTGCATACGAGTACATGCCGAACAACGACTGGGGGGAGTCGCTTTGGCAGGTGAAGGCGTATCTTAAGCGGCACCAGCAGGACCGGCCCTGCTGGCTGGCAAGCATTTATCTGGTGGATATACGAAGCTACGGTGTTCCGTGCAGGCAATTCGGCGGATGGCTGTCGAACCCCGTACCAACGCGCATTCATGGAACTGTTGTAGTCAGTAGCGTCCTGCTTTCGACCTTCCGCGGAGCCGAATGGCTGAGCACCTTCGAGAGACTTACGCCGAAGGACCGCATCGGCGGAGGGACGATGCTGGTCTACGAAGGTGATTTCGACACGGACGCTCTGGCGAAACTGACAGAGCTGACCGCAGCACGACGCCTGTTCTCAGAGGGAAACCTGGCCGCAGCATTGCAGCACACGCGGAGGGCCGTCGAGGCCTCGCCTGAGGACGGCCTGGCACATGTCCAATACTGCCGCGCGCTCGTGGCAAACGGTGCGGTGGGACTGGCAAAAGAAGAGTGCGAAATGACCCGAGCGTACACTCTCAGGAGCCGGGACCCACTTCACTGGGATTCCTTTGACACGACACAGGTGATGCTCCACGCACTGCAATTCCGGCCCTGAGCACTAGGGCCTTGGAACCGTCTCCTTGTCGTCGTGGCGCTTGTTTCGTGCTGAAGAGAGGCGAGTACCCGAGACCACTTGTCGGACTTTCGCCGCTGGCGTAGTCCTGAAAAGGAACTCGCCTTTCACCGTGAGAAACTGTTCGGCTTTAAACAGGGCATTTCGAATGCCCGGTAACGCGGCCGTGGCAACTCTGAATAATGTCAGCAGAAGTGACAATCCGATGAATAGGTACGCGACTACCTTTAGTAGCCCAAACGGCCTGCTTTCACCGAGACGCCCCCGATTGCGAACACTGCTGAAATAGGCATCATTGAGATCCTTCTTTACCCTGACATCTTCAGCTGATTCAAAATTGTGCGTCAGCCTGGAGATCCCGGTACCATCGAGCTCAGCAGAGAAGACATCCACGCTCCGTCGGCCGTCTGCGCCATAGAAGTTGGATCCGTAGACCAGGCGCCTGCTGTCCTGAGAAAAGTACGGGGCGTAGACGGCGGCATCGGTCGTCAGCTGCCGTTTGCCGGAACCATCCGCGTGCATGATCCACAGTTCTTCAACCGGAGTTCCCGATCTCCCGGATGCACGCAGTGATTCAGGAGATACTCGGAAAGCGATCCATTTGCCGTCCGGAGAAAACATAGGCGCGTGAGCGTTCTCGGACGCTGAACTCAGACGTTCAGTCTCTTGAGACGAGACTGAAATTGTGAAGATGGCGGACTTGCCGTCGCGCGATGACGTAAATGCCACAGTGCCAGCATCGGGCGACACTGCGGGTTCTGAGTTATCCCCCGGCATCTTGGTGAGTTGCATTCGACCGCTTCCGTCGACCCCGACGCTGAAAATGTTCGACTGCGGCAAGGCCGTACCCGCCAGCGGACAACCAGCTTCAGAGTAGGCCAATCGACTTCCCCCGGGAAAGAACGAGGGACCCCCGGCAGTCCGGTCACGTGGGGAGACCGCGTGGACATCTGTGCCGTCTGCATTGGAAACGTAAACACGTGGGCAGAAGTCTCCTTCCCTTTTAGCTACGAAGGCTAGCTTCGATCCGTCGCCGGAATAGGTTTCTTTGGGGACGCCCAACGGGAGCCGTTCCGAACCCAACGAAGCTGGTCCTTCCGCGCTCGTAACGTAACCAAATGCAGGAACGCAGAGCTGCAGCAGGACGGCGAAAAGGAATGATGAGACGGCGGCTGTAACTGCTCTGCCCATAGTGAAGCGCATTAAACGTAGCGGCTTGTGATGGGGCAAAATCCCCCCAAGTCGCACAACCCGAGTTCTTTGATGCGCAAACCGACGTCGCTGGCGTGAAGCTCTCGTATCGCGAGATTTGTGAGCACGTGGGTCACCTGGCAGGTGGGTACGATGTTTTTACGACTCGGGCCAAAGGCAACCACACAGTTCAGGGCTGGTTCTACTAAGTGGTTGCCCAAAAACCTGCACCTCGACTTGCATGGCGAGTTACACCATTGTCGACCTACTTGGGACCGCCAAAGCAGCGGTTGCGATGTCGTTGATAGTGTTCGTACCAGGATATGTGCTGGGTTGGACACTGAATGTCCTCGGATTTCGTGACAGACGACTCATCCTGAAGGGACTGCTCAGCGTAACGCTCGGCATCGCCTGCTGCCCGGTTATCACGTACCTGCTGGGGCGAATGAACCGACATGTGGTCTGGATCTTTTACTTCGCGACGTGGACACTGTTCGCCGTTCTTGTGGCAAGAGCGGTGCGCAAGCGTGACTTCACACTACCGCAAGTCTCGCGCCACGTACGCTTTGCTTTGGCAGCGGTACTGGCGTGGATAGTCCTGGGCATGGGGTCCCTTGTAGACATTCAACTGGGTGACCGACTGTACTACAGCGTGCCCGCATACGACTACTCCGTTAGAACCGCCTTTACCGCGGCTGCGGCGCGGTCAATACCTCCGAACAATCCCTTTTTCGCTTCTACAGACCCAGTCCCATTGCGGTATCACTACTTTTGGCTGCTGCTTTGCATGCTTGTTGCGAAGACGGCAGCAGTGACGCCTCGTGAGGCCATGTTCGGCGCAACTTTGTGGTGCGGCATCGCGCTAATGTCGCTCGTAGCACTCTGGGTCAAGTTCTATCTCCGTCCTGTTGCGAACGTAGAGCGTAAGTCCCTGATAGGCGCAGCACTCCTGCTCGTTACCGGTCTGGACATTATCCCGACGATCATTCTCCGTTTCCAGCAACCGCACGTGGTGAAGCCGGACATGGAATGGTGGAACGTCGCGCAGATCACGTCATGGATCGATTCCATGCTCTGGGTACCGCATCATCTCGCCGGGCTGATCGCGTGTCTTACGGGTTTTCTTGTGCTGTACGTCGAGAAGCGTCGCGCCGTGGCAGCAACGATTGCGGCAATCGCATTTGCGAGTGCTGTCGGCCTTTCGATCTATGTGGCGTTCACATTTGCGCTGTTCATGGCCGTGTGGATATTGGTCTCGCTGATTCAGGATCGTCGAAGGGCCCCGACTTTGGTGGTTGTTGCGGTCCTGGCTCTCTGCCTTTTACTGCCATATGCATTAACGCTCGCCGGCCCCGGGAACGGCGGGTTTGTCGTGCCGGAACTCCGACCGTTTTCCTTCGTCACCAATTTGCTCGAGAGCCATGGCGTTCAGTCCTTCTGGGCGGAAGAGGTAGCTCCGGCTGTTCTGCTGCCTCTGAATTACCTGCTGGAACTCGGCTTCTTCCTCCTGGTCGGCCTTAATCGCGTACGCAAGGTCTGGACGGGATCTGTGGCCTTTACTCGCGACGAGATTACAGCATGGCTCGCGGTCGCGAGTAGCTTTGCGGTGGGCACTTTCCTGCGATCGAACACGATCACAAGCAACGATCTGGGCTATCGTTCGTTCCTGATTGCACAATTCTTTCTCCTGCTGTGGGCGATCCCGGTGATTGAAAGCTGGTTCTTTTCGCGCCGCGATTCTTTCGCACGCAGGCCGGCTACGGCGATTGCCATTGCCTGCCTGGCTCTCGGCGTTGTTGCTACCACGTATCAGGTGCTGGAACTCCGGTTCTACTCGGTAGCCGCAGACCACGGTGGGGTTTTTCGGCGCTCCTGGATGGATGGCGACGGACAACTTGGGCGTCGCACCTACGCTTTGCGCCAAGCCTACGAGGCGCTGGACAAGACTGTGGGGCCACAGTCCGTCGTTCAGTTCAATCCACTGACGCCGACTTACCTTCCCCATCTTCTCTACACGGCGCATCCGGCGGCGGCCGTAGGGCGGGATTGTGGCACCCAGTTTGGCGGTGCCTCGGAGGCATGTGCCCCAAGAATTCAGGAATTGTCGGGCCTATTCGAGGACGGAATCACAAGGGAAACCCTGAACGTTGATGAAGTATGCCGTACGAACTTGATTGACGTGCTCGTCGCAAAAGACAGCGATCCAGTGTGGCGCGATCGCTCCAGTTGGGTCTGGAGGGAACAACCAATCGTAGCGAACCGATATGTACGCGCATTCCTGTGCGGCAACTCAGGCCCGTCCCAAGCAGCGCAGCAAAGGGTGCAAATGCGATGACAGCTGCCCGGATGCAGTTCTGACTAGGTCAACAACAGCATCCAAGTGTTTGCATTCCGGGTGCTTCGAGCGCGTACTCCGTTAGCGGCACCACGACACGGTTGAGGAGACAGGAAGAAGAATGAAAGTGGTGGTTCTCTGCGGCGGTCTGGGCACCCGCCTTCGCGAGGAGACGGAATTCCGGCCAAAGCCGCTTGTTGAAATCGGTGGGCGTCCGATCTTGTGGCACATCATGAAGCTTTACGCCCACGCAGGATTCCGCGAGTTCGTGCTTTGTCTTGGATATCGCGGCAACATGATCAAGGACTATTTCCTGAACTACGAGGCGATGAACAACGACTTCACCATCTGCCTCGGCCGGCAATCCAGGATCGAATTTGAGGATGTGCACGACGAGCAGGATTTCGTCGTGACACTGGCAGACACAGGCATGGCAACCATGACTGGCGGTCGACTCAAGCGCGTGCGTCGCTATATCGAAGACGAGACGTTCATGATGACATACGGCGACGGGGTGAGTGACCTGAACATTCGCTGTCTGCTGGAGTTTCACAAGAGCCACGGCAAACTGGCTACCGTTACCGCCGTGACGCCCACTTCACGATACGGAATCATCGAGACGAACACGAAGGGAAAGGTGCTTCAGTTCCTGGAAAAGCCGAAGACAACTGGATTCGCCAGTGCCGGATTCTTCGTCTTCGACCGAGGCGTGTTCGACTACCTGGATGGAGATGAGTGCATCCTCGAGCGCGAACCCATGGAGCGACTGGCAGCGGACGGCGAACTTATGGCCTTTCAGCACGAAGGGTTTTTCTACGCCATGGACACGTATCGCGAATATGAGTATCTGAACCAGGTGTGGGCGAGCGGGCAGGCGCCGTGGAAGGTGTGGAGATGAACGACAACTTCTGGCGCGACCGGCCCGTGTTCGTCACCGGCAGCACCGGCCTGCTGGGAAGCTGGCTCACGCGCCGACTGCGTGAAGCGGGTGCATCGGTGGTCTGCCTCGTGCGCGACTGGGTGCCACGGAGCGAACTGGTTCGCTCTGGCCTGCTGGACGAAGTCAATGTCGTGCGAGGAGACGTGTGCGACCGCGACTTGCTGGAACGCACGCTGGGCAAGTATGAGATCCAGACAGTGTTTCACGTCGCCGCGCAGGCGATCGTGGGCGTCGCTAACCGCAATCCGGTTGCGACTTTCGATAGCAACATTCGCGGCACATGGAATCTGCTCGAGGCGTGCCGCCATTCTCCAGGCGTGACTGCGGTTCTGATCGCATCGTCAGACAAAGCCTATGGAGACCAGGAGCAGCTCCCGCTCTCCGAGGACATGCCTTTGCAGGCACAGAACCCCTACGACGTGAGCAAGGCCTGCGGCGACATGATCGCCCAGAGCTATGCGAAGACCTTCGGCTTGCCGCTGGCGATCACACGGTGCGGCAACTTTTACGGTGGCGGCGACCTGAACTGGAACCGCGTAGTGCCCGGTACGATACGCGCCGTTATACGCGGCGAAAGACCCGTCATTCGGTCAGACGGGCATTTCGTGCGCGACTACCTCTACATCGAAGATGCTGCGGCAGCATACATGCTTCTTGCTGAGTACCTGAGTTCTGACCGGTCAATCGCCGGAATGGCATTTAACTTTTCGAACGAGAGCGAGATCAGCGTGATTGAACTCGTAAATCTCATCTTACGAAAAATGGATTCGGCTCTCACGCCTGAAATTCAGAACCAGGCAGTACATGAGATTCGCCGCCAGTACCTGAGCGCCGGCCGCGCACGCCGCCTGCTGAACTGGTCTCCGCAATTCACTTTGGATGAGGGACTGAGCCGCACAATCGAGTGGTACAGAGAGGTCCTGAAGCAGTGAACAGCAGAAAAGAAATGCTGCGCGATCGGATACTCGAACTTGTCGCCGAGTACACGCAGGAGGCGTTCGGGAACACCGACTTTGTGCCCGGAGAAAGCCCCGTGCCGGTCTCCGGAAAGGTGTTCGACAGCGCTGAGGTCACGTCACTCGTCGATTCTGCTCTGGACTTCTGGTTAACGACCGGTCGCTTTGCCGATCAGTTCGAGCGCGACTTCGCTCGCTTCATCGGCGTACGCAACGCCGTGCTCGTGAACTCGGGATCTTCTGCCAATCTTGTGGCCCTCTCGGCTCTAACCTCGCCGAAGCTGGGTGAACGCCGCCTCAAAACGGGCGACGAGGTGATCACGACCGCAGCCGGCTTCCCAACGACAGTCAACCCGATAGTTCAGTGCGGACTCGTCCCGGTGTTCGTAGACGTCACAGTACCCACCTACAACATCGACACCAGCCAACTGGAAGAAGCGCTGTCGGACAAGACGCGGGCCGTGATGGTCGCGCATACGCTCGGGAATCCGGTGGATCTGGACCGAGTGATGGACTTCGTCGGGCGGCATGATCTTTGGTTTGTGGAAGATTGTTGCGATGCGGTCGGGTCCACCTACAACGGAAGAAATGTCGGCACCTTTGGTGATGTTGCTACGACCAGTTTCTATCCTGCGCACCACATAACCATGGGCGAAGGCGGTTGCGTGCTCACCAATGAGCCGCTGCTCAAGACCATTGCCGAGTCGTTTCGCGACTGGGGCCGCGATTGCTGGTGCGATCCGGGAAAGGCGAACACATGCGGCAAGCGCTTCGACTGGCAGCTAGGCGACCTGCCACACGGCTACGACCACAAATACATCTACTCCCATATCGGCTACAACCTGAAGATGACCGACATGCAGGCGGCGGTCGGAGTGGCACAACTTCACAAGCTTCCGCAGTTCATCGTGGCTCGCAAACGCAATTTCGCAGCGCTTAAAAGTGGGCTGCAGGGTCTGGAGGAATTCTTCACCCTGCCTGAGCCGACGCGAAATGCCGACCCGAGTTGGTTTGGATTTCCGATCATGGTGCGGCCGGGCGCGCCATTCAGCCGCGAGCAGGTGGTGCGTTACCTCGAAGAGAAGAAGGTCGCGACTCGCACTTTATTCGGAGGCAACCTGGTACGACAACCGGCCTATCGCGATGTCCGTTATCGCACTGTTGGCAGCCTGCGCCAGAGCGACCTGATCATGAACGGGCTGTTTTGGATAGGCGTGTATCCAGGCATTCGGCCGGAAATGCTTGCTTATATCGTGGAGACTTTCCAGGCAATCCCCCAGGCGCTAGGCGCGGAGGCGCGAAGAGTCGTATGACAATGCAGGCGAACACGTCAACGACGAATCCGCTCTCACGAGACCTGGACTCGGTCCTGGAGTGCACGCACGAGCTTTGGGATGAGTTGCGCGGGACCAGCGTGTTCATCACGGGCGGTACGGGCTGGATCGGATCGTGGCTGCTGGAGTCGTTTTGCTGGGCGAATTCCCGGCTGAACTTGCATGCGCGTGCGACCGTGCTGACACGGAATCCGCAGGCATTTGTGGCGTCGTCGCCTCACCTTGCTCTCGACCCGGCGATCACGCTGACAGCTGGCGATGTGCGAACTTTCTGGTCTCCGAATGGACACTTCTCGCACATCATTCATGGCGCCAGCGAGTCGAGCGCCAAACTGAACCGCGAAAATCCAGCGCTCATGTTTGACACGATTGTGGGCGGCACCAGACGAGCGCTGGATTTCGCAGCCGCATGTGGCACACGGAACTTCCTGCTGATCAGCTCAGGCGCTGTTTACGGACCGCAGCCAGCAGATCTGTCGCATGTTCCGGAAACGTTCCTGGGAGGACCTGATCCACTCAATCCAGACTCGGCGTACCACGAGGGCAAACGTGCCGCCGAACTTGAGTGCGTATTGGTCGGGAGATCTGCCGGAATCAATATAAAGGTGGCGCGATGCTTCACATTTGTCGGGCCGTACATGAAGTTGGACGCGCATTTCGCCATCGGGAATTTCATACGTGACTACCTTAAGGGTGGCCCAATCCTAGTGCAGGGGGACGGAAGCGCTGTCCGTTCTTACATGTACATGACTGACCTGGTTGTCTGGCTGTGGACGATCCTGCTCAGAGGCGCAGCAGCACGGGCGTACAACGTCGGGTCGGAAGATGCCATCAGTATTGCAGAACTGGCTCAAGAAGTTGCGCACGTGCTTCTTCCGCCTGCACAGGTGGAGATCATGGGGAGGATTGCCTCCGGGACAGCCGCGCAGCGCTACGTTCCTTCTACCAGGCAAGCCCAAGTAGAACTAGGGTTGCGGCAACAGGTATCGCTGCAAGAGGCGATCAGGAAAACACACGCGTGGTTCGCGCGACGACAGGCATATGTGGCGGCCTGAATCGCGCGTTAGCCGTATCGGAGTGGAGTGAATTAGCTCGTGATGAAGCTGTCCGACTACATCTTCGCCACGCTCGCCGGATGGGGAGTGCAACACATGTTCCTCGTGACCGGCGGCGGAGCCATGCACCTGAATGACTCCATAGGGAGAAGCGACCGCATTAGCTACATCTGCAACCATCACGAGCAGGCCTCGGCGATGGCGGCGGAGTGCTACGCGCGGGTGACAGGAAGGCCGGGCGTCATCAACGTCACCACCGGACCGGGCGGGATCAACTCGCTGAACGGAGTGTTCGGCGCGTGGACGGATTCCATTCCCATGCTGATCATCTCGGGCCAGGTGAAACGCGAGACATGCATGTCTGTCATGGGGACGAACGGACTGCGGCAGTTGGGTGACCAGGAAGTCGATATCGTCCGCATGGTCAAGGGAATCACGAAGTACGCAGTACTGGTCGATGATCCACAGTCGATCCGCTATCACTTGGAACGCGCGTGGTATCTGACGACAGCCGGGCGTCCTGGACCTTGCTGGCTCGATATACCCGTAGACGTACAGTCAGCCCAGATCGACGAAACGCAGCTTCGGCCGTATGACCCCAGAGAAGATGCGCCAGAGTGGGATGCAAGCAGAATCGAACGGCAGTGCTCCGAGGCAATTGAGCGGATCAAGGCGGCGAAGCGTCCGGTGATTATCGCCGGGACCGGTGTCCGGCTGTCCGGGGCGTTGGCGGAATTCGACGAACTGGTTCACACATTGCAGATTCCCGTGACTACGGCCTGGACCCACGATCTGATCGCCTCGGACGACGCGCTATTTTGCGGCCGTCCGGGCACGATCGGCGAACGCGCCGGAAACTTCACAGTTCAGAACGCGGATGTGCTGCTCGTCCTAGGCTCACGGTTAAATATCCGGCAGGTCAGTTACAACTGGAACTCGTTCGCTCGCCATGCGTTCAAGATGCAGGTCGACGTTGACGAGGCGGAACTCCACAAACCGCTTGCAAGACCCGATCTGCCGGTACATTGCGACCTCAAGATTTTTCTGCGCGAGACGCTGCGGCAACTGCGCCAGAACAACTACTCGCCCCGCCACGAAGACTGGCTACGATGGTGTCGCGAGCGCGTGTCGCGTTATCCCGTTGTGCACGACTCGCAGCGTAAGCCGGGACCACCCCTGAACGCCTACTACTTTGTCGAGCAGCTGTCGGCCATGCTCGCCGAGGACGATGTCATCGTCTGCGGAGACGCAACTGCATGTATCGTCCCCTTCCAGGTCATGAAGCTGCGGAAGAACCAGAGGCTGATCTCAAACTCGGGCTCGGCGTCGATGGGTTACGACCTGCCGGCAGCAGTGGGAGCTTCGGTCGCAAGGAATGGTAAGCGTGTCATTTGTCTCGCGGGTGATGGCAGTGTCCACCTAAATATTCAGGAGCTGCAGACCGTGGTACATCACCAGCTCCCAGTAAAGCTGTTCGTGCTCGACAACGGCGGCTATCTCTCGATACGGACGACTCAGACAAACTTCTTTGGGCGCCGCATCGGGGAGAGTGCAACCAGCGGCGTTTCCTTCCCGGACTTCGTAAGGATCGGATGTGCTTATGGCCTCCCGAGCGTTCGAGTTGAAAACGCCGAGGGCCTCCGTCATGTGCAGAGCGCGCTTGAGCAACCGGGCCCCAGTCTTGTGCAGGTAATGCTCGACCCGAAGCAGGAATTCGAGCCTCGACTGAAATCGAGGCAGATGCCTGATGGCACGATCGCGACGCCAGCGTTGGAAGACATGTATCCATTCCTGGAACCGGAGGAACTTGCTTCGAACATTCTCTTCGAAGAATAAGTCGAACGTCTGCCGCCGGCCTGGGCGGCAACACATGACGAGGTTTTTGAGGATTACTAATGAACGGTGCCGACATCTTCGACGAACTGTTCGTGCTCGAACTCGCGAACAACCACCTCGGGAGTGTGGAGCGCGGGCTCAAGATCATTACTACCTATTCGCGCATCGTGCGTTTCAACAACGTTCGCGCGGCGATCAAACTGCAAATGCGCGACGTGGACAGCTTCATCCACCGCGACTTTCGAGATCGGACGGACATACGATACGTCAAGAAGACCATTGATACGCAGTTGCGGCCAGAGGATTTTGCCGTTCTCGTGAAAGCGATCCGGCAGGGCAACTGCATCCCAATGGCAACGCCTTTCGACGAAAAGTCTGTCGAGCTGTGCTGCGAATTGCGCATTCCCATCCTCAAGATTGCCAGCTCTGACATCAATGATTGGTTCCTCATCGAGAAGATCGCCGAGACGAAAAAACCGGTCATCGTATCGACCGGGGGAACATCTCTGAAAGACATTGATGATCTCGTCACCTTCTTCGGGAACAGGCGTATTCCGCTAGCCATAAATCATTGCGTTTCCATTTACCCGTCGGAAGATAACGAACTCGAGCTCAACCAGATCGACTTCCTGAAGGCGCGCTATCCCGGGCACGTCATCGGTCTATCGACGCATGAATATCACGACTGGACATCATCGATCATGATTGCTTACGCCAAGGGCGCGCGGACGTTCGAGCGTCACATTGATATCGATGGTGACGGCGCTAAGGTCTCCCCCTATTGCTCGCTTCCGGAGCAGACTGACGCGTGGTTCAAGGCTTTCATGAAGGCAAAGGAGATGTGCGGCTCTCCCGGAACATCAAAGCGCATGTCGCCTACAAAGGAGGTCATATATCTCGACTCGCTGGTGCGGGGCGTATACGCCAATCGTGACCTGCCGGAGGGCCACGCCCTTTCAGCAGAAGACGTCTACCTGGCGATTCCGCTGCAGAAGGGACAGATATCGTGCCGCGAGATGATGAACGGCGAAGTGCTCCTGCGCCCCGTCCGGAAGGATCAGCCGATCATGATCGATGCTATTGACAGCCCCTATGCCAGCATCAGTTCGCTCACGGCGCTGATCTACAACCGTGGCTTATAGGTGACGCATTGCAGTGGCAGCGCGAACTCGAAACGATCCTGGCGGAGGATGAACGGTCTGCCCGCACGCGAGAGACCTCAGCATTCGACGAAGCGACCGGCCCGTCTTCAGCGTCTCTGGTGCTGGTAGGAGGAGGCAACCTTGGCCGAAAAGTGCTGCGCGGCCTGCGAGACACGGGGCGTGATGTTGTCGCCTTTGCGGATAGCAATTCACGATTGTGGGGCACCACCATCGAGGGCGTGCCGGCAATGTCACCGGAGAGCGCGGCAAAGAAGTTCGGCACCAGTTCGGCTTTCGTCGTATGCATCTGGCACCCCGACCGCAAGCAGGGCGTTCAGCACCACATCGCTAGAATGAAAGCCCTTGGAGCTGCTAAGACTGTTCCTTTTGTGTGGCTCTTCTGGAAGTACGCCGAAACATTTCTTCCTTATTACTTATGGGATCTTCCGAGCAACATTCCCAGCCATGCCAAGGACATTCGGGAGGCTTGCGCTGCGTTGGCCACCGATCGGGACAGGGCGACTTACGTTTCGCATCTGGCATTCCGGAGCCGCGCAGACTTCTCGCGCCAACCGGAACCGGACGCTCCTCCCGCCTACTTTCCGGCGGATCTCTTCGAATTGCTGCCGGATGAGGAGTTCGTGGATTGTGGCGCCTTCGACGGCGACAGCATTCAATCTTTTCTCGATGTCAGCGCCGGCAAGTTCTCTCGTATTCACGCTTTCGAGTCCGACCCGGCCAGTTTCGCTTCACTGCAGCGTTTCATTGCCGCGAGCAGCGACGTCGCACCGCGAACATTGCTGCATCGCAAGGCCGTGTCGTCGAGGGTGGGCACGGTTCGCTTTGCGGCCACCGCACAGGAGAATGCTGCAATCAGCGTTGATGGAGAAATCGAGGTCTCCTGCACCACGCTGGATGCCACCCTGGCAGATCACCGACCCTCGTTCATCAAGATGGATATTGAAGGGGCCGAAATCGACGCGCTTCGGGGTGCTAGAAATATCGTCGCGCGCCACAAGCCTCTGCTGGCCATCTGCATCTATCACCGCCAGAGCGATCTCTGGCATATACCTCTGCTTATGCGCGAATTGGAACCCGACTCGTCGCTTTCACTGAGGTCCTATTGGCTAGATGGCTTCGATTTGGTCTGTTACGCCGTGCCGCCACACCGTCGAAAACAGCAATTGGGAGCAGTTGAAGAGAGAACCTATGTCAAAGTCCCTGGCTGAGATCACTGAGAAGCGAATGAAGTCCATCAGCGTTGTCACTCCGTGCTACAACGAAGAGGCTAATGTCCGCGAGGTGTACGAGCGTGTTCGTTCGCTGATGGTGCAACTTGGGAAATATCGTTACGAGCACATCTTCATCGATAACGCGTCGCGTGACCGGACCTTCGCTGTTCTTGCTGAGATCGCGGCATCCGACGCGAACGTCAAAGTCATTCGCAACACCCGCAACTTCGGGCACCTGCGTTCTCCCGTTCACGCACTGATGCAGGCCAGGGGTGACGCGGTGATCGGACTAATGTCAGACCTGCAGGACCCGCCTGAACTGCTGGCCGACTTGATCGCCGAATGGGAAAGAGGAACAAAGGTCGTGATCGCGATCAAGAAAAACAGCGAAGAGAACGGTCTCGTGTTCTGGGCCCGGACGAAGTACTACAAGCTGATTCAGCGACTGTCTGAAGTCGATACTCATGAGAACTTTACCGGGTTTGGTCTTTACGACAGGTCGGTGATCGAGATGGTGCGGCAATTGCAGGATCCGTACCCGTATTTCCGCGGAATGATCGCCGAGATCGGCATGCCACACGTCGAAGTGCCCTACTTACAGCAGCGCAGAAAACGCGGCAAATCAAAGAACAATCTCTATACACTCTACGATCTCGCCATGCTCGGCATCACGACGCTCTCGAAGGTTCCGCTTCGCCTCGTGACCTTTTCGGGTTTTGTCGGTTCCCTGCTGTCGGTTCTTATCGGAATGGTCTACTTCTTTTATAAGCTGCTTTTCTGGCAGCAGTTCTCGGTGGGAGTAGCGCCGCTGGTGATCGGATTCTTTCTATTCGGGTCGTTGCAGTTGTTGTCGCTCGGTGTGATCGGGGAATACATCGGCAATATACAGACGCAGGTGCAGAACCGACCACTGGTCTTCGAACGTGACCGAATCAACTTTGAATTCGAGCCGGGCTTGCCGCAGGCAGAATCCGCGACCACCCGCCAGTCTGGGTTAGGATTGCGTGCCGCCTCGTAGCAAGTCGCAGTTCCTGTGGACTGTCGCCGCATTCGGGCTCGCAGCCCTCCTGCTGTATCTCGTGTTACGGGGCGTGAGCTGGAGTGAGGTCGCATCTATTCTTTCCAGGGCGAGGATCCCGCCCCTCGCTGCCGCCTTCGGTTTAGGCAGTCTCGCGTACGCACTTCGCGCGCTGCGCTGGAAGATCGTATTGACGGCGGCTGCCAACCTCGAATTTTCAGCCGTGTTCTGGGCGAGCTCGGCCGGCTATCTCGGCAACAGCTTCCTGCCGGCCCGCGCGGGGGAGGTGATTCGTTCCGCCATGGTCAGCGCTCGTTCAGATCTGTCGAAGACGTACGTGCTGACAACCGCACTGGCTGAGCGCGCTGTTGATCTTGCCGTCCTGTTAGCCCTTTCGTCAGCCGTCGTCCTGATCTCCGGCAAGGCGCCTGCCGCACTGCTTCCGGCGGGTGCCGTCATGCTCGGGCTGGCGTTGACCGTCGTGGTTGTTTTGTTCCTCGTGCCGAGGACCGAGCGCTTCTGGAGAATGCTGGTACAGCAGCTATGGCTACCGGAGCGTTGGCGAGCGTGGCTACTGCGCATGCTTGAACAGGTCGTGCTCGGAATGCTCGCTTTCCACCACTGGTCGCGACTGGCGCGGTTTGTTGCCTTGACCGTATGCGTTTGGTGCGCGGATGCCTATGGCGCCACTCTCGTTGCTCGGTCGCTGGGCATGCACCTTCCGCTTGAGGCTGCGTTCGTGCTACTGGCCGGGCTTGCGCTCGGGAGTACGGTGCCATCCACTCCCGGCTACGTGGGTGTTTTCCAGTTCGTCACCGTCACGGTGCTCTATGCGTACGGCATCGGGCACTCTGCCGGATTGACCTACAGCCTTGTACTGCAGGCCGCGTCCTATGCCGTGATCACATTCTGGGGGGTGATCGGGATCTGTAAGTTCCGGTCGCTGCAGCAGGTCCACGCAGAGAATCCCTTGGTGCCCGTCGATGCACACCGGCACGCCCCTTGAAACCCAAAACAAACAACACACGTGTCCCCCGGGCTGGACCGTTGCAGTCCTGGCTGCATCGCATCAGTAGCACGTGAGCCCCAAGGCTGTGTGAACTGCCGCTCTCTGCTGGCGAGCGTACGCCGTCACGACGAGATTGCCGCGGGGTCACAATTGTGCTCACGCGCAACCGCGTGAAATCTCACGCAAATGAGGTCTCTATGTCCGCGACAGTCAAGAGAATCTTGTTGTTGCTGTCGTTGTTTATTCTCGTCGTGTTCGTAATTTTCGTATTTAACCAGACGATGCAGATCATTCAATCTGCGAAAGCGGTTCATGCTGTTTTCGGCGAGGCCGTGCAGTGGGGCCTGATCTTCGCATATGCCCTGCTGCTGGTCACTCCCATCGTCCTATGGTTTCGTCTGCCGAAGCGCATGCTCCCACCGGCAGTGACCGAAGGTCCCAAGTACGAGCAGTTTCTGACCGATTTCAGAAAGCGGTTGTCTCGCAACAGCCGCCTCCGTGGAATGCCACTCGACACTGGTGCTCAACTCGATGCTGCACTGCAGGTACTCGACCGCCAGGCGCACGAGGCCGTGACCTCCGCGGCTTCTGCTGTGTTCCTAAGCACGGCGGTCCTTCAAAGTGGAAGACTTGATGTTCTAGTTGTACTGGCGGCGCAAACGCGGCTCATTTGGCGAGTGGCCTATATCTACTATCAGCGGCCGTCACTGCGCGACTTCGTGCAACTCTACGCGAATGTCGCCTCCACGGCGTTCATCGCCGCGGGCATCGAGGATGTGGACGTGGATGTGCTGGTCGGCACGGTGTTCGGATCGACTGTGGCTGCGATTCCCGGCATGCACCTTCTCGCCAGTTCCGTCCTGTCTGGCTCAGCCAATGCTTTTCTCACACTGCGGGTTGGCATGATCACAAAGGAATACTGTCGATCCACGGTAAGTCTGGAGAAGCGCGGAGTACGAAGGGCGGCGACTCTGCAGGCGGCAAAACTCCTCGGAACCATCGTGCGCGAAGGGACTGTGAACCTGTCCAAGGCGGCCGTGAACGCGTCCACCAGCAAGTTGACAGATACGTTCAACTGGGTAGCCAGACGGCGGTCGAAACCGCAGCCAGAGCCGGGCGGCATCTCATAGGCGTACCTCTAAGCCGAGTGTCGACGCGCGCCCGGGACAAGAAATTGCGCGTTGGGTTGCGCCTTCCTTTTACAAGCTTGTGTCTTGTGTGAAGTCGCCTGCGCTCACACCACCGTTCTGCGGCCGCTTACCAGCTGTAGCACGAGTACAACGAGTGCGGCGACAAGAAGCAACCAAATGATCGCGCCGATCTGATACACACCAACCAGGCCGAGAATCCATGCGATCAGCAGGATTACGAATATCGTCCAAAGCATAGCTTCCTCCGATGTCTGTTCCAGGACACCGATATGAAAGCAATCAACGCGCCGAACCCGAGCACGGCGCGTGGCGCAATTCAATGACTTATCGGAGTGCCTGCCGGCTACCTCAGACGAACGTGTAGAAAAGACCAACCCCTTGGGAAATATCGTGCGCACCTGAGGAACACAGTGCAGCCCAGCCGGGGAGCAGCCATGGTTACGATGGGACACGTCCTTGCGTAAGCCAGACGTGTTCCCGATCCTGACATATAGTCCACGCTGGTACTTTCCCGTGCAAAACCTGACTATTGCAGTTTGCCTGATCACACGGAACAACGATTATCAGCGCGAACAGGCGGAAGCCGCTGAGAGCGTCGCGCGACAGCTTGGGCTCAAGCTTCAGATCGTCTATGGCGAAGGCGACTCGATCACCCAGAGCCAGCTTCTGCTCCAAATGATCCAAACGCCGTCCATGCGTCCCGACGGGATAGTCTGCGAGACCGCCGGCACGGGGCTCGTACAGGTGGCGCAGGCAGCCGCAGCAGCTAACGTGGGATGGGCAATCCTGAACTGCGACGCCGACTACCTGGGCCAGCTACGCGGTAAGTACAAGGTGCCAGTGTTCGCGGTCAGCACAGACAACGAAGAAGTGGGGCGCATTCAGGGGAGGCAGCTCGCAGCACTATGCCCCAATGGAGGCACCGCGTTATTCCTCCAGGGACCTTCCATGAGCGCCGCCGCCCAGCACCGCCTCTCTGGCATCAACCAGACCAAACCTTTCAATCTGATATTGCGCGCGCTGCGGGCCCAGTGGACGGAAGAAAGCGCCTACGCCGCCGTGCAGTCCTGGCTGCGTCTTTCTACGTCACATCAGGTTCGCATTTGTGCTGTCGTCGCGCAGAACGATTCCATGGCGCTCGGCGCCCGTCGGGCGATTGAAGAGACCACCTCAGGTACGGAGCGGGATCAACTCCTCAGTGTTCCGTTCCTTGGCTGCGATGGAGTCCCCGCGACGGGGCAAGCTTGGGTCCGTAACGGTCAACTCACGGCGACCGTTGTAACTCCGCCCAACACAGGCATCGCGATTGAAATGCTTGTCAGCAGTCTGCGGACAGGTAAACAGCCTGCAGAGCACACAATGACCGTGGCCAAGTCATTCCCCGAAGTGGAACGGCTCTCTCCAACTAAGGCTGGAAGCTCGGCGCCAGTCTCGGCAGGTCCTCGCGGTGCAAGCAGCATCCGCAGTGCGTCGAGCTAGCTCTCTTTCCGGCGACGGACGAACGCGATGGTCACTTCGCCTTGGAAACGAGCACCAGGTTTCCGGCACCGATGTGTGCGCGAAGGCCATAGTGTCCCGGGCCCGACATGTGGAACGAGCGCATGAGTCCGCTCTTCTGAGTTGACCATGCATGAGCCTGGATGTTCCCGGACGACACCGATGCGTACACCGGACCGTACTGGGCCGGGTCACCTACATCAATCGTCAAGTTGCCTGCGCGGCCTTCCACATCTTTGCTTCCCTCAATGCCGTCGATGTTTAGATTGCCTGCAGTCAGCCGCACGTACAGATTGCTCTTATCCGGCACCGCGATCTCAGCATGGAAACCATTCGCTGGCGATTCGATGACCACACGAGCGTTCCTGCCGTTCACACCCGAGCCAATTCTCACCGAACGCGTGCTTGTGTTGCCGAAAAGGTCGTACTTGATCGTCACCTTGTTGTCGGACGACGGCACGATGTCGTAATTGCCCGCTTCGAGGTCAAGGGCGACAGTGCCGCCCTGCATGAACTCAAACTCGACTGGACTTGAGGTCGCCTGGTTCGTGTTGATATTTGCCGCCGCCGGGCGGGTGCGTGGCAATGGGAGCAACGCAAGTCCCACCACGACCACGGCGACAATTAACGCCAGTATCAAAGCTCCGCGCATGAGATCCCCCCGGGGCGCACAAATCCGCCACTCGAATATACGCATGCACAAGGTCCCGAGTTCCGCCGTTCGAAAGGATTGTTGCTATGTGTACCACCGGCTCAGGCATTCCCAGGATCGTTTCCTGGGCAAGCTAGGCATTACGAAAGCGATTGGCCTTCTCGAACTCCTCTTTGAGCTCGCGCGTGCGGAGATTCTCTCGGATATGGGCCAGGCGCTGCTCGAGCCGTAGCAGGGCATCTTCTATATTGGTGGTATTGGTCAGCGCAATATCGCGCCACATAGAATAAGGGCTCGCCGCGATCCGAGTCATCTCGCGCAAGGCACGCCCGCCAATCGCCTTGAGCTGAGCGTCGTCTCCGAATTCGTCCTCGATGCTCGCGGCCAGCGCTGTTGCCAACATTTGCGGCAAGTGACTGACCCACGCACACATCTGATCATGCCTGACGGGGTCCATCGCCAGTACGCTAGCGCCGATCTCCTCGATCATTTTCAGCCACGCTTTGCCGCGCGGCGATATCTCGTCATCCCGGTTCGACACTGGCGTGATCAGCCAGACCGCGCCCTCAAACAGATCCGCGTCCGCGTGCTCAATGCCGCCGTGCTCTTTGCCTGCCATGGGATGTCCGGCAACAAAACGGCGAGTCGCCTCGCTGCCGAATACCGACTGCGCCCGTTCCACGATCTCGGTTTTCGTACTGGCGACATCCGTCAGCAAAACGTCTGTGGACAGGACTGGGCCGAGCTGCTCAATAAGGTCGAGTACTGCGCCGACAGGGGTGGCCAGGACCACGATTTCCGAAGCATTCACACCTTGCCGCAAATCGGCTACTGCCACGTCGATGGCACCGCGCCGCTTCGCTTCCGCGAGTACCGGCGGCTTGTCGTGGCCGATGATGCGCTCGACAAGGCTCCGCTTCTTAAGCGCCAAGCCAAGTGAACCGCCGATGAGGCCGGTACCGACGATCGTGATCTTCATGGAAACAGTTTCTCAGGGACTGCTCGGTTAAGCGATTGTCCTTTCAACCGCCTGCGCAATAATGCGCAGCTGACGCATGAGTTCCTCGAACTGCTGCGGATAAAGCGACTGTGCGCCGTCGCTGAGAGCCTTATCCGGTTGATGGTGGACTTCCACGATGACGGCATCCGCACCTGCCGCTACCGCGGCGCGGGCCATTGGCGAGACTTTCTCGCGCCGACCTGTTCCATGCGACGGGTCAGCCGCGATAGGCAAGTGTGACAACTTGTGACTGATGGGAATAGCGGAGATGTCCATCGTATTGCGCGTGTAGGTCTCGAAAGTCCGGATCCCGCGCTCGCACAAGATGACGTCGTAATTGCCGCCGCTCATGATGTACTCGGCAGAGAGCAGCATCTCTTCAATCGTCGCCGCGATGCCGCGCTTCATCATTACCGGCTTTCGCGCTTTGCCAAGCTCGCGCAGCAGATTGAAGTTCTGCATGTTCCTAGCGCCCACCTGGTATATGTCAACGTAGGGTTCCATTAAGGCGATCTGCGACATCTCCATCACTTCGCTGATCACCAGCAGGCCAAATCTGTCGCCTGCTTCGCGCAGAAGTTCCAAGCCTTCCAATCCCATGCCCTGGAAAGCATAGGGTGAACTGCGGGGCTTGAAAGCACCTCCCCGTAGCACACGCGCGCCCGCTCGTGAGACGCACTCGGCGATGGTGAACAGCTGTTCGCGAGATTCAACCGAACACGGCCCAGCCATGACCACAACATCCTTGCCGCCGACACTCAGGCCATTCGGAAGCTTGATGACAGTTCCTTCCGGCCGAAAACTTCGCCCCACCAGTTTGTAAGGCGAACTGATCCGGTGCACTTCCTGCACTCCGGGCAGCACCTCGATGTCCCTTACGTCGAAGTCGAATTTTGCCCCGACCGCGCCGAGCACGGTCTGACGCGCGCCCGTAGAACGATGGACTTCAAAGCCAAGCTTCATCAGGAAATCGATGACGCCCTGGATCTGCTCCTCGCCAGCATGTTCCTGCATTGCAACTATCATGGTTGTCCCTGGGCCAATCGCCCTATTCGTTAATCTCCGCTTCGAGTTCGGTGCCACCGCCGCGAGTAGCCGCTCGCGCCTGCTCGTCCGGTTGCGCCTCATACCGCTGAAGCTTGCGCATTACGTCGATAATGCGCTCGTACAACTGCACAAGGTCGCGGTCGGGTAGCGGGCCGCCATTGTGGCGCCTCACGTTGTCGAAGATCTCCTTCTCGCGCTCCGGCTCATAAATGGCCATTTGCGTATCGCGCTTCAGCCGTCCAATCTCCTTCGCCGCGGATGCCCGCTCGTTCAGCAACTCGACAAGCCTGAGGTCAAGTTCATCGATTCTCTTGCGCCAGTCGGAAATATCCATAGAACGTCCCTAACACGCACCCCTGATTCGTTGATTTGGGCGGCACACATGTGTACTTCCAAACATGGTTAGCCCAAGCTTCCATCCCATCAACTAGCCTCTTTGCGCTGCCGACTTGCCACTACGGAGTTCACGCACAAACTGCCCGACAGCTTCGGCAGCATGTTCGCCGCCTGCATTCTCGATACATCTGACGATCACGCTGCCCACAACCGCGGCATCGGCGAACGCCCCGACCTGCGTGAACTGCTCCGCATTCGCAACCCCGAACCCTACTGCCACAGGAAGTTCGGTAAACTTGCGAATCCTGCCCACGAGAGCTTCGGCTTCATCAGACAACTCTTTGCGCGCGCCAGTCACACCCGTTCGGGAAACCGCATAGACGAAGCCGGTTGAAAGTTCAGCGATGCGCTGCAGACGCTCGTCAGGACTTGTCGGCGCTGCGAGAAAAACGGTCTCCAGATCGCGCGACCTCATGCAGCGGACATACTCATCGGCCTCTTCGACTGGCAGATCCGTGACAAGTGCACCGTCGACGCCGGAGTCTTTTGCCGCCGCGCAGAACCGTGACAGGCCGAAACGCATAATCGGGTTCAGATAAGAAAAGAGGATCAGACCGATGTCCGACTGTTGCCGAACTTCGCGTGCTAGTTGAAGTACATCGTTGAGCTTCGTTCCGCGTTCGAGCGCTCGCTGGCTGGCGGCCTGTATCACAGGGCCATCGGCAACGGGATCGCTGAAAGGCACACCCAATTCGACTACGTCAGCGCCGGCGTTGGCCGCAGCGAGAACAACCGCTTTTGTCGTTTGCAGATCCGGGTCACCGCAGGTTACATACGCGACCAGACCGGGAAGATGTTTAAAAGAGATTGCCATTTGAGTGCTCTTGATTTCCGACTTTCAATCCCTGCTTGCTCACGAAGGCGGTCAGCCATTGTTGCCGACCTCACCGTGTTGATTGCGCGTGCGGAGATCGCTACCCGAAATCAGAAGTTGAGAATCAAAAATCCAAGTTTTCCCTGAGAATTCCGATGTCCTTGTCGCCGCGTCCGCTGATGTTCACGATGACAACATCATTCTTAGACATCTGCGGCGCGCGCTTTGCCACTTCGGCGACTGCGTGAGCCGACTCGAGTGCCGGAATGATGCCCTCGGTGCGCGACAACGTGGTTACCGCTGCCAGGGCATCGGTATCAGACGCGCAGACATACTCGGCGCGCTTGCTCTCGCGCAGCCACGCATGTTCGGGGCCGACGCCTGCATAGTCGAGCCCCGCAGAGACCGAGTGGGTGGCCGCAATCTGACCGGCTTCATCCTGAAGGATGTAGGAGTACGTCCCCTGAAGAACGCCGGGGGCTCCGCCCAGGAAACGTGCTGCGTGCTCACCCAATTTGTCGCTGCGACCTCCGGCTTCCACGCCGATCAGACTCACCTTCTTCGGATCTTCCTTCACGAATTCGTGAAAGATGCCGATCGCGTTGGACCCGCCGCCCACGCATGCAATCACCGCATTCGGCAACTTGCCTTCGGCCTTCATGATCTGCGCGCGCGCCTCTTTGCCGATCACCGACTGAAAATCGCGCACCATCGTCGGATACGGATGGGCGCCGAGGGCGCTGCCCAGCAGATAATGAGTGGTGCGAACGTTCGTCACCCAGTCGCGCATCGCCTCGTTGATCGCGTCTTTGAGTGTGCGCTGGCCGGCATCAACGCCACGCACCTCGGCCCCTAGCAGGCGCATGCGGAACACGTTGAGTTCCTGGCGCCGCATGTCCTCGGTGCCCATATAAACGACGCACTCCAGTCCCATGAGCGCGCAGACAGTTGCCGTCGCTACTCCGTGCTGTCCTGCGCCGGTTTCGGCAATGATGCGCTTCTTGCCCATGCGTTGGGCGAGTAGCACCTGGCCCAGACAGTTGTTGATTTTGTGCGCGCCAGTGTGCAGCAGATCTTCCCGTTTCAGGTAAACTTTCGCGCCGCCAAGTTGTTGTGACAGGTGCTGCGCATAATAGAGAGGAGTGGGGCGGCCCGCATACTGCTTCAGCAGGTAGTCGAGCCGCTCGCGAAATCGCCGGTCGCGCTTCGCCTCTTCGTACGCACCTTCAAGTTCCTGAAGAGCCGCCATGAGCGTTTCGGGAACATAGCGTCCCCCGAAAGGACCGAAGCGTCCCGGCACATTCGCCCGCATCTCGCCGGCCCGACCAGGCGTCGTTTCATTCTTCTTTCTGTTCGTGTTCTTCCGTGCGAGTTTCGTAGCCAAGGTCTTATCCGTGTCTGTCCTTAAAGCCTGTGCTCAACTGAGCGCACAGCCTGAATGAACGCTTTTACCTTTTCGTGGTCTTTCTTTCCCGGGGACTGTTCCACGCCGCTGGACACATCAACGCCCCATGGATGCAGTGTCGCAATCGCCTCCGCCACGTTGCCGGGGTGCAGTCCGCCGGCGACGATCAGCTTCGCCCACCCCGCAATAAATCCGGCGACCGTGCGGCTGTGGTGCCAGTCGAAATTCTTGCCCGTTCCGCCGGCCTGCAACTCGGTTCCCCTTGAATCGAGCAGCACCGCCACGAATACGCCCGGTCGCGGCTCGGCCGTGTGGGCATCGACCTCAACAACACCGGCGTCAACAGGATCCCAGCCGAGGGCCTCTCCTCGGCCGTTCTTCAACGCGGGCATTTGCGCGGCACGGATCATCTTCACCGGAGAGGATAGCCCTGCGAACCGGCGAGCGAGTTCCCGCGAGTATTCCAGAGGCTCCGAGCCGTGCAACTGAACTGCTGTAAGGCCCGCATCGACTACGGTATCGAGCACATGTTCCAGACGCTCGTCGACGAACACGCCAATTTTTTCAATCTGACTCGGAACGCTTGCTGCGATCGCTCGCGCCGTTGCCGGTAGTACCTGCCGCGTGCTGGGAGCAAATACGAAACCGAGCGCGTCCGCGCCGGCGTCGACAGCCGCTTGCGCATCCTGCACGTTCGTAATACCGCACACCTTGATCCAAGTCATAAACATTTACTACCCGATTCAGCAAGTGTACCAAGCGCGGTCACGCTGGAGCGGGCGATGAGCTACATCACAAAGGTCGTTTTTTGCTGCGC
Source organism: Acidobacteriota bacterium (assembly GCA_023441255.1). Classification (GTDB taxonomy): domain Bacteria; phylum Acidobacteriota; class Terriglobia; order Terriglobales; family Acidobacteriaceae; genus JAEZPW01. The sequence continues at coordinate 42,818 of JAEZPW010000111.1, forward strand.
GCCCGAGATCAGTGCCGCAAGTGCCATGCCGGGACTTGCCGCTCTCATCAGCGATTCGCCTATCAGGAACGCCTTGTACCCGGCAATACGCAACCTGCTGATGTCTTCCGCGCTGCGAATACCGCTCTCCGCGACCGCCAGCATGTTCGCGGGCATTGCATTTCCGAGGTCAATAGGGCCCTGCAGGTCGACCCTGAAGTCACGCAAGTCGCGACTGTTCACGCCGACGGTATCGCAACCGGCTTGCAGCACGCGGTCGAGTTCCACCCTGTCGTGCACTTCACAGAGGACATCGAGGCCAAGTGCGCGGGCCTTCGCATACAGCCCGCGTAAATCCTCATCTGGCAGCACCGAGGCGATGAGCAGCACAGCATCCGCGCCGTGCGCTCTTGCCTCGAGCAACTGGAATTCGTCGACTATGAAGTCCTTCCGCAGGCACGGCAGCGGCGTCGCGGCGGATGCCTCGCACAGATTGGCCAGCGAGCCCTGGAAATAATTCGGTTCCGTCAGTACCGATAACGCGGCAGCCCCTGCTCGATGAAGCTCCTGTGCGACTGGCGTTACATGCAGATTGGCACGGATGACGCCCTTCGACGGCGATGCCTGTTTGAGTTCAGCTATCACTCCGACGCCCGTTTCGGCGAATGCCTTCAGTAGCGAATGCCGAAATCCCCTCGGTTTATGACATTCGGCTTTTCGCGTAATGGCTCGTAAGTCGGCGGCTCTTTTGCTTTCGGCTACACGAACACGTGTAGAGGCAACGATTTCGTCTAGTAAGGCGGGCATGAGATGAGAAGAAGTATAAACCCAGCTGCTTTCCAGGCGAAGGTCCGACTCATGGCATGAACCTCGGTTGACGTGAATCCTCCACGCGAACGGTCGCGCAGAAACAGGTTCTGTTGTCACCTCAGAGATGACCCGGCCTCTCGCCGGAATGCGAACGGACCCGGTAAATTCGTTGGTTCCTCCGTGCAATAATGAACAGCAATTTCATTTTCAGAGCAGCAGAATCGTGGTACCTTCTACTCAGCTCGGGGGGAGGTATATGGCGTCACCTGCACTTTGTCCCGGAACCGGGGCTCACCAGCTATTATTTGTGGACGACGACGATGCGGTACGTGCGTTGACGCCCGCGATTTTGACGTCGCAGGGATACGACGTTCGCTGTGCGGCAGATGGTCTTGAAGCGTTGCAGTTGATGAAAGAGCGTTTGCCCGAACTTGTGATCTCGGATCTTCGAATGCCACGCATGTCCGGCTTCGAGTTTCTTTCCATCGTCCGACGAAAGCATCCGCAGTTGCCGCTCATCGCAATCAGTGGAGAGTTCATCAGCGGCACTGAAGTAATGGGAATCGCGGACGTTTTCTTCTCGAAGGGTGGCTATTCTCCAAAGCAACTATGCGAGACCGTTGCTGATCTGCTCGCCCACCCCCCGGAACATCACAGCCTGGAATTCCCGCCGGTATGGGTCCCGGTCGGCCCCAGTGGCGAAGTCGTTCTCACCTGTACGGACTGCCTGCGATCCTTCCCCGTACGGGTGTGCCCTCCCGAACTAGGCAATCCCGTGCGGGAAACCGATTGCCTCGTGTGTGGCACCCATCTGCGCTACTGCATTGATAATACGGGCCTGAAGGTCGGCCAGCTCTCCTGGGAGACCTGTGGACTTGTACAGATCGCGAGTGACATCAAAGCTTCGTAAGCGACGGCTTTTCCCGTCCCGGAACCAAGGTTTTACAACAAAATAGCCGTTGCACTTTCTGTCCAGAGCGGAAAGTGGTACGCTTTCGCACAGGCCGGGGTCTAGCGTCATCTTGCGAGGATGGCTATGCCGGTACGAGTGAATGCGCACTCACATATTGATATTGATCCTCCTGTCGAGGGCGTGACAGCATGCAATGTCGCACCGCTCCTCGAACATCTGAGCACCGCCGAGCGCCGCGTCCTGCATTTCAAGAAAAAACAGAAGATATACGCGCAGGGCGAACTGGCTGATTCCGTTTACTTTCTTCAAAAAGGCAGGGTGAAGATCAGCGTACTGACCTCGGAAGGAAAAGAGGCCGCACTTTCGCTGATCGGAGCCGGAGAATTCTTCGGTGAGGCCTGTCTGACAACACGCCCGACCCAAGTGCACACGGCCACAGCCATGACGGACTGCACGGTGGTGAAAGTGACCCGTCCTTGCATGGTGCAGGCTTTACACGAGGAAAAGCGCTTGTCAGAGGCTTTTCTTGACCAGCTACTCAACCGCAATCTTGAGTACCAGCAGGCCATAACCGATCATATCGTTGCTAGCAGCGAACAACGGCTCGCGGCTATTTTGATACGCCTCTGCCGGTTCGCCCAGGAAAGGGATGAGGAGAGCGCGGTGATCCCGCGCCTCAGTCATCAAACGCTCGCGGACATGATCGGTACCACACGCCCGCGAGTGACTTTTTTCATGAACAAGTTCCGCAAACTTGGACTTCTGGAATACAACGGACAATTGAGAGTCAGAGTGGATCAGTTGTCGAAGGTCATTCTGGGCCAGTCGTCCGGATCCTAATTACCTTGCTTCCCGGCCGGGAGTGCCGCCTTCGGGCGGCATTTTCTATCAGCGCACATCATCCGAAAACGACTCGACAGCGGATTCGATGCCGCTCTTCTATTGCTCTCCCCTCGCGGCTCGCATAGCATTCCAACGAGCAACTTGCGTCAAAAATGGAGATTCTATGCTGCGAAGGTTGATCCTGAAACCTACCCTCGTCCGCAAGCCGTGCTGGGCGGCGCTGCTCTCAATCATTCTGCTTATGTCCCTCCTGGCATCTGCCCAGGAGCTCACAGCTACAAAGCCGGAGGCGGTCGGACTCTCATCGGAACGCCTTAACCGCATCGGCGACGCGGTGCAGCGCAGCATCGACGACAAGCGCATCTCGGGTGCGGTGACCATGGTCGTGCGCCGCGGCCACGTGGCCTGGATGAAAGCCCAAGGCCTGTCGGACCGCGAGGCGAGCAAGCCAATGCAGACCGATTCCATCTTTCGGATCTGCTCCATGACCAAGCCACTCACGAGCCTGGCGGTCATGATGCTCTACGAAGACGGCCGATTCATGCTTGACGACCCGGTCTCCAAGTACATTCCCGAATTCAAGAACCCCAAGGTCCTGGTCAAGCCTGCGGAGGGAACGCCATACACTGTTCCCGCAAAACGCGAGATCACGATTCGCGACCTGCTGACGCACAGCTCGGGCCTCACCTATACCTGGAACGGTGACCTCGGCCCGCTCTACAAAGACGCTAACGTAGCCGACGGTCTATCCCAATACGACGGTACGATCGGCGACAGCGTAAAGCGATTGGCTGCTCAACCTTTACTTTTCAACCCCGGCGAACGCTTCGAGTACAGCCTCGGGATCGACGTGCTTGGATACCTAGTAGAGGTCGTCTCCGGCATGCCGCTCGACCAGTTCTTCCGAACGCGTATCTTCGAGCCGCTCGGGATGAAGGATACCTACTTCTATTTGCCGGATGAAAAAGTTGGCCGTTTGGCCACTGCGTATACCTGGGATGATAAGAACGGTCTGCAGCGCTTCCCAGATCACGCCATCGTGGAAGGCAATTTCCATTACACGGCCGATTATCCGTATCGCGGCCCCAAAAAGCTTTTCGCCGGCGGCGCCGGTTTGAGCTCAACGGCTATGGACTATGCGCGCTTCTGTCAGATGTTGCTGGAAGGCGGCAAACTCGGCAACGTCCGCGTTTTAAGCCGCAAAACAGTCGAACTCATGACGCGTGATCAACTGGGCAAGATCAACCCCGACTTCGGATTCGGCTACGGCTTCGGTGTTTCGGGCATAAAGGCGCCGTTGTCGGAAATGGGTTCCCCGGGCGAGTTCGGCTGGGGCGGGTTCTTCTACACAGAATTTGTCGTCGATCCGAAAGAACAGATGATCACCATCTTCATGGCGCAGCTGCATCCCACCGGCGACCTGAAACTCAATCGCCAGATGCATGTGCTGGCATACCAAGCGATCAACGACTAGACACGCTGTTGCGGGGACGGGGCTCTGCCCCGTCCCGCGCAAACACGGCCCTTCAGATGTGAGACAATAGAAGCCTCGTCGCACGAAGGCCACGCCCTTCACCCTACCGCGGGGACGACATCCGGGACGGCCCGGTCCTCATCACAACGGAGGGTCGTTATGGCCTGGGTGCTCTTGCTTACCGCCGGTCTGCTTGAAATCGTCTGGGCGTTCACAATGAAGCTGTCGGAAGGCTTCACCCGTCTCGGGCCAGCGGTCCTGACAATATTCGCAATGCTGGCGAGCTTCACTCTGCTGTCGATTTCGATGAGGACCCTGCCTCTGGGCACGGCCTATACGGTGTGGACCGGTATCGGTGCCTTGGGCGCCTTTGGCGTCGGCGTTCTTGCCTTGGGCGAACCGCTGACCACGGGGCGCGCCGCTGCTGCCGTGCTCATCGTGACGGGGCTTATCCTTATGAAACTGTCGACCACAGCTTAGATCGTAGCTAAGACATGAACCGAAACGGGCAAGTGGCGCGCATGAATCCTCGCGCCGAGAAGCGTAATCAAAAACGATGCTTCTGTGACTGACGTCACAGCATTCGGGTATAGTGAAAGGCAAGTATTGTTCATGCGGTTCTGGCACAAACTCGTCTCGGGTGGCGTGCTGGCAGTGGTTCTCCTGCTGCCACTCGTACCGATGCTTGCCATGTGTGCCCCGCAGTCCTCGGATTCCATGCAGTGCCCCGGGCACTGCCCGATGATGGCCGCCACCGATTCGAACCGTCCTGCGATCGAGTTTCAGGCAGACCAGTCGGGATCGTGCTGCACAATCAAGAGTTCCACGCCAGCACCTAAGCAGGAATCGACTGTAGTCCCCGTGATTTCCGTCGAGCCGACGGCGGTTTCGTTTGAACCGGTTGTTGTTGCGGCCGCCCACAACGAGATAATCACAGACAGTTCCCCTCCTCCGTTTCTTGACGCGCAAGCTCACCTCTGTACATTCCTGATCTGATCTCGCTACTCGCGTCCTGACGTGCACAGGCGTAGTACGCCTGTGTGTCCCGCACAAGTTGTTGATCTCACGAGAAAGTGGGTGCCGCACTTTTCCCCGCCCGGGGAGGGTGCGAAAAGACAACCCATTCGTGCTGGCGAGAAGAGATTCATGATTGGAAGATACGTTTTGTTGTTGCTGCTCACCGCAGCCACCGCGAGCGCGCAGCAGTCACAATCTGCAGCTCCGGTGCCCGGGTTTGTAGCACGGGTGCCCTCACCGGCGGGCCACGGTGTTGTAGCGCCGCCGTCCTCGGCGGGGCCCGCACCGGCGGTGCCGCACGCTTCTCAGTCGGAGGAGGGCGCCGCGCAACCGGAGTCCTCCACCCCGACACAGGTCCTCACGCTCGACGCGGTCCTCGGCGAAGTCCGGTCCCAGAACCCAGCGATCACTGCTGCGCAAAGAACCGTGGAAGCGCAGCGCCGCCGCGTATTGCAGAGCGGTGCGCTGCCCGACCCAACCGTGTCCGTCTCCTATATGGGAGACGCCACGCCGTTCAAGACCATGCCGGATGATCCCTCGAGCTATCGCGGGATCAGCGCCATGCAAACGATTCCCCTCGGCGGCAAGCGCGGCCTTCAGCGTGAGATGGCCAGCAAGGAAGTGAGCGCCAGCGAGGCTGATAGACTCGCCGTCGTTCGTCGTCTCACCGCTGAAGCCAAGGCGGCTTTTTACGACTACTTTTATTACGACAAAGCCCTCGACATCACCAACCGCAATAAAGCTCGCCTTGAACAGCTCGCCGACATTTCAGAAGCGCGCTACAAAGTGGGCAAGACCATGCAAGCTGACGTTCTGCGCGCCCACGTCGAAGTGACGATGCTTCTGCAGCGCGCCATCACCCTGGAACAGCAGCGCGAGACTGCTGCCGCCCGCCTGAATACACTCATGGGCCGCGCGCCCGACGCGTCGCTTCCGCCGGCAGCCGACGTCGCCAAGGAACCGCTGCCCGCGATGAGCGAACTCGCCACGCTCGCTCGGACGAACGATCCCATGCTCCAGAAGGAACAGAGCATGATCGAGCGCAACAAAGTAGCGATTGCGATGGCACGCAAGGAATACATCCCCGACCTCTCCGTCGGCTACATGTACCAGCAGCGCTCGGGCATGCCCGACATGAAGGGCATGCAGTTCCAGGTCAATATCCCCGTTTTCAACCGCTCAAAGCGCGAGGCGATCGAGGCGGCCAAACTCGAACTCGCGTCCTCCGAGAAAAGCCTTGACGCCCGCAAGCTCGAATTGCAATACGAAGTGAAACAGATGCACGCAATGGCCGTGAATGCCGACAAAATGCTCGACCTCTATTACAAGGCCATCATTCCTCAAGCTCAATTGGCGCTGGAATCGGCGCAATCTTCCTACACCGTCGGCGCCAACGACTTCCTTACCGTTGTGACGAACTTCACCACCATCAACTCCTACCAGATCGATTACTACCGGCAGCTTGCTGATTACGAGACGGCGCTCGCACGTCTCGAGGCGCTCACCGGGGACCTGGCACAGGTCAGTACGGAGGCAAGCCAATGAAAAGCCGCACTCAGATGACTCTTCGCGGGGCAGCGGTCATCATCGTGATCGCCGTCGCCGCCCTCCTCCTCTTCGGACGTGGACTGCTGAAGTCAACGGGGGTGCCGCACCCTTCCCAGTCAGGGGAGGGTACGACAAGCGAGCGTGCGTCATCACGCAAGGTCCTCTACTGGTACGACCCAATGCACCCCAACTACAAGTCCGACAAACCGGGTGTCGCACCCGACTGCGGCATGGATCTTGTCCCGATGTATGAAGGCGAGGGTGGCGTCGAAGACGGCATGATCAAGGTCGCTCCTGAACGACAACGTGCGCTCGGTGTGCGCGTCGCTCCGGTCGAGGAGAAGGCCATCACACGCACGTTGCGCACCTCTGGCCAGGTCGTTCCTGACGAGACGCGCATCGCCCATGTCCACGTCAAGACTCCGGGATGGATCGAAAACGTCTACGTCGATTTTGTCGGACAGATGGTGAGAAAGGGCCAGCCGCTCTTCACTATCTACAGCCCCGACCTTGTTGCCACCCAGGAGGAGTACCTGATAGCGAAGCGCGGCGAGCGAACACTCGGCAACTCGTCTTATGCCGACGTGGCCCACAACTCGCAGTCGCTGCTGGAGTCCGCGCGTGAAAGACTGCAGCTATGGGATCTCACTGACGCCCAGATCCGCCGCCTTGATGAAACCGGCCAGGTGAACCGCACCATTACCGTCTATTCGCCGGTTACGGGGTACGTCACGGACCGCAAGGCGTTCCCGCACGTCGCAGTCACCGGCGATTCTGACATCTACACGCTGACCGACCTCTCGCGCGTATGGGTAACGGCCGACGTGTACGAGTCGGAACTGCCTTACGTGAAAGTCGGACAGTCCGCGACCATCCGGCTCAGCTACATCCCGGGCAAGACTTTCAACGGACGCGTCACCTACAACTACCCGACACTTGATCCGCAGACTCACACCGCAAAAGTACGCATCGACGTGCCGAACCCGGGCTTGATGCTCAAGCCCAACATGTTTGCCGATGTCGAACTGCAGATCAAATACGGCAAGCACGTTGTTGTTCCTGAAGGAGCAGTCCTGAATAGCGGCACCAGGCAGACGGTGTTCGTCGTGCACGAGGGCGGCAAGTTCGAACCGCGCGAAGTGAACGTCGGCCCCACCGTGGACGGCCAGACCATCATCGAGTTCGGAGTTGAAAAGGGAGAGGTGGTGGTCAGCTCCGGCAACTTCCTGCTGGACTCGGAAAGCCGCATGAAGTTCTCGGCCAACAGCACCAGCGAACCGGCAGTGCCGCCACCCGCACCGGCGAGCCCCGGTGTTGTAGCGCCGCCGTCCTCGGCGGCGGGCCCCAGTACAACGCCGTCACAATCGGCGAATCCAGCCGGACACCAGCACTGAGGAGGCGCTGCCATGATCAACCGCATTATCGAATTCAGCGCGAATCACAAGTTCCTTGTGCTGACGCTCGTCGCAGTCGCCTCCGTGTTCGGCTGGCACTCGATGCAGAACACGAAGCTGGATGCAATCCCCGACCTCAGCGACACGCAGGTTATCGTTTACGCGAAGTGGGACCGAAGCCCCGACATCATTGAGGACCAGGTGACGTATCCGGTGACCTCGGCGCTGCTCGGCATGCCCAAGGTGAAGGATATACGCGGCTTCTCCGACTTCGGTTTTTCCTACATCTACATCGTCTTCGAGGAAGGCACCGATATCTACTGGGCGCGCTCGCGCACGCTCGAATACCTCAACTCGGTCACGCCGCGGCTCCCGAAGGGCGTCAACATCGAACTCGCCAAGGACGCCACCGCCGTAGGCTGGGTTTATCAGTACGCGCTCGTCGATGAGTCTGGGCAGTACAGCCTGGAGCAGATGCGCACTTATCAGGACTGGTATCTGCGCTACGCCCTGCAAGCCGTGCCTGGTGTGGCGGAGGTCGTGCCGGTCGGCGGTTTCGTGCGCGAGTACCAGGTCAACATTGACCCCAATCGCCTCCTCGCCTACAAGATCCCCATCAACATGGTGGCCGACGCTATTCAGAAATCGAACAACGAAGTCGGCGCGCGCCTGGTCGAATTTTCCGGCCGCGAGTACATGGTTCGTGGCAAGGGGTACATCAGGTCACTCGATGACATTCGTAACATCGTGGTGATGACGAACCCGCAGTCGGGAACGCCGGTGCGTGTGCGCGACCTTGCGGATGTCACCTTCGGCCCCGAGATGCGGCGCGGTGTTGCCGAGCTTGACGGCAAGGGCGAAGTCGTAGGCGGGGTGGTCATCATGCGCTTCGGTGAGAACGCACAGAAAGTGATCGAGCGCGTAAAAGCCAAGATCGCCGAAGTACAGCCCACGCTGCCCAACGGACTGACACTCGTCCCTACCTACGACCGCTCGCAGCTGATCGATCGCTCCATCGACAATCTGAAGCACACGCTCATTGAAGAGCTGATCATAGTCAGCCTGATAATCCTCATCTTCCTGTGGCATTTCCCGAGCGCTGCGATCCCGATCATCACCATTCCAATTACCGTCGTGCTGGCCTTCATTCCCATGCAGATGTCCGGCATGACGGCCAACATCATGTCGCTGGGCGGCATCGCCGTCGCCATTGGCGCCATGGTCGATGCCGCGGTCGTGGTGGTCGAGCAGACGCACAAGAAACTTGAGCACTGGGAATCCGAGGGACGCCACGGCGACTACAAAGAGGTGATCATCTCAGCCGTGAAGGAAGTAGGCGGTCCGAGCTTTTTCGCTCTGCTCGTCATCGCCGTCTCTTTCCTGCCCGTATTTACGCTTGAGGCACAGGAAGGCCGATTGTTCAAGCCGCTAGCCTTCACCAAGAACTTTGCCATGGCGATCGCTGCCGTGCTGGCTATTACCGTCGATCCCGCCATGCGCCTGATCTTCACCCATGTGAAGCAGTACAATTTCCGTCCGCGATGGCTGGCGCGCATCACCAACTCGCTGCTCGTGGGCAAAATCCACCGTGAAGATAATCACCCGATCAGCCGTCCCTTGATGAGGCTCTATCAGCCGGTAGTTGAGTGGGTACTCGAGCATCGCTGGCTCACCATCGCTGCCGCCGTGCTGCTGATGGTCGCCACAATTCCGGTGTTCAACAGGCTCGGCTCGGAGTTCATGCCGCCCCTCGATGAAGGCACCCTGCTTTACATGCCGACCACGCTGCCCGGAATTTCCGTGGCTGAAGCCACTCACCTTCTTCAGCAACAGGACAAAATTCTGAAGAGCTTCCCCGAGGTCGAACGCGTCTTCGGAAAGGCCGGACGCGCTGAGAGTGCCACCGATCCAGCGCCCTACTCCATGATGGAAACTACGATCGTGCTGAAGCCTCAGGATCAGTGGCCGAAGCGCCAACGCTGGTACTCCAGCTATGCACCTGAGTTCACGCAACGCGTTCTGCGCCGCTTCTGGCCCGACCACAAGACTACCGACGAGTTGATCTATGGCGCCGGCGGCATGAACCAGGCGCTCACGCTCCCGGGCGTCGCCAATGCCTGGACCATGCCGATCAAGGCCCGCGTCGACATGCTCACCACGGGCATTCGCACGCCGGTCGGCGTTAAAGTGCTCGGCTCCGACCTTAAGGAGATCGAGCGTATTGGGCGCGAGATCGAGGATGCGCTGAAGAACGTCCCCGGCACAACGACCGCCTTTGCTGAGCGAACGACGGGCGGCTACTTCCTCGATTTCGATCTGAAGCGCGACCAGCTCGCCCGTTACGGGCTTTCGATCGACGATGCACAGAACGTGTTGATGTCGGCCGTTGGTGGGGAACCGGTAACCACCACGGTTGAGGGTCGCGAACGCTACCCCGTCAACGTTCGCTATTTCCGCGACTACCGCAGCGACGTCCAGACGCTCGAGCGCGTGCTCGTCACCACGCCCTCGGGCGCGCAGATCCCGCTTGGCCAGATCGCGTCCATCTCCATGAGGACCGGCCCCGGCATGATCCGTGACGAGAACGGACGCCTGAGCGGTTACGTTTACGTCGACGTGTCCGGTCGCGATGTTGGCAGCTATGTTGACGAGGCTCGCCGCGTGGTGGCCGACAAGGTCAAGGTCCCGACTGGCTATCAGCTCGTCTGGAGCGGCCAGTTCGAGTCCATGCAGCGCGTCAAGGACCGGCTGAAACTGGTTCTGCCAATCACGCTTTTCATCGTCTTTCTGCTCCTGTACGCGAATACCGGGTCGGCGGTGAAGACCAGCATCATTCTGCTCGCCGTACCGTTCTCCGCCATTGGTGCGGTCTGGTTGATGTACTGGCTGGGCTACAACATGAGCGTAGCGGTGTGGGTGGGTTTGATAGCACTGCTTGGCGTAGACGCCGAAACTGCCGTCTTCATGCTGCTCTACCTCGACCTTGCCTATCGCGAGGCGCGCGACCGGGGTCGCCTGAATAGCTGGAATGACCTCCGCGAAGCCATAGTGCACGGGGCGGTAAAGCGCCTGCGTCCGAAGTTGATGACCGTGGCCTGCATGCTCTTCGGCCTGCTCCCGATCATGTGGTCCACCGGCGCCGGCGCCGACGTTATGAAACGCATCGCCGCCCCCCTGATCGGAGGCATCATCACCAGCTTCATTATGGAACTGGTTGTTTATCCGCCGATCTTCGCCATTTGGAAATGGAACTGGGAAGTGAAGCCCTCGCTTGCGCGCGAGGTGGACACTCCCGAGCTTGTACACGCTGAGTAACAAATTTTGTGTGGCGCCGGGCCTCTGGTCCGGCGGGTTGCATACCACCGTACGTTGCACGCCGGGTCAGAGACCCGGCGCTACACAAGCAAGAACGCATTTGAAACGAAGAATTGTTAGCTGCCAAGAACTACTAAAGGAGCCTGAAAGTGAAATCAAAATCCGCCATCCTCGCCCTCGTACTCGCGTCCGCTATGTCCGCCTTCGCCGCCCAGACGTCAGTCACCGGTATCCTCACCGACGACATGTGCACGAAAAAACACATGATGCCCGGCAAGTCGAATGCCGATTGCGTACGCGATTGCCTTAAGCACGGCGCCAAGTTCGTGGTTGTGTCGCAGGGAAAGACGGTGCAGGTGAAAGCGCAGCCGGAACAGCTTGCTGAACTCGCAGGGAAAAAAGTGATCGTGACCGGAGATATGAAAAACGGAGTTCTGAATGCGACTTCGATGGCCGCCGCGGAGTAATGCTCGAAGCAGAACGGGGGTCGACGTACGACCGACATTGGTCGTGCGTCGATGCGTTGGCAAGACTACGGTGTTTGCACTACCGCCATCTCGAACGACTGAAGTTCTACGCCAACGTTCGTTTTCGACGGACGTTCATGACGCCGATCTTTCGGACGTTCCTCGCGCGTGACTTTCAGGGGCTTGTTGTGCGCGAGTTCGCGCCACCCTGCTTCGGGACGCAGTCCGTCGAAAGCAAGACTCACGCTCACCGCCGAATCGTTCATGTTGTAGAGCACATATTGCCCGCTGCCGAAGGGATACATCGCCACCGATCCCGGCCCGAGCAACTGCACACCCAGATCGGCGCTGAAGGCGCCGCGTATTTTGTTGAGCACTGGCGCTGGGAGCCGCAGAAGATCGTAGCTGTTTTCCGGCAGATTGAGGACGTACAGGTTGGCGTTGAGGTACTTCACTTTTAGCATCACGGCAAAGTCGTAGTCGTCGCGGACGACAGCCACTTCACGCGCATACGGCCAAGTGCTGGTTGCAATGGCCGGAAAAGCGAACGGGCGTTCCGACTTCAGCGGCCCTCCTTCGGTGTCGCTCATGCGAAAGAGCCCCGACCTCACGCTGCCGCCCTGGTCCAAAAGGTTGAGCATGTTGTTGAATTCCGTGCCGGCAAGCTGGCGGAACAATGACCACGTCATGATCACGTCCTTGCCCTCGCGCAGGCGGGCGAGCATCTTGTCCGTAACCGCGTGGTCCCTGAGCGAGTGGCTCGTGAAGATCGCGGTTTTGCTGTCCGCGGGGAACTCTCCCGTAGGAGCTACCGGTATGCCCGCCATCCCCAGATAGCCGAAAACGTTGTACTCGCCTGTCGAACCGTACGGCAGATACATCGGAACGCCGGTCCCGGAGCCTCGCAACATGCCGGCGACGCGGTCGAATTCCGGCAGCATCCTGCAGAAATGCGGATAGATGTTGCTGAAGGGGCCGGAAGAGTGAAGATTCCCGGCCGACCAGAGAATTATCTCCGGCGCTTGTGCGAGGACCGCCTGCCACACCTGCGCAACATAGTCGTTGGGCTGGTCCTTCATGTCGTAGTTGTCGAGCCATGCACCCACCCACTTCTTCGGTTCCACGCCGGACCACCACTTCTGGAAAACGTAACCGCTGTAGATCGGGATGTGCTGGTCGTGGATGGCGCGGGTGCGCGTCTCGATTCCCACCGCCATGGCGTCAAATTGGTGCGTCTCGTTCTCGACGTCGTAGCCGTTCGTGCGGTGTCCCTCATACCAGTTCGGGTACTTGATGATCATGCGCACATTGGGATTGACGGCCTTCGCGGGTTCGATCAGGTGCTTGCGCGACTTCTCCAGCAGCAGTTGCGTCCGGTAATCAGCCCACGACTTCTCGCCGCGCCCGGCAACGCACTTCTCACACGTACAGATCGTGAACAGCCAGTCGTCCAGGATGATCTCGTCGAACACCTGCGCCATTCGGTTCGCCCGCTGTTCGAGAACCGCCATGTGTTCGGGGTTGTTGTAACAGGTCGGCCCGGGGCTGACTGCGGGGACGAGTGCGCCGGAAACACGGAATCCAGCGCTGCGCATCGCGTCAGCCACGCTCTTCATCTGAGCAACATCGATGGGATGTTCGCTGTCTCCTTCGAGATATGCGTGCTCGGCGCGAATGGGAGCGAAGTATTCGAGCGTCTGCCGCCTGACAGCCGGATCGAGCAGCAGCTTCTTGATCTCCCAGAAGCAAAAATAGATGGCGTAGCGGAGATTATTCCAGCGCGGGCCAGTAGACAGGTTCTGGAAGGCCTCCCCCTGGAGGTCAAGGGCGGCGGCGAAAGCGGCGGTACCTCCAAGAGTGCAGACAAAATCGCGTCGATTCACGATAAGTCCCCGGCAAACTTGTAAGTGACAGACACTCAGAATCTACACGCGTCGGAGGGGTCATTCAACCGCGGAGTGAAAACAGGCCTGCGAGCCACGCGTTTCCGGACGCTCGACAACACGCTGTTCCAGGAGAGAACGCCCCACGCCAGCTAGTCCTTGCTGCACGTGGGGCGACGAGTTGACAATCCTACAAACGCTCAAGCGCGGCTTTGAGGAACTTCCAGTACTCCCCGACAGAATCTATTTCCACGCGCTCGTTCGGACTGTGCGGATTCTCGATCTGTGGCCCGAACGAGATCAATTGCATTCCGGGATACTTATCACCGATTACGCCGCACTCCAGGCCCGCGTGCATGGCGACGAGTCCTGGCTCCTTGCCGAACATGTCCTTGTGCACGGCCTTCAGCTTCTGAACGATCTCGCTGTTCGGCTCGGGCTTCCATCCCGGATATCCGGTGCTGTGCTCGACTTCGAATTCGGCGAGCATGCACACCGTCGCCACCAGCTTCGCCGCTGAATCTTTGCTGCTCTGAATTGCACTTCGCTGGCTGGTGACGATCTCGACCTGACCATCTTTCACGCTTACCGTGGCAAGGTTTGTCGAAGTCTGCACCAGGCCGGGTACGTCAGGACTCATCGAAAGAACGCCGTGGGGCATGCTGGCGAGCAGATCGGCTATCTTCGCTGCGTCTGTACCGTCGATGACTTGCGCAGGCTTGTCGACTTTCTCAACGGCAATTTGCACATCGGGATCGAAGTTGCCGAGATCGGCCTTGGCATCAGCCGACAGTTGGGCGACGGTCGATTTCAGTTCCGATGCATGAGAAGCGTCCACCAGAACAACGGCCGAGGCCTCGCGCGGAATCGCGTTGTGTGCGCTGCCGCCCTTGACATCCGCGAGTTCCACCGCCATCTTCACCATAAGCGACTGCAAGGTCGTGCCAAGAATGCGAATGGCGTTGCCCCGACCAAGGTGAATATCGACACCCGAGTGTCCGCCTTTAAGGCCTGAAACCTTCACGCGCCATGCTTCGCCCTTGCCTGCCGCTTTCATCGTCACCTTGCGACGAGCTTTGGTGTTCAGACCTCCGGCGCAGCCGATGCAGAGGGTCCCCTTTTCTTCGCCGTCGAGATTCAGGAAGAACTTGGCCTTCAACACTCCGCCAGGAAACTCCGACGCCCCTGTCAATCCGGTCTCTTCATCGATCGTAAACACCAGTTCGAGCGGACCGTGCGCGATGTCCTGGCTCTCCATAACGGCCAGTGCCGACGCAACCCCCACGCCGTTGTCCGAGCCGAGCGTCGTGCCGTCGGCATAGAGCCATTCGCCGCGCCGAACAACTCTGATCGCATCTTTGCTGAAGTCGAATGCCGTGCCTTCGTTCTTTTCGCAAACCATATCCAGATGTCCCTGCAATACGGCGGTCGGCGCGGATTCACGGCCAGGACGCGCGGGCTTGCGCACAACCACATTGCCGACCTTGTCCACCACCGCTTCGAGACCGAGTCGCTTGGCTTGATCGAGAACGTACTGGCGCGCGCCAGCCTCGTTGCCTGACCCGCGAGGTATCTGTGTGAGTGCTTCGAAATGCTTCCATACCGCCTTCGGCTCAAGTTCCTGCAATACGCTCATGCGGCCGCTCCTTTAAATTCGTCATGAATGCAGCGACTTACACTATATAAAAAAAGGGAGCCTTTGCGGCTCCCAAGTTCCTCAAGGAGTTGCTGGCTAGAAGATGATCTTCAGTGCCAGCTGAATGTCACGTTTCTCGCCTACGACCGAGCCACCGTTTTCCGGACGCCAGCCGGCTTTAACCGGAACGACGTAGTTACACGGTCCGCTGCTCGCCGTAGGATCGGCGAAGTTCGTGCAGCCCGATACATCCAGCGAGTTCGCTTCGATGTAGTTGTTCGGGTGGTTGAAGAGGTTGTAGAACTCGCCGCGGAGCTGAAGCCTCACGCGCTCCGAAATCGGGAAGTTCTTGTAAAGACCGAGATTGAAGCTCCAGTTGTTGGGACCGACGAAGTAGTTGCGGGCGACCATGTTGGAAGGCCACGGGCACGGGCCAGTGGCGCCCTGCCCGGGTGTGGTGCAGTTGCCGAACTCGGCAGTACCCGTCAGGGGGTTCACGTACGCGCCCACGTCAACCGGGGCTCCCTGATAATCGAACAGGTTGGGAGCCTGTACAGCACCGCGGTTGCCGCCTGCGACCAGCGCCGGGGTCCCGATCAGCTGGGCACGCGGGCAGTAGAACGACGGCCCCGAGACGGAGCAGTCGAACAACGTGTAAGGCGAACCCGTGCGCAGCGTAATGATCGGCGCGAGTTCCCAACCACCTAATACCTGGCCCAGCATGCCACGGCCCTTCAGCCAAGGCTCGCTCCACAGACCGCTAATCACGAAGCGATGGCGAATGTCGAAGTCCGCTGAACCCTTGTCCAACCCCGGGTTGAACGGGTCAAGCAGGCCAGTGTTGTAGTTGGCGTAGGAGTCGCTGAAGGTCGAGCTGAGATTGTCGATCGCGTGCGACCATGTGTAGTTTGCGGTGAACGACAAGCCAGTGTTCCGGATGTTGTTCGTTTGGAGCCGCAGGTTCAAGGCGTTGTAGTACGAGAAGCCTCGGTTCGAACGGTTGTAGGAACGGGGGCCATACGTCTGGTTCAGCCGATATCCGCAGGCTGGGTCGTCCGGGCAAGCGGTCGCTGGCAGGGGCGAACCAAGGTAAATGATGCTTGCACCGTCCCGGTTCGGGTCCTCCAGCGAGTACAGCTTCAGGCCGCGAGAACCTGCGTACTCGACCGCGAACAGGCTGTTATGACCGAGTTGCTCCTCCCACGATAGGTTCCACATCTCAGAGTAAGCGGTGCGAATGTTCTGGCTGATGTGGCGCAGACTGGGTGACAGCAGCGGTTTGACGCCCGTGGCGGTCTCGAACGAGCCGAGGTTTGCCGTCGAAACGGGGAGATTCCCGCCGACATCGCTGGGCGAGAGCGAAATGACCGCATAGTTCGGCGGGTTTTGGATAACGTTGAACGTGACGTTTCCGAAGTTGCGTTCGTACGCTATGCCGTAACCGCCGCGCAGACTCGATTTGCCATTGCCGAAAATATCCCAGGCAAAGCCAAAACGAGGAGCGAAGTTGTTCTTGTCAGGCTCCCACAGACCGCCGACGGGGCTGTCGGGTGCAACCTGAACAGAGCCGTTGCGGTACTGCTCAAAGTAGTTGTTTCCCGGCCCAAAGTAGAAGTTGGAGTCAAGCTTCGGGTCCGCATTGTGCTGAACGCCGTAGTATTCGTAACGGAGTCCGAGCGTCAATGTCAGGCGTGGAACCACCTTCCACGTGTCCTGCGCGTACAGAGCAAAGTCGTTGAAACGGTTGTTGCGGTTGAACTGAGGCGAAGTCGCCGGCAAATTGATCAGGCACGATGGGTCCGTGTCATTGTAGAGTCCAGTAGCATAGTTGAACGTGCAGGGGAACTTCCCCTGCGGATTGATCGCGGCCTGGTAACCGGTCAACTGGCCAAGCAGGAAATTGTTCAGGCCGGTACTGACGTTCGTGCCAAGGGTCTGGGCGGCTTCCTCATAGGCGCCAAATACGCGGTTGTCGCGCATATGGATGTAGTTGCCGCCGAAACGGAAGTTGTGGTTTGCGTGCGTCCAGCCCAGGTCCTCGTAGAACTGGTAAAGGTTCTGTGGACCACCGAACGGGATACCGGAGCCAGGATTGCCGGGTAGGTATCCCGGCAAGTAGGCCCGCTTGCCACCTATCGTGGCACGACGGTTCTGGTAGAACAGCGTCGGCGTAGGCGGTCCGTTCAATGGCTGAAGATCAAACAGCCGGTTGTAGATCACCTTACTCTGGCTGACGAAGTTGTTTCCGAACACCCTCGTCAAATTCAGAAGGATGTTCTGGTTGCGGATCTTCTCGCCGGTGAGGAATCCCGCATAGGGACTTTCGGAAATCCAACCCGGGAAGTACTCGCCGTTCTGCAGCGCATAGCGGCCGTAAAGTTGAGTCTTCTGCGAGAGGTTCAGGTCGACGCGGCCCACCGTCTCGACGGTATTCTGAGGAATGCCGCCACCCACGTCCGTGGCAATGGGTAGCGTGACTTGTTCGAGCACCGGGAAGGTCGCCGGCACCGCGCCCCAAGCCGTGCCCGCCAGGTCTGTCACGCCCCCAAGATCATTGATCAGCTGATCTTTGGTGAATACGGTGTCCGGCTGCGCGGCCAGTTTTCCGTAGGCATTCATGAAGTCCTGGGTTGCAGGGGCGGCGAGACCGATGAACTCGGGTGTCGGAACCAGGTATTGGCTGAGTTGCTTACTGCGGACCCTGATCCACTCCGTGCTGCTGAAGAAGAACAGCTTGTTCTTCAGGACTGGCCCACCCAGGGAGTAGCCAAACTGATTGCGAACGAAATTGTCTTTCGGAAGGTCGTTTGCCTTGTTCTCAGCGGTATTCGCCGAAAGCGCGGCGCCACGATAGAACTCGTAGGCCGTACCGTGGAAGGAGTTCGTGCCCGACTTGGTTGCGACGTTGACGACGCCACCCGAAGCGCGCCCGTATTCCGCAGTGAAGTCGTTGGTCATCACGCGAAATTCCTGCACGGAATCCAGCGGGACGTTGGTGCCGACCGTTGTGTCGAACGTGTTAACGTTCTCGCCGCCGTCCAGCAGGATGTTGGTGCTGGCGGCACGCTGGCCGTTAATAGCTGCGTCAACACCGCGGCCTGTCGTCGAACCGCTCGGATCCGATGTGACGAAACCTGACGTGGCAACCAGGTCGTAAGGGTTGCGCGTGATCGTCGGCAACTGCGTGATGCTCTGCGACGTCACCACCTGCGACAGTGTCGGGCTTTCAGTGTTGACCTCCACCGCGCCTGCCGCTGTCACTTCCACCGTCGTAGATGCTGTGGCAGGTTGCAGTTTCAGTTCGGCAGCAGCGCGGCCACCGACCGTAACGGTAACACGCTGCTTCGTCTGCGCAAAGCCGGGCGCCGCCACTGTCACGTCATATATTCCTGGCTGAAGGTTCGATACGGTGTAGAGACCGGTGTCCGTGGTCTGCGTTGTGCGGGTTACGCCGGTGTTCGCACCCACAACGGTTACCTGTGCGTTGGGGACTACGGCGCCACTCGGATCGGTCACCGTCCCCGTTATCACACCGGTCTCGGTTTGTCCGAAGGCAAGCAACGCCGACAGGACAACTGCGATTAACCAAAGCCACCGCAGTTTCATGAACTTCCTCCTTTGATGTCATCAAGCACGCCGCTCGTCGGTTTACACCCCTCCTTACGGCGTCAGGAAAGGAGCCGAATTTGCGCCACCGCCGCTACTAACGGACTTCAGTGACGACGATTTGTGTGTTGCCCGACTATGCTCGAACGGCCCACGCCATCAGCAAAGCCTGCAGCAGGCGATATTGACGAATCGCCTGGCGCCGGGTACCGCCGGCTTTTCGCCGAAACCGGCACGCAGATTCGCTGACGAAAGGCGATCAATCCGCAGAGCTTCACCGGCTACTGCCGCCGTGCCGCATGCCGCAGCGCACAGGACTGCCGGTCGTAAGTCATGACTTGGAGAGAAATAAAAGGAGATAGCCACCAGCAGGAACCGCTGAAAGTAGAAACCAAAGGCCCCCGTGAACAAGCCTCCGAAAAGCCCCCCGAAAACGGTTCACCATGACGGGTGAACTACTCCCGTGCCCCCCAACATCCTTTGAGCAAGCACGTGACCAATGCGCCCGGTGTCGTAACACACCGCGCCCGCTCTACTTACGCCTGTAATGCAGCCGTGTACTCTTAAATACTGGAAATTCCCGAGCGGCACGATTCAAGCTTTTGAAGGCAGGATCTTGGGCGAGAGTTCATGATCAAGGGGCTCGCAGACAAAAGAACACCGGGGTTATGAACCCCGGCGTTTTGTTGAAATACTGAACAGAGCAGAAATGATGCTATCGCTCGATCACCTGCAGCAAAGCACCATCGCAGTCTAACAACTCCGCCTTTAACGGCATCTTACCGACGGCGTGCGTGCCGCAACTGAGGCACGGATCGAAGGCTCGGATCACCGCCTCGACGCGATTCAGCATCCCTTCCTGCATCACACGGCCCTTGATGAAGTGCTTGGCCGCCTGCGTTATGCCGCGGTTCATCGCCAGGTTATTGTGACCCGTGGCGACCACAAGGTTTGCCCAGGTGATCAGGCCATCCTCGTTGATCTTGTAATGATGGATCAGAGTGCCACGCGGGGCCTCAGAAACCCCGATCCCCTCCATCGCGTTCGGTTCGGCGTGTGCCCGCACATGTTTGCTCAGGATTTCTGCGTCGTTCAGCAACTGCTCCATACATTCGGTCGCGAACAGCGCTTCAATCAGGCGAGCGTAGTGATAATAGAACGAGCTGAGTACGGTCCGTCGTTCCAACTCGCGGAACTCGGCCCATTCCTGGTCGGCAAGAGGCGTTCCCGGACGATGGCACAGGTTGATTCGCGCCAGCGGTCCGACACGGTAGATGCCATCAGGGTATCCCATCGGCTTGTAGTACGGCATCTTGAGCAGCGTCCACGGTTCGACGGCCTCACCTATGAAGTCGGCGTATCTCGTGGGGTCGAGATGGTCTTCGACCACATTGCCGTCCGAGTCCATGATGCGAATGAAGCCGTCGTAGAACTCAAGGCCGTTCGTCTGGTTCGCCAATCCCATGAAGAGCGTCGGGAAGTTTGCGAACGTGCGGATCTCTTCGCGGAAATTGTCGAGGGTACCCTTGAACCAGTTCAGGGTGCGCATGATGATGTCGCGCGCATCGGGGATACTCGCCAGAATCGCGTCTCGATCTTCGACGGAAAGTGGCTCACTCACACCACCCGGTACGACCCAAGCCGGATGTATGCGCTTGCCACCCAGTTTTTCGATGATCTGCTGCCCAAACTTCCTCAGTGCTATACCGTCGGACGCCATCTGTGGATTGGCCCGCAGCACACCAAGAATGTTCCGCTGCGAGGGATCGGTGTCCATGCCGAGCAGCAGGTCGGGCGACGTCAGGTGGAAGAAGCTGAGCGCGTGCGACTGCACGAACTGCGCCAGGTTCATGATGCGGCGCAGCTTGACTGCCGTGGGCGGGATCTTAACCGCCAGCAGCGCGTCGCAAGCCTTGGCCGACGCCATAAGATGACTCACCGGGCAGATACCACATATGCGTGCCATCAGAGACGGCATTTCGTAGAACGGCCGGCCTTCGCAAACCTTCTCGAAGCCGCGCACCTGCGTCACGTGCAGCTTTGCGTCCTGCACCATGCCGTGCGCGTCAAGCTGGATGGTGATCTTCGCGTGCCCCTCGATGCGGGTCACGGGATCGATGGTGATCTTCTGCGGTGCTGATTTCACTGGAGCCTTAGCTGGTGCTGTTCGCATCCGAATTCTCCGTACGTAGCGCCGGCGGCTCGCCGGCTGTCGCGCGGGGGCCACGCCCACCCCGGGGGCGGCCCCCCCCGGG
>JAEZPW010000118.1 GCA_023441255.1 Acidobacteriota bacterium
GGTGAGAGTGGTGGAGATGATGCCAGGACTGCTCCCAGGCGCTGACCGCGACCTCGTCACTCCCCTGCACCGTCGCATGGAGAAGATCTTCGACGCAATCATGCTGAACACGACCGTCTCTGGAATCAAAGAAGTGGACGGCGGCATCCAGGTTAGCTTCGAAGGCAAGGACGTCAAGGAGTCGCAGAAGACGTTCGAGAAGGTTCTGGTTTCAGTCGGACGTAAGCCGAACTCGCAGATTCCCGGCCTTGATAAGACGAAGGTCGAAGTGAGCCAGCGCGGATTCATTCAGGTCAACAAACAACTCCAGACTGCCGATTCCGCTATTTACGCGATTGGTGACGTAGTCGGTGAGCCCATGCTCGCGCACAAGGCTTCCCACGAAGGACGCACTGCCGTCGAGCACATCGCGGGACACAAAGTCGCTTTCGAACCTAACGCAATCCCCGCAGTCGTATTTACGGACCCTGAAATTGCCTGGTGCGGCGTGACTGAAACCCAGGCGGAGAAAGAGGGGCGCGAGATTGCCGTCGCCAAGTTCCCGTGGGGAGCATCTGGGCGAGCCATGACCATCGATCGCACCGAGGGCATGACAAAGTTGATTATAGATCCGAAGACTGAGCGCGTGCTCGGCATGGGCGTTGTCGGCGTGGGAGCAGGCGAGTTGATCGTCGAAGGCGTGTTGGCCGTCGAAATGGCAGCCCTGGCCAGCGATGTGAAACTGACGATTCACCCACACCCGACGCTGTCTGAGACTGTGATGGAGAGTGCGGAAGTTTTTTTCGGACAAAGCACGCATGTGTACCGCCCGAAGTCCCGAAGCACGGCGAAGGGCTGATACGCGAACTTAAGCGAGCGGGGTTCGTCGAACTCTTCCCCGCTCGTTTCCTCGAACTCTCTACGATTCAGTGTGAAACCGTGATGACCGGGCACGGCGCTGCGCAGACCACTTCGTGTGCCACGGCCCAAGGGGAGTGCGCGGCAAGCCGCAGTCCCCGGCGGGCTCCAATGACGATCAGATCAGCCTCGCGCTCGGTGGCCGTCTCGATAATGAGCTCCGCCGCGCGCCCGATCTTCAGCGAAGTGTCGTTGTCGACGTTCTTCACTGCGAGTTCAAGCCGCTTTTTCGCCGCGGCGATCTGGTCGTCGAGACTCACCTCATCCGCCGACTGGCTCCGGTCTGGTATGGCATGGAAAAGCGTAAGATGCGCGCCACTGTTTCGTGCCAGACCCTCGGCGTACTCGACTACGATGGCCGACTTGGGCGTCAAATCCGTCGCGGCTAGAATGCGCTTGAATCCGGCGTCGGGGGCTACGTCTTTCGGTGCCCCTGGACCTACTGTGAGCACAGGGCACGAAACGTGCCTGAAAAGGTGTTCTGCCGCTGATCCCATGACAAACTGCTTCAGTCCACGCCGGCCATGGGTGCCAAGGACCAAAAGGTCGATTTTCTGTTCTTCCACCACTCTGCAGACGACTTCACCAACCTCACCCCGATGAACCGAAAACTCCGTAGTTATGGTTCGGAACTCAGGCCCTTGGCCGATCGCCTGCAACTGACGGAACGCCGTCTGGCGATCCTGTTCTGAATATGTATACGAAACGCCCATAGGGCCAAGCAGCGGTTGCGGCCCAAGAACGTTCATGATCTGAACTTCCGAGCCATACGTTCTCGCGATAAGACACGCGTACGGGATCGCTGACTTCGAACAGGCGGAAAAGTCAGTGGTAACGAGTATTTTGCGTATGGCCGGAACGGGTCTGATGACCGGAGCGAACGCAGAGGAATACGTCATGGCACACATCCCCACGATGTCGGAAGTGCCTTGCTACGAATATTAGGATGATGGTTCAGTTGTCACAGTGACGCGGGTCACTTCTAAACACGCACGAAGGGATCGATGGGAGATCGGCGCGCCAGATGGTCTGCCGTGCAAGCTCACGACTTGCCCGTGGCGGCGGCTAGCGCGGCACTCCGTTCAGCTATCGCAGGCAATTTGACATGGAACACGGTACCAAGTCCCAGGCGGCTGCGGACGTTGATTGTTCCACCATTTCTTCGGGCGATCTGGTCGCAGATCCACAAACCTAAGCCGCTGCCCACGTCTCTTTTCGTGGTGAAGAACGGTTCAAAAAGCCTGCGGACATTCTGGGGCTCAATCCCTGAGCCGTTATCCGCAACCGTGATACGAACGCTTCTGGTGCCGTTCAGCGACACGGACTTCACCCGAACGTGTACCACCCCGTCGCCCGCGATCGCGTCTATGCTGTTGGCCACCAGGTTGGAGAAGAGCTGGCGCAGCTCACCGGCATTCGCCGATACCACCGCGCCTTCATTGTCGCAGCGCAGCTTGAGCTTGATAGTCTTGAGACGCGGCTCGTAAAGCGCGGCTAAGTCACGTACCACTTCCGTCACGTCAACGGCCGTGTGGCCATTTGGTTCACGGTAGAACCCCAGTATTCTTCGCGCTGTCTGTGCTGCGCGGCGCAATTCTCGATCGGCAATATCAGCCCAGGCGCGCCCCTCTGCTGACAGAGATGTGTCGTGCGCGATAAGGTAAACGGCATTCGTCGCGCCAGCCAGCGGATTGTTGACCTCGTGCGCTATTGTCGCTGCAAGCCGGCCGACTGAAACGAGTTTCTCGCTACGGATCAGTGCTCGTTCCGCCCGCTTTCTGCGCAGCACTTCCACCATGGCTGGAGCTAACGCCTCCAGTGATTCGAGTTCCTCTCGCCCGTAGCCGCCTGTTCGGTTGGCAACTGCGGCGACGCCCACCACCCGGCTGCCATCGATCAGTGGAACGCCCAGAAACGCAGTCAACTGTCGATGTTCGGCGGGCGTTCCGATGGTGTCGAAATGTCCTGGCACTGAATTCGTCAACAGGCTCCTGCCGTCCTGCAGAACCCGGTCATATAGTCCGGGTAGCTTGACATCCTCTGACGGCCTGCCGTGGCCCGTGTTGTCGTTCGTGGCGCCGAGTTTCCCACCGGTGCTAACCGCAAGGTCATGGAGGAGCCCGTCGGAACCGATCTCGCCGATGTAGCCAAACTCGCTGCTGGTCACTTCCTGTGCGATGGTGACGCACTTTGCGCCTAGTTCCTCTTCGGCGTCACACTGCAGCGCTTCACGGAAAATCCGGTTGATGCCGTCCAGGGTACGATTCCGGCGGCTGACCTCTTCTTCCGCCCGCTTGCGCTGCTCCAGCGAGCGGGCCAACTCCACGTTGCTGTAACTGAGCTTGGATATGGTGTGGGCCAGCTGTGCCAGGAAGGCCATGCCGGTTGTGATCGTCTCGCGCTTGAAACGTCCCACTCGTCCCAGCGCCGCCAGATATTCCTCCTGGCCGAAACCGAATCTCCTGGCTTGCTTCTTGAACAGTTCGTAATCCAGCTTCTCGTCTTCAAAGAAAAACTGGCCCGTGAAAAGGTTCCCGACGTGCTTGCCGCCCACCATGATTGGAGTGGCGACATCCCACATATGGTTCTTGCAGTGGTAAAGCTTGAATTCTCCCTGAGGGACACCGGCGGCAAGCTCTGTGTCGCTTTCAATGCAATGCTTGCAGCTTTCCGGATTGACACGATGGAACTGCGTGCAGATGTCCTGCCAGCCCACCCGAACGAGAACTTCGCCTTTAAGCCCGATGATGCCGATCGGCATTCGGGTTAATCCATAGAACTCGTCCATTAGCGCCTGGAGCGCCGGAGCATTGATGACGTCCGCAAGTTCCAGGCTGGTGACATCGCCCTGAGGGGAGAGAATGCTATCGAGTTTCTGCCGGACACGTTGTTCGCTCTCGCGCACTCGCTCTCGACTTCGCAATAGTGCTTCGTCTGCTCCATGTTTGGCAACGAGGAGCGAAGTGAGCGTTTGCAGGCTGGTGAGCAGAAACTCTTCTTCCGGCATGAACTGTGCCGGGTGCATTCTTGCAACAGCCAGGTACCCGATGTTCTCACCCAGATGAACCAGCGGTAACGACTTCTGCAGCGGATACTGAAACTCACCAACTACACGAAGCACGTTCAATTCAATGGAGTCGTGGTCAGCAGTTCGAAGCCCCGAAGCGCCACGATGCCACGTCTGCAAAATCGTCTTTCCGCCGCGTCTCAAGCCAACGACAACTGCATCGACAGGCAAGAAAGACGTTATTCCGCTCGCCAGCAGCTGCGACATAACTTCGGTGTCTTCGATAGCTGCGAGCAGGGCGAACAGATGCACCAGCGCGTGATCTTTACCTATCTCGACGGGATTGAGGCGCCGTTCGCTCACAAACAACCCTTATGCTTCTCGAGAAGTAAACGGTTTGTACTGCGCCAGGAACTGCTCGGGGGGAATGTAGTACGGATTGCGAATCAGCACGCCGCCCATGACCGCATAGGGATGCGTCTGCAACACCCCGGCGACTAAGTCGCCGCTGAGCTTCTTCAGGTTGTACAAGCACAGCACGACCAAAGGCACCTTGGGAATGTAGTTATTGAGCTGGGCCTCGTATTCCATGAAGCGATCGAGCCCCGGGCTT
>JAEZPW010000152.1 GCA_023441255.1 Acidobacteriota bacterium
GAGCAGTGAAGGTGAGATCGCCCGTACGTGTCGTCCGTACTGCCGGTTGTAAAAGGCCACGAAGTAGTCCGCCAGCGCCGGAATGTCCGAAGTTCGCTTGCTCAGTGGCGGGATTCTGACCGTCAAACCATTTATCCGGTAGTAGAGGTCCCGCCGAAAACGCCCCGCGCGCACGTCGTCTTCGAGGCTGCGATTCGTGGCGCACACGATTCGAACCTGCAGGTGCTCTCCGCCTGTCAGGCGAATGCTGCAGAAATGGCCATCCTGCAGGACCTGAACAAGCCGCAACTGAAGCGTCGGCGAGAGTTCAGCAACTTCATCCAGGAAAAGAGTGCCGCGCTGTGCAACCGGGCCGTTGTCCGTGTCCGCCCTCGCACCAATGAATGCCGCCTCTGTGCATCCGAACAATTCACTTTCGACCGCTGTTAGCGGCACGACCGGGCAATGCACTTTGAGGAATGTCCCCGACTTCCAACTCGAGTTCTGGTGAAGATACCGGGCGATTACCTCCTTGCCTACTCCGCTTTCACCTTCGATCAGAACCGGGATGTTGGTATCGGCAATCTTGTCGACCTTGTCGCGCACGTTCTGCAACGGAAAGGTGCTGCCGAAAATGACCGAAGCTGGCGGCAGTTCACCGATCTGTTGTGTCATTGTGAATATCGAGTCGTCGTGCATTGGAAACACCGGTGATCTCCGAAGGAGCACGTTTGTCTCCATGCAATGCCCATCGATATCGGCAACTCGCCGTTCCAGTCGCCCAATCGAGCTTTTGTGCGTCATCATGAAAAAACCAATCACGCCGACGGTGTGAAGCTTAGTTATCGAAAATGCGCAAAAGTCTTGGGGATTGTGGCCGGGGGGAGGAAACAAAACCTGCCTGAAACGGAGCCGAGAATAGCGCAACCCGCTGGCAACAGGGGAGATTACGTTCGGATGTTACTAAAGTACGCGCTCTGCAACACGCCTTTTGGACATGTCCGTTCAGTATTTCCCTTCCGAATTGAGAAAAAACTTACCGAATCGGCGCGTGTCATGTGCAAACCGCCGTAGATATGGCCTGGCCACTCGACTCCAACGCTTTCTGCTCATCCTGAAGTAACCAGGACCCGGTTCACCGGCCTACGACGAACGGCTGAATTGTGTTCCCCTTCCACATGCATTCCGTTCGAATCAGGTCGGCTCACGACAAAATATCTGCGAAATCCAGATATTGAAGCTTTGCAATTCGAGTTGGAACTCGCCGTGCGAGTAGCTGGTTGACGCACTTCGCCCCCACAGTGTGCACGTTGTATCCGCGCCGCCTATTTCGCTTGAGCAACGCAGTTCTGAGCCATGTGTGAATGGGAGCGCCTCGCGGCAGTAGATGTACTTTGTGCGGTTTTGAGTCCGGCCCTTTCAGTAATCAGCTGGTTTGGCCTCCTGGGAGCAATAACCAATCCGGGGGAGTCGGAGCTTCGAACATGAGTCGCTGCCTTGTTACGCTGTTGATCGTCCTGTCTTTGGTCTTTTGCGTATCCGCCGTTGCGCAATGCTCTTCCCCGAACCCGATCGTCGCCGAGAACTGTCTGCCCGGCACGCCACAGAGCGAGTGGGACGTGCTGCTGGCGGGCGATCCGGGCATTCAGGGTTATGCAACGGATATCAGCGTGAACAAGGGCGAAACCGTCCATTTCAAGGTAAACACCGAAGCGGCTGACTACCGGCTGGATATCTACCGCATGGGTTACTACGGTGGCGCCGGGGCTCGCCTGATCACGACGATCGTGCCGTCGGCGCCTCTTCCGCAGGTTCAGCCTGCGTGTCTCACCGACGCTGCTACCGGCCTGGTGGATTGCGGGAACTGGGCCGAGTCGGCCTCATGGGCAGTGCCGGGCGACGCTGTCTCAGGAATCTACTTCGCAAAACTGGTGCGCACCGACGGGATACCGGGCAGCAGCCACGTCGTTTTCATCGTGCGCGATGATGCGGGGCACTCTGCGCTGTTGTTTCAGGCTTCGGATACCGCCTGGCAGGCCTACAACAGCTATGGCGGCAGTCAGATGGACAGCGCTGACGTGCTGGCAAAGAAAGTAAGCTACAACCGGCCGTTCACGACGCGTGGCGTTGACGGAAGTTACGACTGGGTCTTCAACGCCGAATACCCGATGGTGCGCTGGCTGGAAGCCAACGGCTACGACGTGAGCTACTTCACGGACACCGATTCCGACCGCCACGGAAGTTTCATCCTCAACCACAAGGTTTTCCTGTCCGTCGGTCACGACGAGTACTGGTCGGGTGCGCAGCGCGCCAACGTGGAGGCAGCGCGCGACGCCGGAGTACATCTGGCATTCTTCAGCGCCAACGAACTGTATCGCAAGACGAGATGGGAAACGAGTATTGACGGCAGTGCAACGCCGTATCGCACACTCGTTTGCTACAACGAAAGCTATGGAACAGCGCCGAGTGATCCCGCCGATCCGACCGTCTGGACCGGCCTGTGGCGCGATCCGCGATTCAGCCCTCCGGCTGACGGCGGGCGACCCGAGAATTCGCTGACCGGAACGCTGTTCATGGTTAACGGCGTTCGTACCGACTCGATTCAGGTTCCGGCCGCAGATGGCAAAATGCGCTTCTGGCGCAACACCGATCTGGCTTCCCTGAGCGAAGGCCAGGTGTATAGCTTCCCTGCCGGCACGCTTGGTTTTGAGTGGGACGAGGATGGCGACAACGGCTATCGACCGCAAGGCACTGTGCGGCTGTCCACCGCCACTTACAACGTCGGCGGCAAGTTTCTTGACTACGTGATCTACCGGCCCGGAACTGCGACCCACCACGCCACCATGCACAAGGCGGCGAGCGGAGCGCTGGTTTTTGGTTCCGGAACCGTGCAGTGGTCGTGGGGACTCGACGGCCATCACGACAACGGCAACGAAGCGCCCGACCGCAACATGCAGCAGGCGACCGTAAACCTGTTCGCCGACATGGGAGTGCAGCCCGGAACGCTGCAGCCGGATCTGGTCGCAGCGAGTCCTTCAGCCGACACCACCGCGCCCATCTCGACCATAACCTTCCCCGTTTCCGGCGCAAGTGTTGAAGCAGGTGCAACCATCACGGTGGCAGGAACCGCGACGGACGGTGGCGGAGGAGTGGTTGGCGGCGTCGAGGTGTCGCTCGATGGCGGGCTCAGCTGGCACCCCGCCGATGGCCGCGAGAACTGGAGCTACACCGGCGTTGTGCCGATGAATGCGGCGACGACCACCATCATGAGTCGCGCGGTCGATGACAGCTTCAACATCGAGAACCCGACTTCGGTCGCAGTCAATGTCGCCGGCGCCACTGTAGGCGCGACCAGCATCTGGTCCCCGAATGCCATGCCCGCCGTCACGTCGAACAACGATTTCGACGCGGTCGAACTCGGTGTTCGCTTCCGTTCGGATACCGACGGCTACATCAGCGCCATCCGATTCTACAAGGGCTACAACAACAAGGGCACGCACGTCGGCAATCTCTGGACGAACGACGGCACAAATCTGGCGACCGCGGTTTTTGTGAACGAGACCGACTCCGGCTGGCAACAGGTCCAGTTCGCCGAACCTGTTCGGATCACTGCAAACACAACCTACGTCGCTTCCTATCACACCAACACGGGCGGCTATTCGTCCACCCCCGATTACTTCGTCTCGAAGGGTGCGGACAACGGTCCTCTCCATTTGCTGGCCGATGGGATTGACGGCCCCAACGGTGTATTCGCATACAGCTCTACCACCACGTTCCCGGTGGGCAGCTACAGATCGACGAATTACTGGGTTGACGTTATCTTCTCCGTCGCTCCACCGGCCCCGAGGCCGCCGGCAGTCACGCTTACGACTCCCGTGAATACGGCCAAGAGTGTGAGCGTGAACACTGCAGTTACGGTCCATTTCAACAGGAGCATGGACCCGGCCACGCTTATTAGCGCCTCGTTCCAGCTGCTGGATTCTGCGAACACGCAAGTCGCCGGATCGATTACTTTTGCCGATTCGAACATGACTGCGACGTTCACACCGTCCGCGCCGCTCGCCTACGCCTCCACCTATTCGGCGATAGTGCGTTCGGGGCCGAACGGAGTTCGAGACACACTCGGAACCGCCATGACCGGTGACTACACGTGGACATTCGCGACCGAGCCTGCCCCGTTGCCATCTCCGTTGACCGTTCCGGGCGGCCCGATTCTGGTCGTGACTAGCTCGGCCAATCCGTTCTCAACCTATCTGTTCGAGATACTGCGAGCTGAGGGCTTAAACGAGTTCGGCAAAGCAGACATCGCCGCGCTGGATGCTGCAACTCTGGCGAACTACGATATCGCTCTGGTGGGCGAAATGCCGCTTTCGGACGAGCAAGTCGCAACGCTCACCACGTGGGTAAATGGTGGCGGCAAGCTCATCGCCATGCGGCCGGACAAGAAGCTCGCATCGTTGCTGGGCCTTGTCGATGCGTCCGCGACTCGGTCCGACCGTTACCTCCTGGTGAACACGACGAGCGGCCCTGGATACGGCATCAACGGCCAAAGCCTGCAATACCACGGCGTTGCCGATCTATACACCCTTGATGGCGCAACCTCACTTGCAACTCTGTTTTCTGACGCTATCACTCCGACCGACAGCCCCGCAGTAACCCTGAACACGGTAGGGAGCGCCGGTGGCATGGCGGCTGCGTTCACCTACGATCTGGCCCGGTCGGTCGTGTACACGCGCCAGGGGAATCCGGCATGGTCCGGACAAAAACGCGATGGACAGCCCGGACCTGTTCGCTCTGACGACGCCTTCTATGGCGACGCGGCAAACGATCCGCAGCCTGACTATGTCGACTTCAACAAGATCAGCATCCCGCAGGCTGACGAACAGCAGCGGCTTCTGGCCAACCTTATCCTGAAGATGAACCTTGATCGCAGACCGCTGCCGAGATTCTGGTACTTCCCGCGGAATCAAAAGGCAGTGGTGGTCATGACGGGCGACGATCACGGCATTGGCGGCACAACAGGACGGTTCGACCTTCAGATCGCCGCCAGCCCTGCCAATTGTTCCGTGGATAACTGGGAATGCGTACGAAGCACCTCGTACATCTACCCGGATACGCCGATAACCGACGCAAAGGCCGCGACCTACACAGACGCCGGATTTGAGATTGCTCTGCACACGCTGACCGACTGTACCGACTACACGTTGTCCTCGATGCAGAACTACCTGAATACCCAGCTGACCCAATGGCGCACGGTGTTTCAGACGCTGCCCCCGCCTGCGACCAACCGCACCCACTGCATCCCGTGGAGCGATTGGATTTCGCAGCCGAAGGCTGAACTGCTCAGCGGCATCCGCTTGGACACCAACTACTACTACTGGCCTGACGCCTGGGTATTGAATCGGCCGGGCTTGTTCACCGGTTCCGGCATTCCAATGCGTTTCGGCGACCTCGACGGAACCATGGTGGACGTTTACCAAGTCCCCACGCAGATGACCGACGAGTCGAACCAGGGCTATCCGTATACGATCGACTCGCTTCTCGACAACGCCTTGGGCGCGAGTGGATTCTACGGCGCCTTCGCGGCGAACATGCATACGGACTATCCCGAATCGCTGGGAGCGGACTCCATCATCGCATCGGCCAAAACACGCGGCGTCCCGGTCGTGTCCGCGCGCCAGTTGCTCACGTGGCTGGACGGCCGCAACAACTCTTCCTTCGGCGGATTCAGTTGGGACGGCAGGCATCTGCAATTCACTGTTTCGACGTGGACAGGCGCCAACGGCCTGACGGCGATGCTGCCCTTGAACTCGGCATCGGGGCCGCTCGAATCGCTCAGTTTCAACGGCATGCCCGTTTTCTACACGACTGAAACCATCAAAGGTGTGCAATACGCAGTGTTTCCGGCGAACGCGGGCATTTATCGCGCGGCCTTCGCTGCGCCGCCCGCCGCGCCAACAAATCTGGTGGCAAACGCGACGTCGCCCACCACGGTAGACCTGTCCTGGACGGTGACTTCAGACAATCATGCTGGATTCCGGGTCTTGCGCGGTACGGACGGCACGGCTGCGTCTGTGATTGCCACTCTGAATGCAAGCGCTACCACCTACAGCGATACGACAGCAGATCCGTTAACGACGTACACCTATCAAGTCGCTGCCTTCAACGACCTCGGCACGACGTTGTCGAACCTCGCGTCCGTCACTACGCCCGACAACAAGCCGGTACCGCCCACTGCGCTCGAAGCGTCGGCCACGCTGGCCACCAACGTTGTGCTGCGTTGGTCCGACAACTCCAATAACGAAAACGGCTTCGCCATCGACCGGGCGAGAACGAATACGTTTGACAGTGAGCTTGTCACCTTCACCGTGGACGCGAATGTCACGACGTATTCAGACAACAGCGTCCAACCAGTGACAACGTATTTCTACAGGGTCCGAAGCTTCAACTCCGGCGGAAACTCCGGTTCGTCAAACGTGGCTAGCGCGACCACGCCGCAGATGGTGCCTGCAGCGGGACCAAGGTTCAATCCCGCGCCGGTCGTGTGGTTCAACGCACCACAAACTGTAACGATCAGTTCGTCGACGCCGGGCGCTTCCATCTACTACACACTTGACGGAACGAATCCGACAGTCAACTCGACCCTTTATACCGGCCCGATAACAGTGAATCGGAATACGACCATCAAGACGATCGCGACGGCTACCGGTTATCTCAACAGCCCGGTCATAACTGGCGGATATACGATCATGGCGGCCAGGCCAATCCTGACGCCGGCTCCAACTCAGTATTTTGCTGAGCCCCAGACTGTCGCGATCTCATCTTCGACGCCGGGCGCTGCGATCTACTACACAGTAGACGGCTCCACGCCAACCGTGGCATCCACCCTCTACAAGCAGCCCGTGACCGTGAGTCAGAACACCACGATCAAGGCAATCGCGGTGGCGGATGGGTTTGGCACCAGCCTGGTCATGACCGGCGGATATGTCATTCAGGCGGGAGCGCCGAAAATGACGCCGGCACCAGTTGCGCCTTTCATCGGGGCACAAACCGTATCTCTGACCTCGTCTACGCCGAACGCGACCATCTACTACACACTTGATGGTTCGACTCCCACGACCTCATCGACCGTTTACACGGCGCCTTTCACGTTGAATGCTGCAGCAACGGTAAAAGCAATCGCTGTTGCGGCCGGATATGGAAACAGTGCTGTCGTGACCGGAACGTTCTCGATCACGCCAAAGGTGGCGACACCCGCGTTCTCACCGGGGCCGGGCACCTTCACTTCGGTGCAGACCCTGGCGATATCCTGCGAGACAGCCGGAGCGTCCATTTACTACACGACGAATGGAGCCACCCCGACTACCGCATCCACTCTGTATACGGGACCGATCACGCTCAACGCGACCGCTACGGTGCGCGCTCTTGCCATCCGTAGTGGCTATGCAAACAGCGACGTCGTGAGCGGCACCTTCGTGCTGAACCTTACTGCTGCCAGGCCCACCTTGACCCCGGCGCCGACTCAAACGTTTACTTCACCGCAAACCGTTACCATTTTCTCCACGACTCCTGGGGCGACGATCTACTACACGCTCGACGGTTCGGCCCCAAGCAAGTCGTCTCTCCCATATTCCGGGGCGTTGACGATCAGTCGAAATACAACTGTGAAGGCCATCGCGATCGCAGACGGCTATCTAGATAGCTCGGTCGTGATGGGCAGCTACACCATAATGACCGCAAAACCGGTGTTAACGCCCGCGCCGACGCAGTCTTTCAG
>JAEZPW010000198.1 GCA_023441255.1 Acidobacteriota bacterium
CTGCGGGAGCTTAGCTACGGAACCCAACAGCTTACCCAGAATTGTTCCGGGGGCGACGATCGTCGGAAAGCTTGTACGACGGAAACCGGCTGCGGAAAGGATTTCATTGCACCAGCGCATCTCGCCGGCTTCGAGCATCTGCGTGTGCGTGGCATTCGAGTATTCCGCGACAGCGCGGCCGCCGAGGCGATGGAGCACGTATTCAGGAATATTCAACCAGGGCTTGCCGGGCGGGAGGTCGTCGCGCGCGTCGGCGTAAAGCTGATACACGGTGTTGAACCGGAGCATCTGAATTCCGGTCAACTCGTATATTCGCCGTCGCGAAAGGCAATTCTTCCAGAACAGCGGTTGCGCCTGTTCAGTTCGCGGATCCCGATAGCAGAAAGGATCATTCAGCGGGCGACCATGGCGGTCCAGTCGGACGTAATCGACGGCCCAGCCGTCAACTGCAACGCTGCGGATGGGTGCGTCACACAGTGCAGCGCAACGGCGAAGCCCTTCCCCCACGCCACTGACGATGTTTTCGATATCCCAGTAAAGATGATCCGCACGCTGTACCGGTCCGTTGGGGAACCGGTAAACGGTCTGGATTGTTCCGCCGCCCTCATTTTCACGAGCCAGCGATACCCTGCAGCTGTCGGCTCCGAGATCCACAGCGACGATGTTGCGTGTGCCTGGTGTTGATGGTGCAGCCTTGCGATGACCCATGTTGTCGTTCGCCGGACGAAGCATGACGCAGGATTCGCCCGGCTTTCTTCTATTAGGCATACGACGACGCGGCCTTCTTCCGGCTACCGCGCTCAAGGGCAATAAGCTCCACGTAACCACTTGCGCGGAACGCTTCCAGCGGCTCGGGAGCAAGGCCTTTTGATATGCGCCAATCGCGCAGGAACGGGCGTACGTCGGTATCGAAGGCGTCCTTGTAACACGACTCGGCTTCGATGAGCATCTGGCTCACGCGTGCCCGCTCAAGACGCTCATGGTCGATCAGCGCCGCCTTGGCATAGAGTTCCTGTGCCGTCGTGACGGTCTGAATCATTGCCTCAATCTTACCTTTCAAGTTGTGGCTCTGATCGATCATGTAGGCGATGTCGGCACGGCGTCCGGTCTCCCACTCGAAGTGCATGATTTCGGCGAAGACACGGAATACCTGGTACGGGTCAATGGAACCTAGAGTTAGGTCATCGTCGGCATAACGGCGATCATTGAAGTGGAAGCCGCCCAGCATGTCTTCGCTCAGCAGCCATGCCACGATCTGCTCGATGTTCTGCGCGAGATAATGATGTCCGGTATCAACCAATACCTTGGCTTTAGGGCCGGCGTGCTTTGCCAGGATGAATGACATCCCCCAGTCGGCAATATCGGTGTGATAGAAGAATGGCTCAAAAGGCTTGTATTCAAGTAGTAGCCGCTGGCTTTCGCCGAGTGCGTCATGTATGCGCTTGAGACCCTCGGTAATCCACTGCTTTCGGCGGCGGATGTTGGCCGTGCCTGGATAGCTGGAGCCGTCGGCGAACCAGGGCGCCAAATCACGGCTGCCCGTCTTTTTTGCGATCTCGACGCAGTAGAGAATGTGCGAGAGGGCTTTCTCGCGGATCTCAGGGTGCTCGTTGGCGAGCGAGCCATGCTTATAGCACTGGTCCTGAAAGATGTTGGGGTTGATGGAACCGGGCCTGACTCCATAACGTTTGGAAAGTTCGGCGATTCGAGCCACATCCGATGCTTGCGGCAGGTCCCAGAGTACGTGCAGGGCGATGGTGGGGCACGCGCCCGTGAAGGCGTTCACCTGGCCCGCATCTGAGAACTTTTCTTCGATGCTCGAAGCCGCTCCCGGCTGCAGGAACTTGCCAAAGCGAGTTCCCGTGTCGGCAAAACCCCACGATGGAACCTCAATCCGAAAATCGTCGAGAGCTGTATGAATTGCGTCGGAATGAGTGGACATTCGATCTCCTGAAGACTGCGGCAGAATAGTACACTATCTTTCCGCAATACAGAAATAATTTCGTATGTAAAATTAGGGTTAGGCAGCCCCCGCGGGGGGATTGGCTGGCGTTCGCGCAAAAGGAAACGCCGCGGCGGCCCGCGGCGTGCTGCCCCCCTCTTCGAGCAAATCACGAAATCACGGCAGCAGTTGCCTGTTCGGCACGCACGACCTTGTGCTCTACGTAGTTGTAGGGGGAGACGTTTTCGCCCTTGATGATTGACAGTCCCAACTGCACAAGGCGCGGTCCGTACGTCGCGACCTCGTGCGAAACGGAGCCGACCAGGGGGCTGTTTTTTCGTTTCATCTCCTCCATAGCCTCGGGAATGCAGTCGTGGCCGACTGCGATCAGGCACCGTTCACATTTCATTTCGCGTGCTGCATCGATCGCGCCCAGGGCGTTGACGTCGTTGTTGACGGCCACAAGAATCCGTCTTGCACCGGCATTCTTTTTAAGGAATTGCATCATCACTTTGTAGCTTTCGTCGCGAAGACCAGCTCCGTCCAATCGGAAGAACTTATCGGCGGTGATGTGGGGCAACCTGGATCGTATCGCTTCAAAAGATCCGGTGATGCGGCTCTGCACCAAGGTACCGGCCTTCGGCAGGTCAAGACCGACTACAAGGTCCACCTTGCCGTTCCAATTCCTCTCGGCGGCTTCCGCAAGCAGTAAACCGGCGTCGAAGCCGGCGCGGAAATTGTCGATGCCGAAGTAAACGGCGTTTGGGTGAGGGATATCAACCGCAACCAGTGGAATGCCCGCAGCCGCAAGTCGGTCGGCGATGATGGGCGCTACATACTGCTCTGTCTGGAACTCGATCACCAGATCGACGTTGCTGGTGATGAACTCCTCGACGTTCTGGCGCGCGACGTTGCCGTCGTATCGATTATCAAGGGTGACAAGGTCCACCCCGGCGCTCATGGCCGCCTTCTTTAAGCTTTCTGTGACGGCGTTCGAGAACGGGAGTTCCCCCGATTGTCCGCCGAACCCAAAACGAAGCTTGCGAGGACGGCTCACCAGCCGGTATCTGCCATCTTCGGGGCGGGAAACGTAGCCCCTGTGTACCAGCGTGTGAAGGATGCGGAAAACGGTCGTCTTTGAGATTCCGGTGCGCTGATGAATCTGTTCGAGATTAAGCGGCTTCTTCTCCTGCTCCAGCAGCTCCATTACGTCCAGGGTCTTGGAGAGGATCGGAATCAGATACAACCCTTTTCCCTTAGAGGATCTGCTGTTCAAAGTGCTTCTCCCTTGGGTAACGTGCTTTGAATGCCATCTGCCCGGCAGAGGATCGGCCCCGGGGGGCGCCCGTATCGGGACTCCATATGTTATAGCCCCGTATGAAACTATTTCAATTAGAATACGCGGGTGTTTTGGTCCTTTTCCCGCGACCTCGTCAGGAAGTCTGCGTCAGCGGAGTCTCCCAAGATTGCGATAGTTATCGATTCGGGATGAGCAGGAGTTCTTGCGTTTTATTTCCTATATAAAACTATTTCACAGACATGCGTTTCGGGCTAGAATTGCTGCCGTTCGGTTTCAGCCCGTCACCAAAAGGATGGAAGTGTGATGAAGCGACGCGACTTCATGAAAGGTACGGCGGTTGCGGTAGCGGCGCAGGCCACACAACCGTTCACTTCGCAAGCGGCGAGTTTTCCAGGTGCGGATGGCGCGGCATCAAGATCGGAAGACGGCGTATATGTTGAGCGCTTCAGTTCAGATTCCCGCGTGCGCAGCGGCATGGCATTAGGCGGAATTGGCGCTGGTTTCTTCGAGATACGGAAGGACGGCAGGTTCTACAACTGGTCGATCTTCAACAACTTTCCGAAGGAGACAGGTCCGGAGTTCGTACTTCCGGTCGGCGAGTACGAAGACCCGATGGCCGCCAATCTTTTTTTTAAGGTGCGCTACGAAGTGGCTGGGCAAGCGCCGCGCATGAAGCTCCTGCAACTGACGGACGGCCTCAACGAAGGCGGCGAAATGGGAGTGGCGTATCGCTTCCCATGGATGGAGGCCATTGACCAGATCGAGTACTCCGCAAGGTTTCCGTTCGCCCGGTTGCGCTTCACCGATGCAGAAATGCCTTTCGAGATCCTGATGGATGCCTGGAGCCCATTCATCCCTCACGATGTGAAAAACTCGGCCCTGCCGGTCGCATTCTTCGACTTCAAGCTGGTCTCCAAGATTGAGAAGCCTGTTGACGTCATGATTATGATGACCGCGCGCAACAATGCCGGGTACGAGGATGACGAACGGTTCTACACGACCGAGATCAAACACTCCGCTGAGGCGAAGACAGTAGTGCTGAGTTGTGGCGGAATCGACGAGAAGCTAAGCACCTGTGGGCAAATCGCAATCACGTCTATGGCGGGCGACTCCACTCACTACACCGGTTGGTCCGTTCTCCATCCTTATTACGAATACGTCCTTCGCCACAAGACGTTGCCGAATCTGGATGACACAAATGGAACGGCCAGCATAGGAGGGCAGGTGCCCTCGTGGATGCCGCCAACCAACGGGCGAAATTCGCTCGATCCGAAAACGGGGAAGAAGCGGGGACAGACCGGCGGATCAAATCCGGGAGTGTTCTCCACGCTGGCCAGATCGTTCCAACTGAACCGGAAAGGTGCTGAAGCGCAGCACACGTTCGTCTACAGTTGGAATTTCCCAAACCTGTACGCGGAAGCTGAATTTCGGAAGCGGTCGAACAGGATCGAGGGCCACTACTATTCGAACTTTTTTGCGAATGCTGCCGACGTGGCCGACTATGCCGTACAGAACCGGACAGACTTGCTGAAGCGCTCGCGGCGGTTCCTGGATGATTTCTTCTCCAGTTCGGCCGATGTGTATGTACTGGAGCAGGTGAATTCGCAGCTGAACACTTTTGCGACCAGCGGAAGGTTGGTCAAGAGTGGCGACTTCGGAGTTCTGGAGGGACTTGCCGCCGGATGGTCCTGGGGGCCGACGGCCACCATGGATGTAATGCTCTACGGCACCACCCCTATCATCGCGCTGTTTCCGGAATTGCAGAAAGCCACGATGCGCTGCCACGCCAGGGTGCAGACCAGCAAGGGAGAGGTGTCGCACGGTTTAGAAAAAAGTTTCCAGCACGGCGAGGACGGCACTGCCGGAGTCTCTCACCGCCTGGACCTGCCCGGTCAGTTCGTGATCATGGTCCTGCGAGACTACTTCTGGACGAATGACAAGAAGTACTTGCGCGATCTTTATCCCGCCGTGCAGCGCGCCATCGACTACATCGTGAACAATCGCGCGTTCGCAGGCGACGGCGTGCCCATCATGCGCGGCATCGAGTGCAGCTACGACAATTTTCCAATGCACGGATACGCCTCTTACATTGTTTCTCAGTGGCTTTGCGCACTCGCCAGTGCCGTGGAGGCTGCCGACGCCATGGGGGATACCGCATCCAAAAGCCGCTACACGCAGCTGCTCGACAAGGCTCGCGCCAGGATGGAAGACAAGTTGTGGAACGGCAGATTCTATCGGCTGTACAACGATACGGACAAGATTGGGGGTAAAGGCGATGTGAGCGATGGGTGCCTCACAGATCAGTTGGTAGGTCAGTGGGCGGCACATCAGTCGCTGCTCGGTCACCTTGTAACCAAGGACAATATTGATACGGCTCTTCGCTCGATCCTGGACGAGAGCTATAGGCCCGGGTTCGGGCTTCGGAACTGCAGCTGGCCCGGAGCTAAAGAGTGGAGTGATGTTGACAGGGACACCTGGGTGGATCAGGGCAACACCTGCTGGAGCGGTGTGGAACTGGCGTTCGCAGGCTTTTTGCTATACGAAGGTTTTCATCGCGAGGCCCTCGAGATAGTGCGCACGGTAGACCGGCGGTACCGGAAGAACGGGCTCTACTGGGACCACCAGGAGTTTGGAGGTCATTACTTCAGGCCGATGTCGGGGTGGTCCATCATCAACGGAATGCTCGGGCTCGGCGTGAACCAGGGCAGACTGCGTTTCGATCCTCAGATGAAGTCGCAGTCATTCAAGCTGTTCTTCGCGCTGCCATCAGGCACAGGCCACTTCATAAAGTCAGGCCAACAGGTTGCCGTTCGGTGCCTGACTGGAATTCTCGAAGCGGAACAGGTGGAGATCCGTGGCGAATTCAAAGGACAGGTCCGAGGCAATGACGCCAATGCGGTTGTGACCAAGAGTGAGGACGGATTCACCACGTGGAAGTTTCCCAGGAAATTGTCGCTGCGCGCAGGCGAAGAGGTCGCGTTCGGCTAGCAAGCGCATTGCGCTCGCAAGAAAGCGCAGTTGGCGCCAAGTCGCAGCTCTGGATTACTCGTACCTGAGAGCCTCGATAGGGTCGAGGTTGGCAGCTTTCCAGGCGGGGTAGATTCCGAATAGCAGTCCGATACCCGCGGAACCGCAAACGGCGAGTGCGGTCCAGAAGAATGACATACTGGCCGGCATAGATGACCAGATCAGTCGTATGGCATAGGTGAGGACCGCGCCGACGAAGATGCCGATAAATCCACCAACGGAACACAAGGTGATGGCTTCCAGCGTGAACTGAATCAGGACATCGCGCTTTCGCGCTCCGATGGCCTTCCGCACTCCGATCTCACGTGTTCGTTCGGTGACCGACACTAGCATGATGTTCATCACGCCGACGCCGCCCACAATGAGCGCAACACTGCTCACCGCAAACATGAAGATGAAGATGCCGCCGGTGACCTGGTTCCACACTTCCGACATTGAGTCCTGCGTGAAGACCGAAAAGTTGTCGGGCTTGTTGGGAGGAACCTTTCTGCGCCGGCGCAGCAGCTCGCGGATTTCGTCCTGCGCCTTCTGCATATCGTCGTGAGAGGTGGCTTTGGCGGTGATCCAATGAGCTTTCTGTTCCGGGTGGAGCTTGCGGAAGGTCGCCAGAGGCATAAATATCTTGTTGTCTTCGGGATTTGACCCGCCCCCGCCGAACACCTGCTTGGTGGGTTCGGCGACGCCTATGACTGTAAACAGCTGCCCTTCGATGTTGATCTCTTTGCCGAGCGGGTCTTCATTTTCGAACAGCGCCTGTTTTGTTTCCGATCCGAGGATCAGGACGTTTGCGCGGCGTTCGTCATCCAGGTCGCTGAACCATCGACCGCCAGGCTGCAACTGCGCGTCATACACGTCCTTTGCCGAGGCAGTGTCGCCTTCCACGATCGTGTTTTTGGCTTTGCGGCCGTTGTACTTGACTGCGAAGCTTCCTACGCCAAGTTCGGGGCGAAACCATCGCACGCCTGCAGTGACGGCTTTGACGTGCGGCAGAGTTTTCATGGCCTCTGCGTCTTCAAACGTGAGTTCCTTGCGCGTGCGCATCTCTTCCGGCATGTGGCCGAATGTGAAGACGTCGATGTGAAAGGCGAAGATCAAGTCCGACCCCATGCTGCTGATCATGCCTGACACGTTCGAGTTCAGCCCGCGAACGACGGACGAAATCCCGATCACTACCGACACGCCGATCACGATGCCCAGAATGGTCAAGCCGGAACGCAGCTTGTTCTTCCAGATCGTATCCAACGCCATCCGAACAATTTCACCGAGATCGTTCTTGCGCATCATGAAAATCGGTCCTTCGCGTCACTACATCTCGAATCTCAAAGCCGCGATGGGGTCGAGCTTCGCCGCCCTGCTGGCCGGGTAAACACCGAAGAATATCCCAACGCTTGCAGCCACTATAAGACCCGCCAGTACCGCCCAAAGTTTGATGGCAGACGGCATCCCGATAAGGGCGGTGACGGTCTTTGCCACAGTGATCCCGCTCAGTACGCCGAGAACTCCGCCGACCATGGCCAAGGTAGTCGACTCGATCAGGAACTGCCGTAGCACGTCGGCACTGCGTGCGCCCATTGCCTTTCGAATGCCGATCTCCCGGGTACGTTCGGTCACGGACACGAGCATGATATTCATGATGACGATTCCGCCAACCACCAGCGAGATGGAAGCGATCGCGATCATGGCGATGAAGAAGCTGCTCATGAGCGAGTTCACAATGCCGATGAAGCTCTGGTTTGATTCCAGGGCGAAACTGTCAGGCTTGCCGGGCATATCATGCCGATGAGAGCGCATGATGACGCGCGATTCATCCATCGCGGCATCGAGGCTCGTTCCCAATCCGTAGGCCTTTCCGAGGATAGTGATGCTCCGCCTGGCCCCGAACTGCCGTAGCCATGATGACATCGGCAATACAACCCAGTTGTCACGGCTCTGCCCGAGAGTGGTGCCTTCCTTCTTCCCGACCCCGATCACCGTGTACCCGGCGCCATTCACATAGATCTCTTTGCCGATCGGATCCATGCCGCCCAGAAGTTTGTCGAACACGTCGTAGCCGATCATGGCGACATTGGCCGCGGTATTCATGTCGGTTTCGTTCACGGCACGTCCAGCGATCAGGTCCAGGTCATAGACCGGCGACATGTCAGGCGTCCAGCCACGGATAAACGTGTCACTGCTGGATTGGTCGGCGTAGCGAACTTTCCCGATCGTGGTGACGGACGCGGCGACGTATTGGCAGTTCCTGCACTCGGCTTTGACAGCCTCGAAGTGCTCCAGTCCCAAATCCTTGCGCTTTTCCGCTTCGAGCAGTTGCTCGGCGTTGGTGACCACCGGGGAGGTCTTGCTTATGACGAAGACGTCGGCTCCGAGGCGAAATATTCTTTCGGAGACGTAAGCCTGGATACCGTTGACGAAGGTGACCACCGCAATGACGGCAGCGACGCCAATGACTACGCCGAGCAGCGTCAGTACCGACCGTAACTTGTTCGCCCACAAGGAGAGCAGGGCTATGCGGATGGCCTCGGAAATATTCATGACCGGGTTCGGAACTACGTGAAAAGTGTACCAGAGAGGCTGGCGAAGGGCTTTCGCTCATTTGGGAAGCATTCGCACGCCTGAATGGCTACGGTTGGACTGAGGACGCGGCCGGCACCCGTCGTGGCGGCAAGGGATAATATCCGTCCTTTGCGTAAATTCTCAGACCTCCCCGCGTGACCCGCACCTCTATGCTTCTGTATGCGCTAGATGGGGTAGCCCGCGTTTGGTACACGAGCGTGTACTGATTTCGCGCCTGCTCGGTCACCTGCGAATAGGCGTTTTCGATCGCCTGCTCATCGAAAGACGGGAAAAGCTGTCCGCCGGTGGCGGAGACATATTTCGGCAAGATGTTGCCGTAACTCGTCCCCGGAATGTGGATCTTCTCCAACGTGCGGTAGCCCGGAATGCCGGCGCTTCCAACGCCAACGGCGTATACCGTTATTCCGTTCGAAAGCAGAACTTTCATGACGTCAGCGTAACTGGCGTCGCTGCCGACTTCCCGGCCATCACTGACAACGAACAAAATTCTCCTTCGGGTTACTCCGTCCCGTGCGGCCAGATCGCGTGCCGCCGCGAGAATCGCGTCGTTAAGCACCCGCGATGTTTTGGCGTTAGTGCCGGAGGGCATCGATGGCATGTTAGGGGTATTGTCGGCCACATTGCGCCCGTTGATCACTGGTCCGGTTTGGCCCATTGGGCCGCCGATGACCGGAGTGCCAGCCGCACTGCCGCGCTGCGCCTTCAACTGCTTCATTAATGAAGGGGGGACGCTTTTGGCGGAAGTGAAGTCCTGCCACTTCTTTACGGTATTACCGTACGAATAGACTGAAATCTCGTCGAACTGGCCAAAAGCGCCGACGAGAGCGGGCAGGGTGTCACGAACCTTGCTCAGAACGTTGTCCGGCATGCCCATGTCGATGACAACAGCCGCGGAGAGAGGGAACGGGTCGCTGGTAAAGAACGTCAACTTCTGTCTAACGCCATCCTCATAAACACTGAAATCTTTAGCAAGCAGTCCTTCTACCAGGTGTCCTGAATCGTCCTTCACCGTTACCGGCACCGTGACCGCATTTACCTGCCGAGTAATCTTGTACATCTGCTCACGGTCACTCCCGTCGCGTGGCACCGAACCCGGGGCGATCGTGGTCACCTGCGAACTTGGCTTCTGCCCGGCGTTGGAATCCTCTGACCCCGTGGTTGGCAGCGTATCGTCGGAAGTCGCGGAACCGGCCGGTTCGCTGCCCGGAATCGGAGCATTCGGCGCCGGCTGCGGTTCAGGAGCGGGCTGTGCGGCTGGCGCTTCGGGTAGTGGAGGGGCATTCTCTTGCGGTTTGGGAGTCTCCGGAACAGGCTGCGGAGCGTTGTTCTGAGGCTTAGGACCGTCCGGCAGTTGTTCGTTCGATTGTGCTGCCGCCGCAGAAGTCAGGAAGAGAGTCAAGGCTATGACACAATAGAAAAGTAGCAAAATCCGGCAATTGCCGCAGAGGCCTTTTCGGCCCATTCTCATACCCCTTTCTCTTCCCGAAACGAAGGTTCCGGCGTTGCCCCGGCGCGATTCTCCTGCCGACAGCAACTATGGACCCCCTCCCGCGTTCTAATATGTTA
Organism: Acidobacteriota bacterium; assembly: GCA_023441255.1. Lineage (GTDB taxonomy): Bacteria > Acidobacteriota > Terriglobia > Terriglobales > Acidobacteriaceae > JAEZPW01. The sequence continues at coordinate 10,410 of JAEZPW010000198.1, forward strand.
AGGCGGGACGCGGAGCCATCTCAATTCTAGCTGACGCAGACCGCTTCATAAAAACATGCAGTCTCTAAGAACACCGCTCAGTTTCAAAGTCGCACTTGGGTTCGTCCTGGCACTCGCTTTTGCCGTGCCCTTTTGGGCGCAAGAGGACCAGCAGACTGAAAACCTGCCAACCTTCAAGTCCAATGTGAACGTCGTCAACCTCTTCTTCAACGTCAAGGACAAGAAGGGCGCGTTAATACCGAACCTGACGAAAGACGATTTTGAGGTACTGGAGGATGGCAAAGAGCAGAAGATCAAGTATTTCAGCTCAGAGTCGAACCAGCCTCTTACGCTGGGCATACTGATCGACAGCAGCGCGAGCCAGGAGCGGGTCCTGGAGTTCGAAAAGGAAGTCGGTTCGTCGTTTCTGCGCGACGTTATCAAGCCGAAAGATCTGGCATTCGTCATCAGCTTTGACGTGACGGTAGATCTTCTGCAGGACTTTACCTCTTCCTCGCATGAACTAGCCTCGGCCCTGAACCGGGCACGAATCAATACCGGCGGAGGTGGCGGCGTGGTGCCTGGTATCGGCGGCGGCCCATTCCCGACCAGTACCGATCCGAAAGGAACTCTTCTTTACGACGCCATCTATTTGGCTGCCAACGACAAACTGGCCAAAGAAGTGGGCCGGAAAGCGATGATTATCCTCACCGACGGCGAAGACCAGGGCAGCCAGATGAAAATACGGGACGCAGTGGAGGCGGCGCAAAAAGCCGACTCGATCTGCTACGTAATTCTTATCGCGGACCGCGGGTTCTACGGCGGCGCGTATGGAGGGGACCGGGAGATGAAAAAGCTTGCCGAAGAAACGGGTGGGCGTGTCATCGAAGCGTCCAACAAGCCTGAAAAGCTCCGCGCCGCCTTCGATCAGATCGCGAATGAGCTCCGCAGCCAGTACAACCTGGGCTACACACCCACCAATGCGAAACTCGACGGGACTTTCAGGAGAGTTGAGTTACGCACTAAAGATAAAGACCTTCGCGTGCAGGCGCGCAAGGGGTACTACGCCATCAAGTCCGACGCAGGGGATTGAACGGTGTCTGATGTTCGACTGAGGTCTGCGAGGGTGTCCGACACCGCTGATAACAGTTCGTCCGGGTGAACAGGTTTTTGCAGCAGCCTGAAATCGTGCCCTGTCGCACGCGCATTGGATAGCAGATCTGTGGTGGCGGCATGTCCTGAAATCAACAGGACCTTGCATCCGGGGCACTCACGCTCGTAGTAGATCGCTACATCTATGCCGTTGATGGAATCCGGGTCCAAAGCGACATCGGTAATGAGCAGGTCGGGAGGCTCCTCGTCGAGATACTGTAGGGCAGCCGCTGCCGAATAGACCGCCGAAGCCTCACATCCGTTCAGGCGCAGTATCTGCGCCAGCGTGTCTGCGATTACACGCTCATCGTCCAGCACCACTACCCGGGGCGGTCGCACCCAGTCCATAGCCTCATGTCTCAGATGATGGTTGCTCCGCGTCTGTCACCCCGCGCCACAGAAAAACAACGTTTTTCGGCAGAAAGAGAATGGCCGCGGCTTGAAGC
>JAEZPW010000211.1 GCA_023441255.1 Acidobacteriota bacterium
ATATAAAGGTTATGCGGCATCACCGTGGCGCCCAGAATGCCGATGGCGATATAAAGCATACCGGGGTTGCGGATGATCTCCGGCGACGGAACGAATCCCTTCGCGATGCCGAGAATGTCAGGCCGAGAGAAGATGATTTCAGCGCCGAAGCACGCTCCGATCAGCGCGATCAGCGAGATCACCAGTGCTTCGATATAGCGGTACCCGCGGTCCTGAAGCAGGAGCAGCAAAAAAACATCGAGCGCCGTAAGGCACACGCCCCAGATCAGCGGGATGTGGAACAGCAGGTTCAGCGCGATCGCCGACCCGATAATCTCGGCCAGGTCGCAGGCGGCGATTGCCACCTCGGCCAATCCATAGAGCACGAGCGACACCGGACGGCTGAAATGATCGCGGCAGGCTTGCGCCAGGTCACGCCCTGTCACCAGGCCCAGCTTGATGCTGAGGCTCTGGAGCAGCACCGCCATGATGTTCGACAGCAGAATGACCGACAGCAGCGTATACGCGTACTTGGAACCACCGGCCAGATCGGTCGCCCAGTTCCCTGGGTCCATGTAGCCGACCGCGACCATGAACCCCGGGCCGGCAAACGCCAGCATCTTGCGCAGGACCTTTGGAGTGTTCGGAACCGGGAGCGAGCTGTGGATCTCAGGCAAGCTGGGACGAGCCGCCTCCTGGCGCCACCCCTGCCGCTCCGGATTCAACACATTGGTCCCCATATGCCTTCGACTAGTTTAGCCGGAGTGCAGCCCGGCAAGTAAACTATGGTTAACTACTACTTGGATGCGTGAGCTGCGGCGGGGGCTACCCAGATTTTCTCGGCCGCCGGACCGCCGAGGACGACCGTCCCGGCCATAGTTTCCAGCGTCAGGGTCTGGTCGTAGTTGCGCTCGCGCAGGAAAAGTTCGGCTCCGGGACGCAGGCCGCGGCGATCCAGCAGCTCGTTGAGCTTTGAATCCCGTTCGTACACGCTGCTGATCGTGTACTTCGCTCCCGCTTCGGCTTCCGACAGCAGGCGCAGACCACGCTTTCGCTTGCGTGCTGGACTGTCGCCCGTAGCGAAGTTACCGTGCGGACAGGCCCCACTCCGCCCCAACCGCTTGACCAACAGCGCTTCGAACTCGCCTGACACGGCATGCTCAAGTCGCTCAGCCTCGTCATGTGTCCGGTACCAGGGCATACCGAAAACCTCGCTCAGCATTCGCTCGATCAGGTGATGCCGCACGGCGATGCGCTGCGCGATCCGGCGTCCCTCGGCCGTAAGCTGCACCCGTCCATCAGACGCAACGCTTACCCAGCCATCCCGCTTAAGCCTTCGCAGGGCCATGCTGACGGCCGGAGGCGACACCGAAAGCCAGTTGGCCAGCGTGGCCGAAATCACGGTCTCGCCTTCGCTTTCGGCCTCAAAGATCGCCTTGAGGTAGTCCTCTTTGGAAACCGTGATCATTAGTTTCTAGTTTCCAGTTTCTTATTTCTGGTTGAACAGCGTTTCGCGTTACGCGTTTCGAGTTACGTGTTCGCGCCTCGCGTTTTGGGTTGCGCGCCCCTCGCTTCGCCTTGCCCTGCGCGCCACGTTCGCAAAGCTCAACGTGAACGCCGGCGCCAGATGTAACGCCGGTGCCCTCACCGGCGGGCCCTGACAAAATACCAGAACAGCCCGAGTTCCCGCTCGTTTGTCATCCCGAGGAGCGTAGCGACGGGGTGGCGGCTATCGTCGGCGATGTTTGTCATTCCGAGGAGCGTAGCGACGAGGAACCCCTACCCTCGGCAAGATGCGTGGTCGGGGCAGGGGTTCGTCCCATCCCTCCGCTCAGGGTCAGAATGACAACCAACCCCAGAGACACGAAGACTCGAAAGCAGGAGCGCGAAACGGGAAACCCGAAACGCGAAACTTAACCACAAACCAGAAACTAGAAACCACAAACCCGTTTTCCTGTAATCTTGTGCCGAAGAGGAACTCATGAACGTCCTGGTGATTGGTAGTGGCGGTCGCGAACACGCGCTCGTGTGGAAAATACGGCAATCGCCGCGCGTCACGAAACTGTTCTGCGCGCCGGGGAACGCCGGCATCTGCGAAGAGGCTGAGTGCCTTCCCTGCGATGTCAAGAGCGTGGATTCCATGATCGAGGCGGCACTGCGCACCAAAGCCGACCTCACCGTCGTCGGCCCGGAAGTACCGTTGTCGATGGGTGTAGTGGACGAGTTCGAGCGGCGCGGCATGCGCATCTTCGGGCCGACGCAAAAGGCTGCGCAACTGGAATCAAGCAAAAGCTTCGCCAAGGCGTTCCTGCAGCGACATCGCATTCCGACCGCGCACTACGCTATCTGCACGTCCGCTGCCGAAGTCAAGGACGCGCTCGGACATCTATCTACTCCAGTGGTCGTGAAAGCCGATGGGCTCGCCGCGGGAAAAGGGGTGGTGATCGCGAAAACCAAGGAGGAGGCCGCGACCGTCGCCAACGAAATGCTCAGCGGCAAGATGCTGGGTCAGGCCGGAGCGCGGGTTGTGCTCGAAGAGTTCCTGCAGGGCGAAGAACTGTCGTTCCTGGTGATGAGCGACGGCGAACGCGTGGCCCCGCTCGTCGGCGCGCAGGACCACAAGCGCGTCGGCGACAACGACACCGGTCCGAACACGGGCGGCATGGGCGCATACTCAAGCAGCGAGATCGTCGATCCGCAGATGCGCGACTGGCTGATCGCCCACATCGCCAAGCCGACGATACAGGGCATGGCCGAAGAGGGCATCCCCTACAAGGGCATTCTCTATTGCGGCCTGATGATGACCGCCAAAGGCCCCTCGGTGCTGGAGTTCAACTGCCGCTTCGGCGATCCCGAAACGCAACCTATCCTGATGCGCATGGAAAGCGACCTGGTCGAAGCCATGGAAGCCTCCATCGAGGGCCGCACCTCCGACGGCGACTTCAAGTGGACCGACGATGCCAGCGTCTGCGTGGTACTCGCGTCAGGCGGATATCCCGGTTCGTATGAACAGGGCAAGCGTATCAGCGGGCTCGACCTCGCCGCACGTACGCCCGACGTAAAGATCTTCCATGCGGGAACATCCAAGCAGGGCGACGATTACTACACCGCCGGAGGCCGCGTGCTTGGCGTCACCGCCCGTGGCAAAGACCTGAACGCCGCCCGCTTGCGCGCCTACGAAGCCGCCGCCATGATCCACTTCGACGGCATGCACATGCGCAACGACATCGCGGCCAGGCCGCTGAAGCTGACGAAGTAGAGATTAGTACCGAGTACCGAGTACCGAGTTCTAGTACTCAGTACTCAGTACTCAGTACTCAGTGTTCAATTCCAGCGACTGGAATAAATCAGAATCGGGGTATTCAGCAAATCGTCGCGCGACTGTTTCACTAGGAGCTAGGTTTGCAATTTCAGTTGTTCCGGTTTGGCGGTTCTCGATAGAGCGCTCGCAAGCGGCTTCGTCCCGCGAGGGACGGAACGAATTTAGCCCCGGATGAAATCCGGGGATGGCGCATGTAAGCGTGCAAGTGCCGGAGGCACGGCGGAAAAGGACTTCCGGCGTGCCTCCGGCACTTAATCGTCTCGTCGGCTGCAACCCAGCACTACGTGCTGGGCTAAATTCATCTGCATGCCTCCGGCATGCACTAGCCAGGAACAACGTGGTGACACACCACAACTAGCTACTAGGTACTAGGTACTCTCTTTATCTCGCTGCCCCCTTCGGCACTGCCATTTCGCCCAACTCTTCCCGCATGATCACCGCGAGTTCGCGCAAAGCCTGCGCACCGTCTCCTATATAAGTGGAGCCGTGCATGGCAGCCAGCGTGCGCGGCTGCATCTTGGCCAAACCTTCCAGCACGCGTTCGGTATGCGCGTTGTAAGGAACATAGTTGGCCAGCGGACCGGCTTGCGTAAGGCGCATGGCTTCGCGAGTACGGTCCATCACGCTGTCACTGGTGAATGGTTCGCAGTCACCCCACTGGTGCAGCAGGTCGGAGCAGAAAAGTGTGCGCTGCGTTTCCTCGAAGAGAACGCCCGCGTCCCAACCGTGTGGCACCTGGGCCGTGGAGACGAACCGGAAGTGGTACTTTCCGGTCGAGATGCTTTCGTCAGCCGTTACAGCTCTGGGCGCGCGAATGGCAAAGTCCTGCAGATTGATCATCGCCCCCACAAATCCGGCGATAACTTCCGCCTGGGGCGCCACGCCGAGCCATTCGTTAAGAGCGCCACATTCGTCGGACTCGAAATGACTGAAGCTGACGTAACGCAGGCGCGCTGGGTCGATCAGCTTCGAGACTGATTCGTGCATCAGCGGAAACATGCGCTTGTAGCCGGTGTGGAACAGCAGTGATTCGTCGTCGCGCACGAGGAAGTGGTTGAACTGCAGATTGATCTCGGCGACGTGCTCTGTGATCTGGAAGATGTCGGGAGCGATCTCAGTAATGCGTGCCATAGCCTTCTCCTGAGTAGCGGACGGAGACTGAGATGCAAAGAGGAAGACTTGGTTGTGTACTGCCGCGATGAGCTTGTGTAGTGCCGGGTCTCCGACTCGGCATGCGGCGGACGAGAAGCGAGAAATCCGTGGCCTAAACGGCGAAACGCCGGGTCAAAGACCCGGCGCCACACATCGCTTCACATCAAGGTCAGCGGAAAACGAACGCTTCCCAATCCTACGCCGCGATACGCCCGTGCGCTTTCTCTGACGCATAACCCGAAACCACTGCGCCGATCCCGAACAGAACGGCGCTGAAGAACAGGTCTCCGGCCAGCGTGTTGCGGAAGAACGGAACAGCCGCGACGTAGCATTCCACCAGTCCGCCAAGCGTCTTCGGATACATGTTCCAGACGGCCCACACGGCGAAGTTGCTGACGATAAAGAACGAAATCGAAGCGCTCACCGAGGCCACGCCGATGCGCAGGGCCTTGCTGTCCGAGCGCAGGCACGCGCCGATGAACAGGGCGGCCACGTACCAGCCCCAAGTGATGAAATGATCGGCCGTGAGTGGATACGAATACACGAGTTTCGTGAGGACCACGTCTGAGGCGGCCAGCAGGGCGACCGGTACCCAGAACTGGCGGCGCGGCGCGCGCGCACCGAAATAAAGCAGGGCTGCAGCTACAGGCGTGAACGCCATCCACTCAGGGGAGTGCAACAACAGAAACCGGAACGCTACGGCAAATACGACGAACAGATAAGCCAGCATGTTCACCTCGTTAAACTTTTGCGACCTGAAAATTGTTGCGCTCGCAGACGTTCTGCGTCAAGTGCGCAACAGCGAGCGCACACGTGCGCGTGATAACAAGAACAGTACCGAGTTGTGAGTACCGAGTACCGAGTTGTCGAAGCTTCTCAATTTAGCCCGCAACAAGCGCACTAACTAGCTACTAGGTACTAGGTAATAGGTACTACTCACTCGCTACTCGCCAGGCTCCTTCAGCTTCCGCGACTTCTCTTCCACGCCCCGCGCGAGTTTCTCCTTGTGGCCCTCGAGTTTCTTGGCGACTTCGGGGTCGCCGAGCGAGAGCATCTGGGCCGCGAGTATTCCGGCGTTCGTGGCGCCGGCCTTGCCGATGGCGACGGTTGCGACCGGAATACCTGCCGGCATCTGCACGATGGCCAGCAGCGAGTCCAGTCCCTGCAGAGAAGAAGACGGGATCGGGACGCCAATGACCGGCAACGTACTTTCCGCGGCGATGACCCCCGCCAGGTGTGCCGCTCCGCCGGCGCCGGCAATGATCACTTTTATTCCCCGGCCCGCTGCCTTGCGCGCGTACTCCGCCGTCCGCGCCGGTGACCGGTGCGCCGAGGTAATGTCCATTTCATATGGTATGCCGAAGCCGTCGAGCGCTTTGCCGGCCTCGCGCATGATCTCAAGGTCGGAGTCGGAGCCCATCACGATCGAAACGAGGGGTTTCGTGCTCACGAAGTTGGGATTCCTTTCAGTAGTTGTTCAGTGCGCCTGTGGGATGCGCCGATGCCGCATCCGGGCTACGAGCCAATGTACGATAAGCGCCACGATGGAGTACAGGATGGCGTTTTGCAAGATCAGGATGGCAATGGTCAAGGAGATACCAAAACTACCCTCCAAGTGCGGCACCACCATGATCTGCATACCGGCAGGCCAGAGCACCATGGCGATTTTCAGGAAGTATGTCTGCGCGGCAACCGGCGCATTCTCGAAGAACAGCCGCCAGATCACCAGCAGGATGACAGGAACGGCAGCACCAATCAGGAAGAAATCAAGGACTAAGTGAAGAGTTTTGCGCTGCATAGGGCACCCCCGCGGAAAGTACCCGGACAGGTATAGTTTAGCGCGAAACGAGTACCGAATTTTGAGTACCGAGTACCGGGTTGCGGGTACCGAGTACTCAGAGTACTTTCACCGCGGGTGCCGCACCCTTTCCCGCGGGGAGGGTGCGTTGCCAAGCCATTCAACGGCATTAATTCGATAGCCCAAAAACAGGTGTGGTGTCTCGACACGTTGTTCCTGGCTCGTGCATGCCGGAGGCATGCAAACGAATTTAGCCCAGCACGCAGTGCTGGGTAGAAGCCGAGGAGACAATTAAGTG
>JAEZPW010000221.1 GCA_023441255.1 Acidobacteriota bacterium
ATACAGACCATGCGGCGCGAAGTTCAAAACGGAAAGCGGGCCTGTGTGCGCCTCATGAGGGATTTTGCCGGGCTGTTCGTCGCGCCAATCGTCGATCCGGTCTCCCTGCCACCGGGGGAGAGCTGCGAGTGCGCCCTGCATAAGCTCCGGCCCGATCAAGCTTGCTTCCCAACCCACTGCAAGTGAATCACGGCCGAAAACTGCGATATAGATGGGCAGTCCACCCGCCGGCACCCAGCCGCCGGAACCGGTGTCGAGATCATATAGGCGAAGAGATGCCAGATCGCTGCGTGCACGCCGAAGAGCACCGGTCACGACCGGCGCGAGCGTACTGTCGTGCGGAGCGCTTAAGGTGGTGGCTACAGTCAGAAAATTTTCGCGACGCTCATCCCACTTGCTGGCAGAACCGCCATGATCGCCGCAGTCGTACTTGACTGGCGTGAACGCGGTGACGCCAACGCCCGGAAGCGGCAGGTCGTAGATAGCGGGAACAGCCTCGACGCATGCCCGCCAGTGTCCGTGCGGCCCGAGTTCGATCTGAAATGCGATCCTGCCGTCACGATCTTCGGGGGCTGAATCGACATGCCTGAAGTGCAGCGTGATCGCGCGATGCATGTGGGCGACGCCGCCGTCCTGCTGGTGTTCCCAACGGTGCTCCACGCGATAATCGAACAGCAGTTGCCATTCTCCCGGCGCGCTTTTGCTCCAATGGCGATTCAAACTGCCCTGCTGCTTGCGTTGACCTTGGGCCTCGCCATGGTCAGCAAAATCAGCCTCGACTTCAAGTTCAAGCGTGAGACGGGTGGGACGCTGGGTGTAGTTCGTGACCTCAACGGTTTCGCGCATGCCGTCGGCCACCGCTCGCGAGACCCGAAGTTCGATCGTCTGCTGCGCCGGGTTTGCCTCATCGCGGCCACGGTCTTCCACCCCGGGGGGAGAAACGATGTAGTACCCAAGCCACGTGTGTTGCATTACGTTCGAGTTGGCGACCATATGAGGCTGGTTGCCGTTGATGAGCCAGCGATAGGCCGAAAGCATTCGAGTCTGGAAAACCCAAAGACCCTGGTCGGAGTCCGGGCTGATGTTCCCGTCACGGTTGGTGGCGAGCACCGTCCTGCTCTGGCCCGTATAGATGACGTCTGCGCGGGGCCTGAGGCGCACGAGCCATTCGGTGGCGCGTTCGTGCAGCTCGCGTATGACGTTCGACGACATGAACCGCGTCCTATGCTGCTTCCCTACCGGCAGTGCTGGCTTGCTGCTGAGTGCCCCGTACAAGTCGCTTCAGTTCGATCGCGTTGTGGGCAGCGTAGCCCGCTTGATCATTGTCGAAGTACACGTAGACCGCACTCAGCTTCCTACTCCAACTTTCAATGTGCTCAGCCCAACTGCTGAGTTGCTCCGTACTGTAAGAACCCTGGTACTTTCCGCCCGGCCCATGCAGGCGAACATACGTCCAGTCGGCAGTTATGATGTTCTCGGTCTGAAAACCGGAAAGTTCGTAAATGCAGAAAGCCGCGTTGTGCCGCCTCAGAACGCGGTAGACCTGCTCGTTCAGCCATGTTGGCTCGCGAAATTCAAAGGCGTAACGATGTCGTTTGCCCTTCGGCAACACCGACAGAAACTCGTCAAGGCGATCCACATTGACGTGCCACTTCGGCGGAAGTTGGAACAGTACCGGCCCGAGCTTTTTGCCAAGCTTCTCTGCACGCGGCAGGAAGTTTTCCAGAGCGTTCTCCGGGTCTTTGAGCTTCTTGTTGTGCGTAATGAAACGGCTGGCCTTCACGGCGAAGCAGAAGCCGGGCGGTGTTGCGTCTCGCCAGCACGCAAAAGTTTCTTCTGCGGGAAGTTTGTAGAAACTGTTGTTGATCTCGACAGTATCGAAATGCTCGAGGTAGTAGTCGAGCATTCTCGAGGACGGACAGCGCTCAGAGTAGAAAGGCCCTCGCCAGTGCTGATAGTGCCAGCCAGAAGTGCCTATCCTGACCTCCGCCGACATCAAAGCACCTTCCGCAGATTTCGCCGTGTCAGTTCCAGGGTCACTCCGTAGACAGCGTGGTCTGCCGCTGATTGAAGATGCTCGCCCAACGAATACTCCCGCAATGGACGCGTAACGCGAAGCGCTGAGTTGCCGACCGACTCGACCGCAAACGATTCGACGACGCCGAACGCAGATCCAAGACCCGTGCTCAGCTTTGGCACATACTCGACGGATGCGCCGTAAGCGGCTCCCCACCCGGCACCCATGCCGTAGTGAACGGCAGCGGCCAGGAATCCCTTCTGCCCGGGCGAGAGACGATGGCCAAATAACCCGTCGATCCAGTCAGCCGCTACGGTAATCGAGTCCAGTTCCTGGCTGCTTCCGTTCACGAAGCGGCGCGCTTCAAGCCGTGAGAGTTCCGAGGGTGAATAGCCGTTGCGCCCACCGAGTCTGTCAGTCAGCCTTGCAGACAGGCTCATCATCCATGCGCCGATCAGTCCCCCGACCAAGCCGGCAACAACTCCCTTAGCTGCATTCGGTTTTGCTGTCTTCTTACGCAAATTGAGTAAGGCCCACAAGAAGGGATGGCCCGCTGTAGTTCGCTGTTGCATAGGTTTAGAACGAAGCTGTGCGACTTTGATGCGAAATGGCAACCCTCGCCCGAGGTGAGGTGTCCTAGTGGCGTGACGGTCTAGCGTTCAGTGCTGTCGGATCGGTTCACAAACCGCTGACGAGGAGTGTGCAATGGCGAGAAGAAGATACTGGAGTGGTTTCACCGCCGGCGTGGCGGCAGGCGTGGGCGCGGCTGCGGGTACGCTCATGCTCGTGAACCTGGTGGGACGAAGCAGGTATGGCGGAATCGTCCGTTTGCAAAAGACGCTCCAGATCGGCCGTCCGGTGGAAGAGGTATTCCGGTCGTGGGCGGAACTTGAGCGCCTGCCACAGTGGTCGTCAATCGTGCAGTCGGTCCGAAAGGATGGCGACCGGTCGCATTGGGTGGCACAGATTGCGGGCAAACGGCTGGAGTGGGATGCGCAGGTGGAGCAGTTCATTCCCAACCAAGCGATCGGGTGGAAATCGTTGAACGGGCCCAAGCATACAGGCCGCATCAGCTTTTCGCCGCTTGGAAACGACACGCTTGTGAACGTCACTATGAACTACGCCCCGCCCTCACGGCTATTAAGGCCGTTTGTCGAATCAAACACGGGCCGCATTGAGGAATATCTTGATCAGGTGTTGCGTGAATTCAAGCAGGCGCTGGAAGGAACAGGCGAAACTGAAGCCTCGGGCACTTCCTTCGGCACCGGAACCTACGGTACGGGTACCAACACCCGTTTCGGCGGTCCGCCCAACCCGCTTGAGTACACACGTCCGCCGGAATCGAAGTCTTGATCGGCGCTAATCTCGCTTTGGAGCATCCGAGCCGGCGTTTTGAGGAAAGGATTTGAAAGTCACCTCGCGGGACTGCGCGCTCGTCTTCTTTGCGCTGTCGGTGGTGTATTTGGTCAGCTTGCCTTGAATGATGAAATACGCGTCATCATTCGGGGTCTTCCCCGCGCCACGATTCACGACGCCATGAAACTCAAACCATGTCCCGTGGACCTGGTTGGTGGCGAAGTCAAGCTTCTTCCCGTCCGTCTTTCCGTCCTTTAGGAACTGGTCCAGAAAGGCACCGCGGTCGCTGTCGAGGTCGCCAAAACGTGAAATGAACCCCGTGACAATGCCCTGATCTTCAACATTGATCTGAACGAATTCGCCGTCCTGCAAAAACGTGTACATGCCGGAGAAGTCGGGCGTGAGCCGACCGGTTGTAGATTCTTGGCTCGATGAAACCTGCGCAAAGGCAAAGCTGGACAATATCAATACAGCCAGCAAGAGGACAAAGAAAAAGCTTCTCATTCGTGTGACTCCGGAGGTCTGACTGAGATTAGAGCACGTTTGTGGCTGAACCGGTAGTGCAGCGGTTGGCCGGGAACACCGAATCGCAGCTATAATCAACCCTTCCGAGCAAGTACACGGTCCGGTGATGCAGAGTCTTTTCGACGACCGATATTCAGAGGCACTTTCTTCCCATGAAGGCCGTGTGCCGGCTCATACAGATCCGGGACAAGGTCCTCGACTGCTCGTCAAGCTGACGCCCTGGTACCGCGTTTTCTTCGGAAACGTTGTCGACAACCTGCTCTTCTTCCGAAGACAACCCCCGTTGGAACTGACGTCGCAACCGGCGCCATTCTGGGATGACGTCTTCGTCGCCCGGCCTATTCCCTTTGCCGGCTTGCGTCAATCCGCGCTCTATCACCTGTTCATTGTGACTGCGCTGTGGGGCTTGTCGCAGACGCTGGTACGCAAGTCCGATCTGCCACTGCGCAGCCCGTACGAGCACCAGACGATCACGTACTACAGCGTTTCCGAATACCTGCCGCCTATTAACGACCAGGTGGAGCCCGAACCGGCAAAGGAGGCGAAGAAAGGCGACCCGGCCTATGCAAAACAATTTGTTCGCTCCATCCGGTCAGACGCCGAGAGCCGCACGCAAACGATCATTGCACCTCCCAAGCTGAAACTGCCGCACGATGTCGCGGTCCCCAACATCGTCGCGTGGACTCCGGTTGCCGCGCCGGTGCCACAGGCGGCAGCGATTCATGATGGCAACAATCTGGTTGCGCCTGCGCTGCAGACCGTTGTGCCACCTGCGCCGAGCGTTACGCGCCAAACAACGCAGGTTCGGCTTGATCATAGCGATGTGGTCCAGCCCAGCCCGGATATAGACGGCGCAAAGCTGCGGGTTCCGGCTGAGATTGTTTCCAGGGCAGCTGTGGTCGAACCCGCCCCGAGCGCAGTCGTGTCGCAGGTGAACAAGCCGAACTTGCCGGCTCCTTCCGCCATCGAGCCTGCGCCGGCCGCGCCAGCTTCATCCCGCAAACTGGGCGATATCAATATGGCAGCGAAATCCACGGTGGTCGAACCGGCACTCGCGGTTACGGAACAGCGCGCACGTGGAAGCTTGATGGCCGGAACGGCAGAGCAGGCGGTCGGCAAGGGTGTTCGCGGCGATGCTGCGGTGGTGCCGCCTCCTCCTTCGGCACAGGGGCTGGCGGGCGGTCAGGGGACCGGAGCGCAAGCAGCGGGTCAGTTGATAGCACTCGGCATACATCCTGTTCCACCAGCAGGACCGATCAGCGTTCCGCAAGGCACTCGCGCCGGGACATTCCAAGCAGGTCCGGACGGCAAGCCGGGAGCGGCGGGAACGCCTGACATCAAGGGTGGCGGAACGGCCAACGGCGCCGGAGGAAATGGCATAAGCAAGGGAGTTGGTGGCGGAGGGAACGGCAATGGTCCGGCGGGCATTACCGTGGGGCGCGGAGCAGAGACTCCAGCCGGAGGCGTGGTGGTTGCGGGAACGCCGAGAACAGATGCTGCGAAGCCCCCGGCCAATTCCAATGCCAACAAGACGCTGCTCGCTTCGCTTGGGCACACGAGTGTCGCGGACCTGGCTCGCGCCACCAGACCGGGCGCTCCGGCTTTACCGAGTGAGCCGAAGATCGAGGACAAGGTATTCGGGGACAAGAAGTATTACCAGATGACGTTGAACATGCCAAATTTGGCGTCGCGGGGAGGCAGTTGGATCGTCCGCTTCGCCGAGCTTAACGTCACTTCCGACCGGGGCGAGCTGACGGCGCCCGTGGCCGTCCAGAAGGTCGACCCGGCTTACTCGGCGGACTTGCTTCGGGAACAGGTCGAGGGGACCGTCGTTCTTTACGCGATCATTCACACTGATGGATCGGTCGGCGAGGTTCGGGTTCTGCGCGGCGTGGATGACCGGCTCGACGCGAAAGCTCGCGAGGCTTTCATGAAGTGGCATTTCCGACCGGGAACGAAGAACGGCCGGGTGGTGGACCTCGAGGCGGTCGTTCAGATTCCATTCGTTGCGAAGCGCCTGCCGTACTGATCCCCGTTTGGAACTGAAATCTAGTGTGCGAGGGCCGCGGAGCGGGTGCGGTCAGATGTGCTACTGAAGGACCTGCTGGCGGCGTAGGCACGAACCTCTTCATCGGTGCAGATCTCGTAGTAGCGACGGTCGGTCCATTCCTTCAGGTGGAGGTCGCGGGAGTCGACGTGCGGAATACGGGCTTCACGCAGGACAAGGTTGTGAAAGATATCCGCAGCTACAGGAACAACGCCGGTATGCAATCGCACTCCATCCTCATCCCATAAAGTAGGCAAACGGACCTCGTGCAGTTCGAGGGATATCTCCTGCTGGAGCTTGCGAAATGCCGGTTCGCTTAGGTTGATTCCGCCGACGTTGTATCGCATGAGGAATTCGTCAGGCTGACCGCCGGTATCGGCGTCTTCAATGGTCTGGAAGCAGTACACGTTAAAGAGGCTATCGATGCCGCTGAACAGCTTGCGTGCGCTTTTGCTGCATGAAGAGAGCCGGTCGCTTTCATTCAACGCCGGAGAGATCATGATCTGCTGATTTCCGTCCATCAGGTACATCGGAGCGGAATCCTGGTAGCAGATGCCGATGCCCAATTCCAGCGTGGGCAGCCCTGCTTCGCGAGACTTGCGATTGTAGGCGCGTACGATCTCGATCATTTCGCAGGCGAGAACACAGGCTCGGGCGACCGTAAGCGGAGCCTCGCCTTCATGTTCGAAGAGCGCAAGTATGACGGCGTCCCCTTCTATGAATAGCTTGGTAGCGCCGTATTTCGGAAGCAGCTGATTGATGGGCTCGTAGAAATTAAGACTGAAGTACGAAGCCGGGTTGAGGCCCCGATCGAACAAGGTGCGAGTCAGGAGGCTGGAATCGCGTATGTCTGCCTTGAGCACGACGTGCCCGACCATCCTGGCCTCCGCAGGCTTCTGTTCCTGGGGCAGCAGGAACTCGTAGAGCGTGCGGTTAATGGATGAAAGTTCGCGCAGTTTCTCACTCGCGATAAGGTTGATCCCATCCATGGCGCCGATGACAACTTCCATGCGTCGCAGGTCGCGGTAGTAGCGAATGATGTCGAGGAGAAAACGCCCGGCAGTCTTGGCACGCTCGGCACCGCGGCATCCGGCAACCCGCTTGATGGCGGAATGGAAATTCGCCGGATCAACTTTTCCGTGCTGCTCCAGAAGGGCTTCGACCCTCTTGCGCTCTTCCCGCCAGATGAGTGCCTGTTTCAGCTGTTGCGGGTTGATGGGCGGACAATACTCCGCGAGCAGGGTCGCGGCCTCGTAAGCGGCAACGACCTGGTCGAGAACGCCATGACGGTCAAGCAATTCGACCCAGCCCGCAAGAATCGCTTCCTGCAACTTGCCTTTTTCGGTCCGGGGATCAGGTACGCCACAGCACAGCAGTTCCTGCGCGTTGTCCGGACTTGTGAGCCACTCGTCGTGAACGCGCTCGGACGACCGCGCGTCGCGTTCGAAACCGAGCGAGTCGAGGAATTCGCGGACGATCTGCAGGACCGGCTGCAACCGATCAGGGTCGCGCTCGAAGTTGCCAAGCATGACGTAGTGCTCGGCATTTACGAAATCATCCCGGCCATCTTCGACGAAGAGCAACCTGTTCTGAAACAGCTCATAGGCCGGGTGATCCAGGTCGCCGAACAGCGACCGGCGCATCCTACCAACCGATTCCTTCTCCACCTCGCGCAGAGTCTGGAAAAGCTCCTCGCCTACGCGCCTGAGCAGAGTCTTCTTGCTCGTCTGATATCTGGCGAGACGCTCGCGCATCTTCACGGCTGCCGGCGCGTTCGCCTGTCGCGGGCCTTCAAAGGCCAGAAGCTTGGTGCGGCAGCGCTCAAGCACGTCGTTGAAGTGAACCAGCATCTGGGAGCGCAGAAATTTGATCACCGCAAGACGCGCGAGCAGGTCAAGGTACAGATTCCCTTCCGCTTTGGCGCGAGTGACTGCGGCAACGAGAAGGTCGCACAAAAGCGCCTTGAACTCTCCGGCGTCCGCATTCCTGCCCTTCGACTCCGCGTTTGCAACGGCACCCGGACGCGGGCGTGATGGCGGTTGCGAAGCAAGATCTTCCACATCGCCAAAACGCGCCAGCAATTTCGAAATGAGATTTCCGGTCGCCTCGGCGAAACGAGGGCTGAGATAGACATCCGTTCGCAAGTTGTCGACGCCTGTCTGGAGGCCCTCAAGAACGAGCGAGGGCGCGTATGCCGACAAGGTCAGCTGACGGCCAGCTTCGGCCAGGTTCACGCGTTGGCGGAACGGGAACGGAGTCATGCGCGCACACTTCGCGTTGCGCCTAAGAAAGACCGGAACGCGAGTCGCGGTCAGCGTACCACGATGAAAACAAGAGGCCAATATTACGAAAGATTGGTGGTGGGATTTTCACACAGTGAGTTGTGCGGGGTAGAAGCGGGGGAGAAGCACAAAGTGATTCGATCAGGGAAAGGAACGCCGGGTCGGAGACCCGGCGCTACACAAACACATGCCTACACAAACACCTTCGCTACACCATCACATCGCTACACAACAACGTTACTCAGTGGCTTCCGCCTTGACTGGTTTTCCGCGCGGCTTCGAATTCGTCGCCTGCGTGCCACTGGACCAAAGCGGGGGCGTTCGCGGCTTTCCAGCCGAGAGCAACGCCGAAACGCGCCATCTTCGCGTTTCCGGCAAAGTTCCAGTCATTGTGGAACTCGTCGCTGGGCTGGTGGTAGTTGTTCTTGGTGTATTCCTTTTCGTAATTGGTCCCGTATTCTTGCGGCTTGCCTTCAAACTTCGAACCCTGGTTGATGGAGAAAGCAGGGATACCGACTCGAGACAGGCTGAAGTGGTCGGACCGATAGTAGTGCCCGGCTCCGGGATTATCATCCGGCACGATGGCGAGTTTGAACTCCTTTGCGGTCTGTTCCACGGTTGCGTAGAAGGTGTTGCGCTCGGCGCCGGTGACGCTGACCTCTTCGGGAATGCCGATGGGAGCAAAGGCATCGAAGTTCAGCCCAAGGCTGATGTCCTTCGCAGGAATCGGAGGATGAAGGCCCAGCCATTCTGAGCCGCGAAGTCCCTGCTCTTCAGCCGTGACGGCGGCGAACAGAACCGAACGCTTCGGCTTCACCGGGTTGTGGCTGAAGGCGCGCGCGATCTCGAGCAGCATGCCCACGCCGGTGGCGTTATCCACCGCGCCGTTGTAGATGTTGTCGCCGGGTTGGTCGGGATGAATGCCGAGGTGGTCCCAGTGGGCCGAATACATGATGGCCTGATTCTTGAGTTTAGAATCCGAGCCTTCAACCAGACCGAGCACGTTATAGGTGTCAAACGGACGTACTTTGCTGACGAGGTGCGCCTTGATTTGAATCGGCAGCGGAATCGGCTTGAAATCGCGCGACCGGGCCATCTGCATCAGGGCAGCGATATCTTTGCCGGCTGACTTGGCGATCTGGTCCGCCACCGACAGCTGAATCCAGGATGCGAGCTTCAGTTTGGGTTTGCCGGTATCTCGAAGGTACGCCTTCTCGCCGCTGTTCGAGGTTTCAACGACGTTCCAACCATAGCTGGCCATGTCGGTTTTATGAACGATGAGCGCGCCAACAGCTCCCTTGCGTGCCGCTTGCTCAAACTTGTAGGTCCAGCGACCGTAGTAGGTCAGCGCATCGCCGTTGAAGAACTTCTTGTCATCTGAGGGCGGCTCGTTAACAAGCATGAGCAGGACCTTGCCCTTGACGTCGACGCCCTTGTAGTCGTCCCAGTTGAACTCGGGGGCCTCGATCCCATATCCGACGAAGACGACTTCGGCATTCACGTCCGAGGTAGCCTGTTCGGTCTCATCGTAGGCGGTCATGTCCTTCGCGAAGGTCAGCGGAATGGCATCGCCGCTCGCGGGCTCGAGAGATATAGA
>JAEZPW010000274.1 GCA_023441255.1 Acidobacteriota bacterium
AAAATGTGGGGCGGGGCGGGGCTAACGCGGCGCCCTTTTCCTTTGTGGCACAATTGTTTCCGCAGGAGGAAATATGGCAACGACGGTCCCATCGTTCACGCCTGCGGTCGCACGTGCGATCGCCGAACATTTGTTGCAGACACTGGAATTCGAGTACGGTACGACTCGTAAGGTGGTTGCCGCAGTCACGAACCCGGATTATCGACCGGATGACAGCAGTCGTACTGCTTTCGAACTCGCTGCACACCTGGTCACTTCCGAAATCGAGTTTCTGGAACAGATCGCGGCTATGAAGTTCACCATGGGGCAGTCGCATGAAACACCGGCAACAGTGGGGGAGTTGATATCGCTTTATGACAAGGAACTGCCGGGGGCCATCGCGAAGGTTCGGGCCATGACAGACGAGCAACTCAGCACGCCGGTGGATTTTTACGGAGCATTCAATTTCCCCGACTTCCAGTATCTCAGTTTCGCCGTTCGGCACAGCATCCATCATCGCGGGCAGCTCGCCGCGTACTTGAGGCCAATGGGATCGAAGGTGCCGAGCATTTATGGCGGAAGCGCAGATGAGCCGTGGGAAGGATGACAAGCTTCCGGTTCCGAGATTTCTGGTGGGGCGCGACTGCGGTCGCGCCCTTTTCAAGTAACTGACCTTTCGGCACTTGAAATGGCCGTCTGGAAACCAGAGACTTTCCGTGTTAAGGTGTGCGCACACCGGAGAATTGGGGCCCACATGCCATGCATATAGACGATCTTCTGCGTATCGCGCTGGAACGCAAAGCAAGCGACCTTCACCTTAAGGTCGGAAACCACCCGTGTCTGCGGGTGGATGGTGAGCTGGTGTCTTTGACGGACCAGCCCCGCATCAGTTCGGAAGAAATGCTGAACATGGCCTTCAGCATGATGTCGAATCGGCAGAAACAGAAATTCAAGGAGAATGCCGAACTCGACTTGGCTTACGGCGTGGCCGGCCTGGGCCGTTTCCGTGTGAACGTCTTCCAGCAGCGCGGCAACGTGGGAGTGGTACTCCGCGTGATTCCGACCAAGATCCGGGCGCTCGACGAGCTCTATCTTCCGAAGATCATCGAGAAAATCTGCGAGGAACAGCGTGGCCTTGTGCTGGTAACGGGCATCACCGGCTCAGGCAAGTCGACGACACTGGCCGCGATGATCGACCGCGTCAATTCGATGAGGTCGGAACACATCATCACGATCGAGGACCCAATCGAATTTCTACACCGGGACAAGAAGGGTTTCGTTAATCAGCGGGAAGTCGAAGTCGATACGCCTTCGTTCTCTTCCGCGTTGCGAGCCAGCCTTCGTCAGGACCCCGACGTCATACTGGTGGGCGAAATGCGCGACATGGACACGATCCAGACGGCGCTGCACGCCGCAGAAACCGGCCACCTGGTACTGTCTACCCTGCATACACTCGATGCCGTTGAAACCATCAACCGCATCATTTCGGTTTTCCCTCCGCCGGAACAGAAACAGATTCGAATCCAGCTCGCGGCAACGCTGCGGGCCGTCATCAGCCAGCGCCTGGTGCGCCGGGCGGATACCGAGGGCCGGGTGCCTGCGATAGAAATCATGATCGCCACCCCGTACATCCGCGAGGCCATACTGATCCCGGAAAAGACGAGGACCATCCGGGAGGCGATCGCGGCCGGCACCTCGCAGTACGGCATGCAGACCTTTGACCAGTCGCTGTATGAATTGTTCACGCAGGGACTAATCTCGCTGGAAACCGCACTGGAGAACGCGACGAACCCGGACGATTTCAAGCTGCGCATCCAGGGCATTTCGTCGTCTTCAGACGAATCGCGGCAGGAGATGGAGATGATAGGGTTCAGCAGGTAACTGTTCGTAATCTGAACAGGCTCTCGCCGCGCGCGGGAGCCTTTCATTTTGCGCGCAAATGCACGGTTGGAGATGTTCCACGGCTGGAGTACTTTAGGAGCGCATGGCATTCCGTAATAAGAGAACGACAAAAGTGTACGACGCGGCGGCTCTCTACGAGTACGCGGTCGGGGCGCTCGCGCGTCAGATGCGAACCGTGGCGCAGATCAAACGCATGATGCGGCAGCGGGTAGCTCACCAGTCCGATGGCGAGATCTTGATCGAAGCCGTTGTTGAGAAGCTCAAGGAGCAGCGTTACCTGAACGACACGAATTACGCCACGGTTTACTCAAACCTGCGTCGGGACAACGAGAAGTTCGGCCGGATGCGAGTGGTTTCGGACCTGAGGGCGAAGGGTGTCCACGGCGACGTCATCGAGAAGACTGTCGGCCCGGCCTACGAAGGCGTAAACGAAGAGCAATTAGCGCGAGCGTTCCTGAACCGTAAACGGGTCAAGAAGCCCGACAACGAAAAACAAGCCGCACGAGTCTTCCGCATGCTGCTCAGGGCGGGGTTCGGCACGCGCGCGATCGTCGGGATACTGAAGAAATGGGACGTCGATGATGACGCCCTGCTGGCGATGGAAAGTGCCGCAACAGATGCAGCTGAAGAATCGGAGGAGTGAACAACGCCGGGCGGCTCGCTGTGCTAGGTTGTTCTACGGAGTTCTCGGATGGCTAAACCCAACCACGTTGCGGCAGTGGAGCACCTGAAGGGCGTCGATCCAAAACTGGCGGTATTGATCGAGCGCGTCGGCGAGTGCCGATTCCAGGTGCGGTCGAATCTCAGCATCTACGAGACGCTGCTGCGCTCGATCATGTACCAACAACTTGCCGGCACAGCAGCGGCTGCCATCCTCAGGCGGCTGCAGGCGCTCTTTCACGATGGCGGCCACTACCCGACGCCTGAACAAATCCTGAACGCCTCGGACGAACTGCTGCGTTCGGCCGGCGTTTCGCGAAACAAGATGCTGGCGATCCGCGATCTTGCCCTGAAAACAGTTGAAGGAGTGGTTCCGACACGAGCGCAGGCGCGACGGCTTGAGAACGAGATACTGATGGAGCGGTTGACATCCATCCGCGGAATCGGAGTGTGGACGGTGGAGATGCTGCTCATCTTCGGACTCGGTCGCATGGACGTTCTGCCGGTAACCGACTACGGCGTGCGAAAAGGTTTTCAACGGACTTTCAGGACTCGATCACTCCCGACACCGAAGCAGATGCTGAGGCGCGGAGAGAAGTGGCGGCCCTACCGTTCGATCGCCAGTTGGTATCTGTGGAGGGCCGCCGAAGAATAGAACGCGTGCCAGCGAGACTAGCGTTGCGTAGATTCCTGTTCCTGGCCTTTTCTGTGCAGAATCATCGGGTACTCGGCCCGGCAGTTGGTGCCGGGGTCCCAGGTCATCGTCATGGTGTCACTGCCATGAACGCCTTCGAACACGAGGGGGGCCCTGACCTGATCGGGCATTTTGACGAAGCGGGCTACGCCGTTGGAGTTGGTGCCGGCTTCAAGATCGAGCTTGCGCTTGCCGAGAAAACCGTAACGAATCTGCGTCTTAATTTTCGCGTCGTAAATGGGTTTACCGGCTACGTCGGTGACCTTGAACTCCACCGAGCAGGAGCCGAGGTCGGCGCTGATCTCGGGCACTGGTTGGGGTAGCGTCTGGGGCGTCTGCTCTTCCTTCTGTTCCTGCTGTGCGTGGCACAAACCGATTCCAAAAAAGGTTATGATCAAGATTGCGAGCGCGCGTCTTGCGCGGGTCATTGTTCCTTCCTCCGATCTGATTCTATCCCGAAGAGCACACCGTGGCGCTGCAACTCCGCATATCTGTGAATGCTAAAATGAAGGTTTGAGTTCTCACGCGCGGCACCTCCTGCGGTGAGCAGTCCACGAAAGAGTTCCCCATGAAGAGACTTTCTGGCTCTGAAGTTCGGCGCATGTTCCTCGACTATTTTGTCCAGCACGGACATCGCGAGGTGCATTCGTCATCGCTCGTCCCGGCAAACGACCCTACCCTGCTCTTCACGAATGCAGGGATGAACCAATTCAAGGACGTGTTCCTAGGACTGGAAAAACGAGACTATTCGCGCGCCACGACTTCGCAGAAATGCGTTCGCGCCGGCGGCAAGCATAACGATCTCGAGAACGTCGGGTTCACAAACCGCCACCATACTTTCTTCGAAATGCTGGGGAACTTCTCATTCGGAGATTACTTCAAGAAGGATGCCATTGCGTTCGCCTGGGAGCTCGTGACGTCGCCGGAATGGTTCGGTATACCGGGAGACCGCCTGTACGCGACCATTTTCAAGGGAGAGAACGGAGTGCCGCGCGACGGCGAGGCGTACCAATACTGGCTCGATCAGGGCGTTCCGAAAGAGCGCATCTACGAGTTCGGCTCCAAGGACAACTTTTGGCAGATGGGCGATACCGGCCCGTGCGGTCCTTGCTCGGAGATCCACTACGACATGGGGCCCGAGGCTTCGACGGAAGGACATACCGATTGCCAGTTCGGCTGCGAGTGCGGACGCTACGTAGAGATCTGGAACCTGGTGTTCATGCAGTTCGACCGCGATGCCGGCGGCACACTCAATCCACTGCCCAAGCCCTCGATTGACACGGGAGCCGGACTGGAGCGCGTCACTGCTGTGCTGCAGGGCGTCATCTCGAACTACGACACTGACCTGTTTGTACCGCTGATCAAGCGTGCAGCGCAGTTGACGGAGACGTCGCTAACAGATGAAGTCGAGGCCGAAGCCCATTCGAAGTCGGCCGCGTCGTTGCGCGTTATCGCCGACCATTCGCGCGCCGCAACGTTCCTCATTTCCGACGGCGTGCTGCCTGCAAACGAGGGGCGCGGCTATGTGCTGCGGAAGATCATCCGCAGGGCAATCCGCCACGGACGCCTGCTCGGCCAGAACAAGCCATTTCTTAACAAGATGGTGTTCGCGGTTCGAGACGAGATGAAGGAAGCGTACCCGGAACTGATCGACAGCGCGGACCGGGTAAGCAAAGTGGTGCTGGCCGAGGAAACACGGTTTGCACACACGCTCGACCTGGGCTTGCGAAAGCTGGAAGAAGACCTTGCTCCGCTGGTGAAGGTGAAACAGGAGCATGCCGAGGCGCGCGCGACTTACTCGGGCGAAAAGGCGTTCAAACTCTACGATACCTTTGGTCTGCCACTCGATTTCATGGTGGATGCGGCTCGCGACCAGGGCATTGCATTCGACCAGGACGGCTTCGACCGTGCCATGACCGAACAGAAGACCCGAGCGAGGGCTTCGTGGAAGGCCGCGGCGAAGGCGACCGCATCGCCTGCCTACCGCGACTTGCGGCAGACGGTTTTCGAAGGTTATCGGCAGACGGAGTCAACCGGCTGCGAGGTGCTCGCGATCATCGACCCGCAAACCGGACAGGGCATACAGGAGTTGAAGCCCGGACAATCCGGCGAAATCGTGCTGGACCACACTCCCTTTTACGCCGAAGCCGGCGGACAAGTGGGGGATGTTGGCTGGTTCTACTCGGGAGACCGCAACACCGTGCTGGCCGAGGTTCTTGGCTGCTGGTATCCGGTGCAGGGTGTACGCGCGCACAAAGTTACGGCCAAGAAGCCCATTGCAGTCGGCCACCGGGTGACTGCCATCGTCAACACCGGCGTGCGGTCAGAGACGATGCGCAACCACACGGGCACTCACCTGCTCCATGCCGCACTGCGCGAGACGTTGGGCAAACACGTGAAGCAGGCTGGCTCGCTCGTAGCTCCGGGTCATCTGCGCTTCGATTTCTCGCACTTTGCCGGCGTGGAAGATGAGGAAATGCAGGATATCGAGGACCTGATCAACAAAGAGGTTCTTGCCAACGATCGCGTGCAAGTGATCGACGACGTGCCGATCGATGTGGCCGTCAACGAATACGGCGCGATGGCTCTCTTCGGCGAGAAGTACGGCGACAAGGTCCGCGTGATCAAGATCGGCGACTTTTCCACGGAACTCTGTGGCGGGACACATACGCAGGCGACGGGTGAAATCGGGCTCTTCAAGATCCTGAAGGAAGGCAGTGTTTCCAGCGGGGTGCGCCGGATCGAGGCGGTCACCGGACTTGGATCGCTTAGCCACTTCCGTACCGACCATCAACTCGAAGGCGTTGCCCGAACGCTGATTCGTCCGGGCGAGGACGACGGGTCTTTGGCGACCGCACTTCGCCGGGAGATCGACTCACGCGAGGACGAGATCAAGCGGCTTAGAAAGGAACTGGAACAGGCCCGCATGAAGTCAGCTGCCTCGACCATGGACAACATCGGGGAGCGGGTCAAGCAAGTAAAGGGCGTGAAGGTGCTGGCCCATCGCGTAGACAATCTCGAGCGCTCGCAGATGCGTACGCTGGTGGACAACCTGCGCAACAAGCTTGGTTCCGGTGTGGTCGCACTGGGCTCGGCCACTGACGGGAACGTTGCCCTGATCGTCGGCGTCACTAAGGATTTGACGGCCAACGTTCAGGCTGGAAAGGTCATGCAGCAGCTGGCTCAGAAGGTGGGCGGAAAAGGCGGCGGACGTCCCGACCTCGCCGAAGGTGGCGGCAATGACCCCGGTGCACTCGACGCGGCGCTGGCCGGGGTGTACGACGTAGTCGAATCGCTCGTTAAGTGACGAAAAGGCAGAAGGCAATAAGGTAGAAGGAAGAAGTACAAAAGCGGTGCTGAACTGATCGCTGGTGTCTTCTTCCTCCTGCCGTCACACTTCTGCCTTTTTCTATCCCAGCCAATCGCTTGCTGGGTCGCGGGCGATCGGCGTTCCGTTAGAAGCCGGCGCCACTGCTCTCTTTGCAAACCTCTCCGCCCACTTGATCCTGCCTGTCATCTGCATAACCACGAACAACGTCAGGATGGAGCCAATGGTGAT
>JAEZPW010000355.1 GCA_023441255.1 Acidobacteriota bacterium
CTGCCATGAGAAACTTCATATTGATTGTCAGCGCATTTTTCCTGTGGGGCCTTATGCTCCAGGCCCAGACGCAGCCTGAACTCAACCTGATGCCCATGCCTGTGTCGGTCCAGACTGGATCGGGACAGCTCCCCATTGCAACGTCGTTCACGATCGCCATCTCGGGCAAGTCGACGCCTCGCCTGCAGCACGCTGCCGAACGGCTCATTGCGCGCCTCTATCTTCAGACCGGTGTGCCGATGAGCAATACGGTCGGTGAGGGCTCGAAGGGGGCACTCGTCTTGTTGGCGGAAAAGGCCGGGGAGTCCATCCCCAAGCTCGGAGAAGACGAGTCCTACAAGCTGGAAGTCACGCCCAGCGGCGCCCGCATTACGGCACCGACAGACTTGGGTGTGCTGCGCGGGCTCGCGACCTTCGCCCAACTTGTTCAGGCTGGCCCGAACGGCTTTTTTGTCCCGGAAGTCACGATTGCCGACCAGCCTCGCTTCCCGTGGCGCGGGCTGATGATCGATGTCGCGCGGCACTGGTCTCCGGTGGAGGTCATCAAGCGCAATCTCGATGCCATGGCCGCTGTCAAGATGAATGTGTTTCACTGGCACCTTTCAGAAAATCAGGCATTTCGAATCGAAAGCAAGAAGTTCCCGAAGCTGCACGAAATGGGCTCTGGCGGTCGCTATTACACGCAGGACCAGGTTCGGGACGTGATCGCCTATGCGGCTGACCGAGGCATCCGCGTCATCCCCGAATTCGATATGCCCGGTCACACGACAGCCTGGTTCGTTGGCTATCCGGAACTCGCCAGCGGCCCCGGTCCATACGCGATGGAGAAGAAGTTCGGGATTTTCGATCCGGCGATGGATCCGACCCGCGAATCGACTTACAAGTTCCTCGACCAGTTCATCGGCGAAATGGCCGCGCTTTTCCCAGACGAGTACTTCCACATCGGCGGGGACGAGGTGAACGGCAAGGAGTGGGACGCGAACCCGAAGATCCAGGAATTCAAGCGTACTCACAGCATGAGTTCCAACGAAGACCTCCAGGCTTACTTCACGAAGCGCGTCGAGGAACTCGTGAAGAAGCACAAGAAGACCATGGTCGGCTGGGACGAAGTCCTCCACAAGGACACTCCCAAGGATGTTGTCATCCAGTCATGGCGTGGCCCGAAAGGTCTTGCGCAGGCGGCCAGGGGAGGCTATCGAGCCCTGCTCTCAAACGGCTACTACATTGACCTGATGTACCCCGCGCGCGACCACTACCTGAACGAACCACTGTCAGGGGAGGCAGCCAACCTGACGCCGGAGCAACAAAAGCTCATCCTTGGCGGTGAGGCCACCATGTGGGCCGAGTTGGTGACGCCTGAAACCATCGACTCGCGCATATGGCCGCGCACCGCCGCAATTGCCGAGCGCTTCTGGTCGCCGAAGTCTGTCAACGATGTCGGCTCCATGTACCGCCGCCTTGCGTTCATCAGCCAAGACCTCAACTGGACGGGCGTCACGCACAATTCGTATTACGTTCGGGCAATGCAGCGTATTGCCGGACCGAATGCCGAACCACTCATGGTCCTGGCTGAGGTGCTCGAACCGATGAAGGGGTACTCCCGCAGCGAAGTTGACACGAACCTCACGACCGACCTCTCCTACACGCGCCTGGTCGACGTGATCAGGCCCGAGAGCGACAGGGCGCGGGTGTTTTCAACGCTTGCAGATCGCTTGCTTGCCGGCCAGTCTTCCCCGGAAGAGAGATCGCGAATTCGCGCCATGCTCCTGATGTGGCGCGACAATGACGCACGCCTCCAACCTGTCCTGCAGTCCGGCAATTTCCTCCAGAAGGAACTCGCGCCGGTATCGAAGAACGTCGCCGCCGTCGCTGAGGCCGGTCTCCAGGCTCTCGATTACCTCGAAGCTGGCACCGCCGCCCCGGCCACCTGGGGCCAGCAGCAACTCGCAGTCGTTCAAGCTGCTGAAAAGCCACAAGCGAGCATGCTCATCATGATTGCGCCCCCGGTCGAGAAACTCGTGCGAGCGGCCCAGGGAGGGAGTGCTGCAACTGGAAAGTAGAGAAAGGCAGGTTTCATCCTGAGCGCAGCGAAGGATTAATGTGTGGTGTCTCAACACGTTGTTCCTGGCTAGTGCATGCCGGAGGCATTAAATGAATTTAGCCCAGCACGCAGTGCTCGGTAGAAGCCGACGAGACGATTGAGTGCGGAGGCAGGCCGGAAGCGCATTTCCGCCGTGCCTCCGGCACTTGCGGCGTTACATGCGCCTACCCCGGATTCATCCGGGGCTAAATTCGTTCCGTCCCTCGCGGGACGAAGCCGCTTGCGAGATCCTATCGAGAACCGGACAAACCGTCTGAGCAACGGACGCCGGAGTGAGCAGGATTGCCGTCACGAGCCTGGCGATCATTCATCCTCCATTCGTGCAGTTGAGGATCGTAGCGGAAGCAGTTTCGAAAGCGGAATCGCCGGGGAGAGAAAATGCCCCACGAACCCAGGACGGCCTGTGCCATCGTTTATCATTACTCGGTTTGAAAGTCGCCCGGAGGCCCCCATGGCTGACGTAGTTGCAGGACCACTCGACAGCAGTGTTGACCGACTTGAACGCGAACGTGACTTCCAGCACGTTCTCAACCTGCTTGATTCGTGGGTGGCGTACGGCACCAAGTTGCATCTTGGCCTATTCCACGAGTTTTACATGGTGCGGTTCGACGGTCGCCTGATAGCCAGCAAGCCGGGTTACTACTTCGCACCTGAGCACGGCGTCGCTACGGTCGTGTTCTTGGCCGACAGCACGAAGCCATTCAATATCAAAGAGGAAGACGGCCCCACGACCCTGACTCTGGGGGAGGTGAG
>JAEZPW010000359.1 GCA_023441255.1 Acidobacteriota bacterium
TCCGGGGCTAAATTCGTTCCGTCCCTTGCGGGACGAAGCCGGTCGCGAGCACTGTACCGAGAACCGGGGCAAACCGGAACAACGTTCTGAAATTTCACACGTATGCATTTTGCTGGCGCACGCCGAAATGCATAGATCCTTCGCTGCGCTCAGGATGACACCCATTCGCTGAAGCATAGATCTTTCGCTGCGCTCAGGATGACATCCAATGACATCCACTGAAGAGGCTGGCGTCTAGTCCGCTTCTCCTGGCTGCGTTTCCACCACTCGCACTTTGGCCGGCAGGATGGATCGCACGAGCACGTAGAGCGCGGGAATGATGAACAGGTTGAGCAGCGTGGAAACGATCATGCCGCCAAAGACCGTGGTGCCGACGGTGTGACGTCCGGCGGCACCTGCGCCTGAGGCGAACACGAGTGGCAGCACGCCGAGGATGAACGCGAACGAGGTCATCAGGATGGGGCGGAGCCGGATACGCGCGGCTTCTACGGCCGCCTCGAACAGTTCCATGCCCTGTTGCTGTAACTGTTCGGCGAACTCGACAATGAGGATGGCGTTCTTGCTGGCCAAACCAATCAGCATTACCAGACCGATTTGGCAGTAGACGTCATCTTGCAGTCCTCGCAGCGCCTGCGCACCCAAGGCACCGAGAACGGCCATTGGCACGGCGAGCAGGATGATGAACGGCAGAACGAAGCTCTCGTACTGTGCGGACAGCGTGAGGTAAACGACGAGCAGACCGAGGCCGAAGAGAAGGAACGACTTGCCGCCTGACTCGATTTCCTCCAGAGAGATGCCGGTCCATTCGAAGCTGTAGCCGGTGGGGAGTACCTGTTTCGCCACGTCTTCCATGGCTGCGAGCGCCTGGCCCGAACTGTAGCCGGGGCCGGCGCTGCCGTTAATGGCGACCGAACGGAACAGGTTGTAGTGGCTGATCACGCTGGCCGTGGACGTGTCCTGGACGCGTACCAGGTTGTCGAGGGGCACCATCATCGTCGCGCCCTGCGGGTTGGTGGCGCGGACGTAGAACTGGCGCAGGTCGCGCGGCTGTGACCTGAACTGTGGCGCCGCCTGCACGTAAACGCGATAAGAGCGGTTGTTGAAGATGAAATCGTTGATGTAGGCGGAGCCCATGTAGACCTGCAAGGCATTGGAGACCTCGCTGAACGGGACGCCCATCTGCTTGGCCTTTTCGCGGTCTATCTCGACAAGGACCTGTGGGTCGCGCGCACTGAAATCAGTGAACAAGCCACGCAGTTCAGGACGAGCGCTCGCCTTCTGGATGAGGTCCTGGGTGGTCTTCTGCAGTTCGTCCAGGGTCCCTGAACCTGTCTGCTCAAGTTGAAACTCGAAGCCGCCGAATGCGCCAAGGCCCTCAATGGGAGGCGGCAAGAACGGGATCACCAGCGCTTCGGAGATGCCCATCAGCGGTCCGCGAACGGCTTCGATGACCTCAGGAGTCGAGTGGCCCTTCCCCTTGCGTTCCTTGAAGTCCTTCATGTTGATGAAAATCAACGCGCGGTTTGGGGCAGCCCCGGAGAAGCTGAAGCCGGGAACTTCGAACACGCCGGTGATGTCGGGGTTCTTGCTCAGAATGTCGCCGGCTTTTCTTGCCGCTGCCGTCGTATATTGCAGCGACGCGGCCGGTGGCGCCTGCACGACGACGATGAAGTATCCCTGGTCTTCGTTAGGGACGAAGCTCGTGGGTACCGACTTGTAAACGACGTAGGTAGCCCCCAATCCGAGCAGGAAAACTGCGAACACAGCGAGCCTGTGGTGCGTGAGCCAGTTCAGTGACCGTGTGTACCCGTGCGTCGTCTTCGTCAGAAGCGTGTTTATGCCGCGGAACAACACGTTCTTGTTCTTTTCGGTTTCGCGCAGCAGTAAGGCGGAAAGTGCGGGAGTGAGCGTGAGCGCGTTGAAGGCCGATATCGCGATTGAAAAGGCGATGGTCAACGCGAACTGCTGATACAGCCGCCCAGTCGTGCCTGGAAAGAGCGACACCGGCACGAACACTGCGATCAGCACCAGCGAGGTCGCGATGACCGCGCCGGTCACCTCGCCCATTGCCACATACGACGCCTTTCTCGCATTGTGGATTCCCTCTTCGATGTGGCGCTCGACGTTCTCGATCACAACGATGGCGTCGTCCACTACCAAGCCGGTGGCCAGAGTAATGCCGAACAGCGTGAGGGTGTTGATAGAAAAGCCAAACAGTTTTACGAACGCAAAGGTTCCAACCAGCGATACCGGAATGGTGATGGCAGGAATGATGGTCGTGCGCCAGCTCTGCAGGAACAGGAAGATCACCAGGATGACGATGATGATGGCTTCAATCAGCGTCTTGAGCACTTCCCTGATGGACTCGCCGACCGCTGTCGTGGTGTCAAACGCAATCTGGTATTTGAGACCCGGCGGAAACTGCTTCGAGAGGCGATCGAGTTCGGCGCGCACGCCCTTGTCGACATCGAGCGCGTTTGCGTTCGTTAATTGCTGAACTCCGAGGCCTATGGCGTGATAGCCGTTGTACGTCAGGTCCGTGTCATAGCTTTCGGCGCCGAGTTCGGCCCGGCCCACATCACGAAGCAGGACTAATGCGCCGTCACTGCCCCGCTTAATGATGATCTTCTCGAACTCATCGGGATTGGTCAGCCGGCCGATAGCTCGCACACTGATTTCAAACTGCTGATCCTTCGGCGCGGGAGGCTGACCGACGAGTCCCGCAGCCACCTGCACGTTCTGCTCGCGAAGGGCGTCTACGACGTCGCCTGCCGTGAGTTGGCGTGCTGCCAGTTTCAGTGGATCGAGCCACAAGCGCATAGCGTACTTGCGCTCGCCGAAGATCATGACGTTGCCGACCCCGGGAACGCGCTTCAGGGCGTCGCGGACGTAAACGTCGAGATAGTTGCTGATGAAGAGCGGATCGTACTGGTTCTTGTCGGCGTAGAAGCCGGCCGCCAGCACGAACGATCCGGAGTTCTTGTTGATGGTGACGCCGGTCTGCTGCACCTCGGCGGGAAGGCGGCCGAGCGCGGTTGATGCACGGTTCTGCACGTCGACGGCTGCGATGTCCAGATTACGCGTGATGTCGAAGGTGGCAGTTATGCTGCTGGAGCCGTCATTCCCGCTGCCGGAGCTTATGTAGCGCATGCCCTCTGCGCCGTTGATCGCCTGTTCGAGCAAGGTCGTAACACTGCTCTCGACGGCTTGTGCGTTGGCTCCGGTGTAGAAAGCGTTCACCGAGACCTGCGGAGGCGCGAGCTGAGGGAATTGCGCAATCGGCAGCGTCGGGATGGCGATAGCGCCGGCCAGGATGATCAGCAGCGCACAGACTGTCGCAAATACCGGCCGATTGATGAAGAAGTTGACGAACATATGCCCTCCGCTGGCCGCAACGATGACGGGCCACGTGTCGAACGTTTACGTGCAGCTTCTTACGATTGCGGCGTAACAGGCATGCCGTCTGCCAAGATCTGCACGCTGCTGGTGATCATCTTGTCTCCGGGCTTAAGTCCGTCGAGGACGATGTAGTCGTTTCCGAGAATGCCGCCGAGTTCGATCGGCTGCTGCTTGGCCGTGTTCTTGCCGTTCGACTCCGTCGCAAGGAACGCGAATGCTTGTCCGCCCAGTCTCGTCACAGCCGTAACCGGTATGACCGGTTTGTCCATTTCTCTCCATATGACACGAGCGCGCACGACCTGATCATTTCTGAAGCGGTCCTCGTTCGGGACGTCGGCCTTGATGAGCAACGTCTGGTCGTTTGAATTCACGCGAGGCGAGACAAAGGTCACCTTCGTCCTGAGAGGCTCTGTACCTTCCGTGAAGATATCGACTGGCGTTCCGAGCTTCACCTGCCCTGCCTTGTCGGCCGGCACGGAAATGTACGCCTCCAACTTGCCGCCTTTATCGATTGTGGTGAGCGGAGTGGTCGTCGTCACCCGGTCACCAACACGCACGGGGATGTCGCCCACGACGCCGTTCTGCAACGCTTTGACGCTGTAATAACGTAATTGGACCTTCTGCTCCTGAATGCTGGCCCGCGTAGCCTCGGCATCGGCCTTGGCGGCGTTGTAGGCCTGCTGGGCCTGATCGAATGCCTGCCGGCTGACTACTCCGGCCTCAAACAGTCGCCGCTGCCGCTCAAGTTCACTTTGGCTGTATTGGAGAGTGGCGAGTTTCGCATTCAGAGTGGCCTGCTGATTGTTGACGGCGGCCTCCTGCTTGTCGGGGTCAATCTGCAGGAGGGATTCACCTCTCTCGACCCGCTCGCCCGAACGCACGAATATCTGGACTACATGACCTTCTACCTGGGGCATCACCACGGCTGAATTGCGCGATTGCAAGGTCGCCAGGTACTCGGTGAACTCGGGTACGCGCCTCAGTTCGGCTACCTGGACTTTTACGGGCAATCCACCGGCGGCGCCATTCGCCTCTCCGTTGTTGCCGCCCGCTTTCACGTCAGGGCCGCACCCAGATGCACATAGGAGAAGAATGAACGCAAACAATAAAGGCATGCACATGGGTGTGCGTTGATGGTTGACTTGCATGTGAACCTTTCAGCCTCGGAACGGCGACTTAAGTTATCAGGAGAGATAGATGAGCCGAAAGCCGCAGACCGTCTCGAAATGCCCGCCTCACCGTGAAACTGCCTTATTGGACGCTCTCCCCAGGAAAACATCATAGGCGCTCGCCTAAGGTGTTTCTAGCCTTGCTTTTTGCACAATTCGCGCTACATTACACGAAGCTCTCGCGGTTCTCCCACCTACCTTTTCCAGCGCAGCACGGGTGTATTGCCGATCTGTGCACCATTTATTGTGCACAGTGGTGGAGACCTAACGTAAGTTGCTGCATTTAGTGTGCAACATAGCGTAGCGATTGCACCACATACGCTACATATTGTGGTTTATTCTTGACCGGGCGTTACTCTGTCGGTACATTTGGGCACGGCATGGGGCTCATCGTTTGACGTACGTTTGGGTGACCGCCAATGTTGTTCGGCCGTCGGCTTCGAAGGCGCGCCGCTGGCAGCGTTCTTAGCCCGGTGAAGTGACTGGGCTTCCCGGCCAGGTTCGCCGGGATCATCGGAGAGTTAAGTTGCTCAAACTCAAAAAGCTGCAGATTCTCGGATTCAAGTCCTTCTGCGACCGCACCGAACTCCGCTTCAACGGCGACGGGGTGGCGGCTATCGTCGGCCCGAACGGCTGCGGGAAATCGAATATCGCGGACGCCATCTCCTGGGTGCTCGGCGAACAGTCGGCCAAGTCGTTGCGCGGCTCCCGTATGGAAGACGTCATCTTTGCGGGAACGCGTAACCGCAAGCCGACCGGGATGGCGGAAGTCTCGCTGACGCTGGTGGACCCGGAAGTGTACGACGGGCCAATCGACGCAGATG
Source organism: Acidobacteriota bacterium (assembly GCA_023441255.1). Taxonomy (GTDB): domain Bacteria; phylum Acidobacteriota; class Terriglobia; order Terriglobales; family Acidobacteriaceae; genus JAEZPW01. The sequence goes on from JAEZPW010000359.1 coordinate 5,393, forward strand.
TTGAAGTTGAGATCCGCGATGATATGCCCACGGACGACTGGGACGAAGAAACGATCCGCGCGAGCTCCGAGAACGAGACCGACCAGTACATTGAGGATATCCGGCCACATCAAGTGGAAGAAGTCGCGGCGCCTGCCGTACCCGCCGATGGCACTGGCGTGGTAGCAGCGCCGTCCGCGGTGGTCGATTCGGAAGGAAGCACCACTGAGGCAGCGCCAATCGAAGCAGTCGCCGTCGCAGAGCCGAGCGTGCCTGAATCGTCGGAAGTGTCGGCTGAAGCACCGACAAACGGCGAGGCTTCCCATGCTGCCGGTCCGCAGGTCGTGTTGAAGATTCGGCGCCGCAAATTCAATCGCACGCCGCTTAAGAAAGGCGAGATCCACGTCACGCGGCGATTGTTCCGCTCAGGTGAAAGCGAATATCTGCTGAATCACAAGCTCTGCCGGTTGCGTGACATCCAGGACATATTCATGGGGACGGGCCTGGGTCCCGAGTCTTACGCCATCATCGAGCAGGGGCGCATCGGGCAGATACTGAGCAGCAAGCCGACCGATCGGCGGGCGATCATTGAAGAAGCCGCTGGCATCACGAAGTTCAAGACCAAGAAACGTCTTGCCGAAGCGCGACTCGAGGAAGCGAAGCTCAACCTGAACCGTGTCAACGACATCTTCGAGGAAGTGACGCGGCAGATGAATTCGCTTAAACGCCAGGCAGCCAAGGCCGCGCGTTACGCGCGCCTGCGCGACGAAATGGGCCAGAAGCTGCGCGTAGTCCTGGCCAGCAAGTACGCGGCGCTGCAGATCGAAAAGGAACAGCTGAAGGCACAGCTGGAGGCGATCACCGAGGAACTGCATCTGCGCACTGAGGAAGTGCGTCAGATGGAAACCGAGCAGGGTGAGCGCACGCAGCGAGGATACGAGATTGATGGCGAACTGCGAAGCGCGCGCGAGCGGTTGAGCGAGATTGCGCTCGAATCGGACCGCGCCTCTGCGCGTCGCCGCAACAATGAAGAGCGTTGCACCGAGCTTGAGGGTCGCTCCGAAGCCGCGAAAGCGGAACTCGGAACGACGGCGGAGCGCCTCGCCACGCTGGAAGCTGAGCGAGAACAGAATCGCCAGACACTGCAGGGCGCGGCCAACGAAGTGCTCGCGGCGCAGCAGTCGCTTAACGCACGCCAGCAGGACGCCCAGGCAGCTGCCGCCGCGCTGGCACAGACGGAGCGAGGGCAGGAACAGTGCCGTGTCGCCATCATGCAGGCCGCGAACGACGCCTCGGTCATCCGTAATCGCGTCACGCAGGCTGAAGAGAACGTTGCATCGCTGGAGCGCGAGACACAACGGCTCAACAACGAGATCACGTCGTCGCATGTTCAGCTCGAGAGCTTTGGCGGAGAGCGCGGACAGCTTACGATCGAGTTCGAGTCCGCGTCCGAGAAGGCCAACCACCTCGCGGCGCAGATTCAGCAGTCGCGCGAGGATCTGCAGGCCAAGCGTGCCGCCGAAGCCGATGCGAAGCGCCGCCTTGACGGGCTCCGCGCCGAGTTCGCTTCCCTTCAGGGCAAGCGCTCGTCGCTGGAAGCCGTCATCGCCGAACACGGCTATTCGACGGAGTCGGTAAGACGACTGTTCCAGTCCGGCGCGCTGCAGGAGGGGCTCAAGCCGGTCGGCGTACTCGCGGACTTCCTTGAAGTAGAAGACCGCTACGAGCATGTGGTGGACGACTTCCTGCGAGACGAACTCAACTACATTGTGGTCAAGTCGTGGGATGCCGCCGACCACGGGCTCAACCTGCTGCGCACCGACGTTGATGGCCGCGCGACCTTCCTTGTTCACCCCGAGGATTCGCAGGCCAAGTTCTCGTTCAGCGTTGACGAAGCGGCGGCTGCGGCGGCTGCGCCTCGCTATGACGGAATCGTGCCGCTGAAGCACACGATCCGGGTTCTTGACGGTTTCGGCAAGTCGCTCGAGGTGATTCTGCCCAAGCTTCGCGACGGCTACATCGTTCCGAATGCGGAAGCCGGTCGCGAACTTGCGCTGTCGAATCCCGATGCCTTTTTCCTGAGCCAGAACAACGGAGAGTGTTTCCACAACGTAACGGTGACAGGAGGCAAGCAGCGCGCCGAGGGTCCGCTGGCGATGAAGCGTGAACTTCGGGACGTCATGCGTCACATGGGCGAACTTGAGCACGCCTTGCGCGACGAGCAAGCCCGTGTTGGTACGCTGGGACACGAAATCACGGAACTCACGGCGCTGATCGAGCGCCTTGAAGCCGAACGCCGCGAAAGCGAAAAGCAGGCGATGACCAGCGGTCACACGCTCAAGCAGCTCGACACCGAGATGGAGCGGGTGCGCGGACGGCTCGCTACCTATGAACGTGAGCTGGCACGCGTGGCCCAGGAGATCGCCGCTAAGCAGTCCTTCATCCAGGAGAAGCTGCAGGAACTCGAGTCCAAGGAACAGCAGCGGGTTGAACTCGAGAACCAGATGGCAGCGTCCCAGGCGGAACTCGAACGCCTGCGTTCGGCTCGCGATCTTGCGGCTCAGAGCGCATCGGAAGTACGTGCGCAGGTGGCGATGCTTGAAGAACGCCGCCGCGCTGCCGCCCAGTCGCTGCAGCGGATCGAATCGCTCGTGGCCGAAGTGGCCGGACGTCTCCGCTCTCTGCAGTCGCAGATCGAATCCGCTGCCGCCGAACGCACACAGCGCGAGGCGGAGAACGTGGAACTTGAACAGAAGCTGGTGGCCCTTACCGCCGAACGCGAGCAGGCGCAGACCCGCGAACGCGAACTGCAGACAGAGACCGAGCAACTCCGCGCCCGCATTGCCGAAGTGGAAGAGCAACTCCGCGCCGCACGAGAACTGATGGACCAGGCTCGCGACCACCGGGGCGAACTTGCCACGTCAGTGGCCCGCCTCGAATCGGACGCGCAGCACATGACCGAGACCTCGGTGACGGAGCTTGGCCTCACCCCAATCGACCTTATTGCCGACGAAACCATCGTCAAAGTGGAAGGCGAGCAACTTGCGGCCGAAGACGCCGCCTACCGCGAATTGCGCGAGAAGCTCGACAATTTCGGCGCGGTCAACATGATGGCGCTCGAGGAATACAACGAGACGGAGCAGCGTCACCAGTTCCTCGACACGCAGCGCAAGGACCTGCTCGATTCGATCGCGAACACACAGGAGACCATCCGCGAGATCGAGCAGATATCACGCCAGAAGTTCGAGGAAGCGTTCCACACGATAAACGACAACTTCAGCCGTACTTTCACGAAGCTGTTCGGCGGCGGCCAGGCGTTCATGAAACTGACCGACGAAGAGAACTCGATGGAGAGCGGAATCGACGTGGTCGCCTCGCCTCCGGGCAAAAAACTCCAGAACGTGCTGTTGCTCTCCGGCGGCGAAAAAGCGCTCACGGCGCTTTCCCTGCTGGTCGGCATCTTCCAATATCAGCCAAGCCCGTTCTGCATCCTCGACGAGGTGGACGCGCCGCTCGACGAAGCCAATGTGGGGCGATTCACGGAGCTTGTGCGCGAGATGAGCGTGCAGACGCAGTTCATCCTGATCACGCACAGCAAGAAGACGATGAGCATCGCGCCGACAATGTACGGCGTGACGATGCAGGAACCCGGCGTCTCCAAGCTCGTGTCGGTGCGTTTTACGGAAGCAAATCGAGGCGCCGCAACGGCATAAGATCGGACAGCGATATACTCACGCCCAAGGCGGACGGGTTGTATCCCGTCCGTTTTTTTCTTGAAGGAACAAATGCTCTTGACTCTCTGGTAACCCGCGCTGAAACGTGCGTTGGTGGCGCGCCTTCCTGGGGCATCCCGTTCCGCAGCCGCATGAACACTGCGTGAATTGGCCTTGGCTGATCAATCAACATTTTTTCTGGTACAGTAATTTCTGCTGCGGGTTTCCCCGTTGACAAAGAATCGCGGACGGCTAGAATACCGAAGTCTCCCGAAGAGAAAGATTCCTCGTGACACAGCAGACACAAAACTCAGTTATTCTGCAGACGGATTTTCCCGAACTGGAACTCCACGCAAGCGGCAAGGTTCGTGACGTGTACCGCGTCGACAGCGAGCATCTGCTCTTCGTCGCTACCGACCGAATCTCCGCCTTCGATTACGTACTCGCATCCGGAATACCAGAGAAGGGCCGCGTGCTGACGCAGCTGTCTTTGTTCTGGTTCGATCTGCTCAAAGACATTGTCGAGAATCACCTCGTGACCGCTGACGTGGAGCGCTACCCCGAGCAGTTGCAGAAATATCGCGACCAACTCCGCGGGCGTTCCATGCTGGTGATCAAAGCGGAGATGTTCCCGGTCGAGTGCGTGGTGCGCGGGTACCTCTCAGGCTCTGGCTGGAAGGAGTACAAACAGACAGGCGCAGTCTGCGGGATCAAGTTGCCATCGGGTTTGCGTGAATCCGACAAGCTGCCCGAACCGATCTTTACGCCTGCAACCAAGGCGGTCTCCGGGCACGACGAGAATATTTCGTTCGACGCCATGGTCGAGATCGTCGGTGCGGAGCGTAGCGAAAGATTGCGCGATCTGAGCCTGCGAATCTACAAGAAGGCAGCGGGCTATGCTGCTGAACGTGGCATCATAATCGCGGACACCAAGTTTGAATTCGGCAACGCGCAGCGTGGCATCACTCTTGCTGACGAGGTATTGACTCCGGACTCTTCCCGCTTTTGGCCGGCGGAGTCCTATTCTCCTGGCAAGCCGCAGGATTCGTTCGACAAGCAGTACGTTCGCGACTACCTCGAAGAGATCAAGTGGAACAAGCAACCACCGGCTCCGGCATTGCCTGAAGCGGTGCAGAAGAAGACGACCGAGAAGTATCTGGAGGCTTATCGCCGCCTGACCGGGCGCGATCTGATGGCCTGATATGACCGGCATCGACTGGCTAATCGCGGGCATTGTTGTGCTTTCGGTTTTGCTGGCGGCGTCGCAGGGTTTTTTTTACGAGCTGTTTTCGCTGGCAGGCGTTGTGATCGGCTACATCGCCGCCGTTTGGGGATACCGCCGGGTGGCGTTGTTCTTCGCGCCTCTCGTAAAGTCCGCCTGGGTGGCGGATATCGCGGGATTTTTGACAATTTTTCTTGCAGTAGTCATTGTGGCCGGCATATGTGCGCGCCTGGCCCGCTGGTTCTTTAAAGAAGCGGGACTGCGCTGGTTCGACCGGTTGCTTGGCGCGGCATTCGGACTGGTGCGAGGCGTGCTTTTCGTTGCGGTGTGCCTGCTCGCCGTCACGTCGTTTGCACCGGAATCCAAGGCGGTCGCCGGGTCGACTATCGCTCCGTATGTACTGGTGATAGCGCGCGCCGCAATCTGGGTAGCTCCGGGGCAGCTCCGGGCACGTTTCGACGAGGGGCTGAAAGCACTCCGGCAAATGCGGGTCACAACGGGCGCAGCACCAGGCAACGAAGGAAGCGCGACGATTGAAGGCAGTGGGGCGATCGCAGCCGCAAAGAACTAGGCAGGAAACAGGACTGTTGTACTTGGACGTTTTTCAGGGAGAGAGGCACCGTGAAAGATCAGCTGGAAGCGCTGGTTGGGCAGATGCACAAGAGCGGCATTTTGTATTCCGAGGCCGTTCGGGAATTCAAGAAGCGGTTCATCATCACCGTTCTGCAGGAAAACAAGGGCAACCAGTGCAAGGCTGCGCGCGAACTCGGCATGCATAGAAATACCCTGAGCCGGACAATCGCGGAACTCGACCTGGATATTCGCACCGTGCGGGACAACCGCCGCCCACCGCGGAGCGCACGTCCCATGATCGTGGAGTCGAAAAAGATAGCACGTTAAGACACAGCGGCAGAATACCGGGCTTCCCCTCCCCCGCTCACGTATCCCGCTAGTGCACGCCCAAGGGCCGCCGCGTCGGGTTGCCTACGAACCTGAACCGCACCACCTTTGCACGTGTTCTTCTCTCCCCTGAGCGCCACGCCGTGTTTGGCAAGGGCATCGTATTTAACACGCCACATCGTCAACCACAGCGCTCAATGGGGTGCGCACTCAGACACGCACAAGGAGGGGTCCATCTATGCGCAATCGCATTGTTTTAGTGACCGCTTGCGTAATTTTTGCGATGGGGACAGTCCTGGTCGCGGCGGCTCAGTCAAAGGACGTGCAAATCACGAACGGTCCGAAAGTCGAGAACGTGACTGGTAACACAGCAACGATCGCATGGTCGACGAACACGAGTGCCAGCACAGTGTTGAAATACGGCACGGACCGTAACAACCTCAATGAAACATCCACAATGCCATGGGGCGGAGTGACGCATCGAGTCACCCTGAAGAACCTGCAGCCGAACACGACGTACTACTACCAGGTGACGTCGGGTCAAGGCCAAGGCACCGGATCAGGTTCGATGAGCGGAATCGAGCAGTTCCAGACGTCGGGCGGAGCGGCGGCAAGCAACAACAGCCCCGGCCAGACGCCTGCAACCCAGGCAAGCAACAATGCTCAAGTGCTGGTAGGTCCCATCATGCAGCAGGTGACGGACAGTTCCGCTCAGGTCTACTGGGAAACGACTCAGCCGACTGAGAACATCATTAAGTTCGGCCCATCACCGAGCCAACTCACCGCAACGGCCCAGGTCCCCTACTCAACTTCAACCCACAAGATTCAGCTTACGAACCTGCAGCCGAACACGACGTACTACTTCGCCATCCAGAGACCGGACGGGTCCCCTCGATCAACCGGGTCGTTCCGCACCAATGCGTCAAATGCGGCGAACAACTCGAATAACGTGAGGATCGTTGACGGCCCGAATATCGAGTATCTGGATAACGGCAAGGCTATTGTCGCGTGGTCCACGAACGTTCCGTCCAGTTCGGTGGTTAAGTACGGACAGGATCCGAATGCCCTGAGCCAGACGGCACAGGCCGCGTGGGGCGGCACGACCCACCGGGTGACGCTGAACAACCTGCAGCCAAATACCAAGTACTGGTTCGCCATCCAGTCTGGACAGGCGCAGGGTACAGGAACGGCAGCCTCTACGGGTGCCTACCCCTTCCAGACCACGCAGACGGGAGAGGCGGCGATGAAGATGCAGCACTGAGCGGGAATTAGCGATCCCGAAACGCCGGGTACAAGCCCGGCGTATTTTTTTTGCGCAAGCGAGGTGTGACATTCCAGCCGTTCTCGATTTAGAATCGATTTTGAATATCTACACTGAGGATCTCTGATGAGAATTGGCATTCTTACCGGCGGAGGCGACTGCCCCGGCCTAAATGCAGTCATACGCGCAATCGTTCGAAAAGGCATTTTTCACTACGGCGACGAGTTCATTGGTTTCATGGAAGGCTGGCGCGGCGTCATGGAAGACAAGACCATGCCGCTGGACCTGCAGACGGTTGCGGGCATTCTGCCGCGCGGAGGCACCATCCTGCGCACATCGCGCACGAACCCCGCCAAGCGACCTGACGGAATTCAGCGCTGCATCGCGAACCTGAACGAACATAAGCTCGATGCGCTGATCGCGCTGGGCGGGGACGACACGCAGTCGGTCGCCCTGAAACTGCACCAGGCCGGCTATCCAGTCATTGGCGTGCCCAAGACGATTGACAATGACCTCTCCGGGACCGATTTCACATTCGGGTTCGATACGGCCGTAAGTGTCGCCACCGATGCGATCGACCGCGTGCACACTACGGCGGAGGCACACAACCGCGTGATTGTGGTCGAGGTGATGGGACGCGACGCCGGCTGGATCGCGATGTACTCCGGTATTGCCGGGGGCGCAGACGTGATCCTCATTCCGGAAAAGCCGTTCGACATCGATGAAGTGGCCGAGAAGCTGCGCAAGCGGCACGCGCGTGGCCGATATTTCAGCATCGTGGTCGCCGCGGAAGGCGCGAAATTCGCCACGGGTGGTGACGGTAATGCGCCAGTCGTGCAGGATATGGGCGTCGACGAATTCGGTCACGTGCGTCTGGGCGGCATCGGAACGATTCTTGCACGCGAGATCGAACACCGTACCGGGTTCGAAACTCGTGCGGTAGTGCTTGGGCACACGCAGCGTGGCGGAAGCCCGACGCCGTTTGACCGAGTTCTTGCCAGCAGATACGGCATCGGCGCGATCGACCTTGTTCACAAGGGCAAGTGGGGCCAGATGGTCGCCATGAAAGGCAACCACATCAGCTCCGTCCCGCTCACCGACGCGCTTTCCAAGAACCGGACCGTGGACGATGAGCTTATCAATGTGGCCGAGGGTCTGCTCGAAACGCTGGGTGCCAAAGAAGCAGCCTCGAAGTAACAGAAGGCAGTCGAATTTGTTCGGCGAGAAAGGGGCGAGAAATCGCCCCTTTTGCTGTGTCCGAACAATTCAGAAGGCGAAAGCTTCCGCGCAGAACGCGTGGATAACGGCGCGTTCGTTTGAGGTAAGATGCTGGATGTGGAAGTGATTTACACCATTGCTGCGTGGACGTGGATTGTCATGGCCTTTCTCGCCGGCTGGCGGGGCCTGCGGCAGAGCGTTGCAATGGAAGAAAAGCAGACACGTTATCGAACTCGTCTCATTCGACTGTGCGTGAGTCTCTGCTTCCTGGTTGCTGCGTCGGCCATCATCGCGAGCGCCATCGTCAAGGTTGCCGTTCGGTAAACACCTGCGCGGAACAGCTCAGCCCTGCACAAGTGCATCGTCCCACTTCCAGTTTTTGAATTGCTTCCTCACTTCTTTCTTGAGCAGTTTGCCGGTCGGCGTGTGGGGCAGTGCGGTGACGAAAACGATAGCGTCCGGCAGTTGCCAGGGAGCGAATTTCACGGCCAGGAACTCGCGGAGCTCGTGCGAGGTCACACGGGCGCCTTCTTCCAGTACCACAGCGGCCAACGGACGTTCCTGCCACTTCGGGTGCTGAACGGCCACCACGGCGGCCTCTTTCACGGCCGGATGCCCCATGAGTTCGTTCTCAAGATCAACGGAACTGATCCAGTCATTGCCGTAGCGAATAAGGTCTTTCGCTCGGTCGGTCATGTGGAGGTAGCCCTCCGAATCGATGGTTCCGACGTCGCCAGTGCGAAACCATCCATCCTCGGTCCACTTCCCGCGAAGTTCCGGCAGGTTGTAGTAACTGGCCGTTACCCACGGACCTCGTATCTGCACCTCGCCCAAGGTTCGGCCGTCCCACTGGTTTGGACCTTCGTCGCCGAACGACCTCACGTCGACAAAGGGGAGCGGTAATCCCTGGCTGGCTCGCAGTTCGTTCTTTTCGGAATCGGTGAGGCTGAACAAAGATGGCTTTAGAGTTGATACAGTCGCGAGAGGCGAACTCTCTACAAGTCCCCAACCCTGAACCACACGGATTCCATGATGATCCATGTCGCGTATCAGCGATGGGGGAGGGGCGGCACCTGAGACAAGAATTCGAGTATTCGGTGAGAAGTTCCACCGTGCAGGTTCACGTTCCATGCGATGGAGCACATCCATCCATTCGATCGGGACAGCTGCGGACAAGGTGACCTGCTCTTCTGTCATGAGGGACAGCAGGTCGTCAGGATTGGAATTGTCTGCAGCGAACACTTGCCGGCACCCCGCGATGGTGGCTGCATACGGTAATCCCCAGGCATTCGCGTGATAAAACGGGACGAGCGGCATGACAACATCGTTTTGAGAAATGCAAAGTGCGTCGGGCAGCGACATGGCCAGTGAGTGCAGGACGATGGCCCTGTGCGAATATGCGACACCTTTAGGACTCCCGGCAGTCCCGGTGGTGTAGCAGAGAACGGCTGCCTCATTCTCGTGCAGGGATGGGTAGGAGAACTTCCCTTCCGCCCGCCCCAGAAAGGTTTCGTAGTCCTCGTATTCGCGCCCCGTAAATTGGCCTGAACGCGCAACCACGATCACGTTCCTGCAATCGACGCGTTCCTGGATTTCCCACCACAGAGGCAAGAGGTCTTCGTCCACGATAGCGAAACGGTCCTCGGCATGGTTCACCACGTAGCCGAGATCGTTCGCATGCAGACGATGGTTGAGCGTGTGAACCACTCCACCTGCCGCAGGTATT
>JAEZPW010000382.1 GCA_023441255.1 Acidobacteriota bacterium
ATTCCGTACAGACAGAAACCGATTCCATAGAGATGCTTGCCGTCTGTATAGGAAGGGCTGATCTGTCCGTGGTTGTCGAGACCCCAGTAGAAGCCGCCGTACTGTTTATCCCACATCGTGTTGCCGAGATATCCGACCCCGTGGCGAACGACTGGAAGGAACCGGTCCTTCAAGTCCGGGCGACGCATCACGACCTGCGCGGCGATCCACGTCATTCGTCCCTGGAACACCGAGAACTTGCCCGTTTCCGGCACCGGCTGCCATTCGCGAGTGAAGTTGGCGTGGAAGCCGCCATTGACGTTGTCTACTGTCCGCGGGAACCAGACGTTGAGGACGTCGCGACGAAGGGCGGCATCAGTTTCCGCGGCAACTTTCAAGTAGGTGGACTTGGTAGGAGGCAGGTACTGCGCGCGTTCGCGCGATGCCGGCTGCCCGAGCCGTGCCTGCGATGATCCTGAGATGACAAATGCCAAAACAGCACTCACAACCATCAAGGCCGAACGCCGCCGTCCCATCGACATGGAAGGCTCCTCCGAATTGCATTCTGGGCGTGTGACTCTCGAAGAGTATAGTCGCTGCGCCACCACTCTCGCGCCGCACAATACTTCTGTGCGGGTGCCCCGCATCTTCCTGACTTTGGCAGATGTGGGACACCTCGCCACTTGTTCCGATTTCGTAAATTTCCACAGCCTCACGTTTCACTCCCCGATTTCCATGCGAGACTTTGTCAGAAACGAGCAAGTCCGCACCCCAACCGCATCATCCACGCGGGCAACGCGGCGGCATCGCTTAAACAGAACCTAAGCTCTTTTAAATCAAGAATCTCGGATATAACCCTTCGCGGCATCCGCATAAAGACGGCATTTTCCCAAGGGAGGGGGTATCCCCCCGTGTCCGTTAGCGTGCAAGTAAACAGCGACGCAGCGCGAACCCTCGGAAGAATAGAGATTTGAGCGGATCTACTACAGATCGCGCGTCAGATTTAAGTGCTGTAAACGGTAAGATTTTGCGGGAAAGGCCGGCGGTGGGGGTGGTCGTTTGAAACTAGTAAACCTGCGACCAGCCTGGTGGAGTCGTTAAAAAAATAGTGGGACGGAGCACAGCCCCGTCCCACACAGCTCGCTACTTCTACTCGCCGAGTATTTCGAAGAAGCGGCAGACCGTCTCGATGCCTCGATAGAAGTTCGGAATGTGAAACTTCTCGTTTGGCGCGTGCAGGTTGTCGTCCGGCAGTCCCATACCCATCATTACTGACGGGATGTGCAGGACATCGTTGAAATCCGACACGATTGGAATCGACCCGCCGCTCCGCGTGTAAACAGTGTCCTTGCCAAACACTTCGTGCAGCGCCTCGTTGGCAGCTTTCACGTACTTGTTGTTCGTGTCGACCACGCTCGCCGGACCTTTGCTGTGGACCTTGACCGTGGTCTGAATGCCCTTCGGAGTGTTCTTCTTCACGAAGTCGGTGAATTTCTGCAGGATGTCATCTGGGTCCATGTCCGGCACAAGACGCATCGAGACTTTGGCACTGGCCTTCGCCGGAATTACGGTCTTTGCGCCCGCAGCGGTGAAACCTCCAGGCATTCCATGAACTTCCAGCGTTGGGCGAGCCCAAGTGCGATAAAGAACCGAGAAGCCCGGTTCGCCGGTCAGGACGTTGCTTCCGACCTCGGTCTTGCGATAGTGCTCCTCATCGAACGGCAGCGCCTGCCAGGCCTTGAGTTCGTCGTCAGTCGGTTTCTTCACCTGGTCGTAAAAACCGGGAATCAGTATCTTCCCGTTCTCGTCCTTCATCTTGGCGATCATTTCGCACAGCGCGAATAGCGGGTTGGGAGCTGCGCCGCCATAAACGCCCGAGTGCAAGTCAGTCTTCGCGCCAACTGCTTCCACTTCGGTATAGACCAGTCCGCGCAGACCGACGCACAACGTAGGCAGATCGGGCGCGAACAGCTCGGTGTCGCATACCAGTGCGAAATCGGCCTTGAGTTTATCTGCATGCGTCCGAAGGTACTCGGCGATTGCTTCGCCGCCGACTTCTTCCTCGCCTTCGAACAGCACGCGCACGTTGATGGGAAGCTTGCCATTGTGGGCTCTGAAGAGCGCCTCGAACGCCTTCACTTCCATCCACAACTGGCCTTTGTCGTCCACTGCACCGCGCGCGTAAATGTTGTCATTGCGCTCGGTGGGCTCGAACGGCGGCGTGACCCATTCCTCCAGAGGCTCGGCCGGCTGCACGTCATAATGTGCATAGCACAGCGCGGTCGGCTTGCCTGCTGCGTGCAGCCAGTCGGCGTAGATGAGAGGATGTCCCTTAGTAGGGACGACTTCGACGTGTTCGAAACCGATGCGCTTGAGTTCGTCAGCAACGAAGTTGGCAGCGTTTTGGATGTCCCCTTTGTGTTCTTCAAGCGTACTGACGCTGGGGATGCGCAGCAGCTCTTTCAGTTCGTTCAGGAACCGCTCTTTGTTTTCGCGTGCGTAGCTGACAGCGGCCGAAGACATACACTCTCCTTCGTTCTTGAAGCCAGTGATAAGAAAGCAAACGGAAAAGTATACAACGCGAAGCCTGCACAAAGACGCAAGCGAACGCTCGTTAGCGTGTCGGCGGCGACTCAGAGCCGGCGAAACGCTCAGGCGAGAACGCCGATATGTCCAGCTCAGGTCTTCCACCGCGGACCACGCTGGTCATTAGTTTCGCCGTGATCGGTGCGAGCAGAATGCCATCACGGAAATGGCCGGTTGCAACGAAGTACCCGGAGAGCGCGGTCGCGCCGAGTATCGGGAGTCCGTCGGGCGTTCCTGGGCGCAGTCCTGCCCAACTCTCGTGTATGCGCGCTTCGCCCAGTACAGGACACAGGTTTGCCGCACGTTGGTGCAGCCCCTGGATGACGTCGGGCACGACCCGTTTATCGAACCCGGCATCCTCCAACGTCGAACCGATGACGATACGGCCATCACTGCGAGGCACGAGATACACGGACGGCGCACGGACCACGTGATTCAATGGCATGTCTACGCGCAGACCAGCTTGCGCCGCCAGCGCCCCCGTGACCTTGGCAGCAGGAATGACGTCCAGCATTTGTCCTTTTACCGGTCGCGTTGGCAGCGGTGTTGGCGAGCCGGCAATTTGGTGCGCCCACGCACCGGCGCAATTGATTATGGCGGCTGCAGGGTAACGAGTCTTCCTGGTTACAACAGCGCCGACGCCAATTCCTGACGACTCGATCTGGATGGCCTCCTCGCCGGCTGACACATCAACGCCGCGATGATGTGCCGCTTTCAACAAGGCAGCCATGAGCGCGCGTGGATCGACCCACGCTTCTGGGAGAAGAACGGCGCCAGCGACCGGAGAGCTGAGATTCGGCTCCAGTTTCGCCACATCCGCAGCCTCAAGACGCAATGAGCCTTGCGGAAAGGGCTCTTCTTCCTCGCCGGTCAAGAAGAGGATGCAACCCTCAGTACGGTAGTCGACGCGAATTCCGGACTCGTCATCTATCTCCTGCACGTACTCAGGCCACAATGCTGCGCTTGCCGCGGCAAGCGGACGCAATAGCTCTGGAGTGTGTGGATCGCAGGCGGCTAGCATGCCCGCAGCAGCATGACTGGCTTCACGCCCGGTTTCGGAGCGGTCCAGTACGAGAACGGCAGCGCCACTCTTTCGCAGGCTCAGGCCAAGCGACAGTCCGATGATGCCGCCGCCGATGATGGCAACGTCCCAGGTCTTCACGCGAGAATTCTAAACCGGTATTGATTCAAGCCAGCCAGATTGGAGCAGGTAGCAAGAATGCGCCAAGCCCGGGACTTCCAACCGGACGTTCTTCAACGAGGATCCGCCTTCCCGGTCTTCGCCGATTTAGCGGCAGACGCTGACAAATCTGCGGGGCTGTCCTTGCTTAGCTTTGTGAAAACGATCAGGCGCTCGGGTGCGGGTCCGATGAAGTACGTGGGATAACACGTAATCAGAGTCAATTGAGGATCTGACGTCTGTTTGAGTACGGACGTGTCCGCGGAACCCACAATTTTCTTGCCGGTTACCTCATAAACATACGAATGGCCATCGCGCTGTATGTCTATCAGGTCGCCCGCTGATAGCTCATGAATGTGCCGGAAGAACGTGTCGCGATGTGCGCTGATCACCGAGTTCCCAGCTTCGCCCGGCGCCGGCGTATCCGTGAGGTGCCCCGGTCCGCGCAAGAGCGCTTTGTGGGAGGTGCCTTCGACGATCACGGCGTCCAGATTTATTTTGGGTATCGAAATCCGCGTCAGCCCATCGTGGACCGCAGCTCCGGCATTGTTCACCTGAAGGAGCGAAGGCGCGGACGTCTGTTGCTGTCGTGACCATTCTTCGCTCAACTGACGTTGCTCGGAGTACATGGTCCAGTACTGGGTGCCGACGTAGAACAGGGTCGCGGCACCGAAGATCATCAGGAGAACAGGTACGGCTCGCAGAGGCCGGGCACCCCTCGGAAGTTGCATACGTGGTCTCATGCGACGTAGCCGTTCCTCTACACGAACGCTGGAAATCGCACCGTCGGCAATATGGCTTAAACGGCTGCGAAG
>JAEZPW010000405.1 GCA_023441255.1 Acidobacteriota bacterium
TGCCCATCGAGCCCCATCCTTACCTGAAAGTCGGCACGAAGGTACGGGTTTGTAGTGGTCCGATGCGCGGCGTGGAGGGCGTGCTGATCAAAAAACGAGATGAATGCCGGGTGGTGATCTCCATCGACCTCATCATGCGTTCCGTCGCGGTCCAGATCGATCCGGCTGACCTGAGAGTTATAGCGTGACAATGATGTTCAAAAAGGTTGTGAGTTCGCAAATCACGTCCGCCCCGACGCGTTGCGTGAAGCTATTGTTCGCGGCAGCTGTGCTGACTTGTGCGCTAATGATGAGCGTGCGCTCAGTTTCTGGTGCTTCCTCCCGAGCATTGTTGCCGGCCGAGAGAATCGTGGATGTTCTCCGAAGGGATCCGGGCCTGGTTCTGGCCGTGAAGGAAGCTATTCTCAAAAATGCAGAACAGCAAGGCCGCATCCTGGAAAGTTCCGAGCTCACGGACTCCGCTTTGTTCCGCATGGTAGCGGACGATCCGTCTGCGGCTCTTATTGCAACTCAAGAGATGACGAGGCGCGGCTATTACAGCGGGACCGCCGCGACGGCAGGTGCAAGGCCAGGCGCCGTACCCGTAAACCGTCGGCTCTCCGAGCAAGTGCAGTCCTCTCCTGACGAGACGGATACGCCGACGCTTGCTGCGCCTGTTTCAAACGAGCCTGCGGCAGCGCCGACGATTCCCCGACCAGGCGCTTCGGCTGACTCAAAATCTGCAGCGTCGATTAGAGAGAACTCAGTAGCGATATCACAGCAGGACCCCCTTGACCACCCGTCAGAGGTAAACGAGACGTCGCCAGAACGTGCAGCGCAAGAAGTGGGTGCCTTTACCGAAAAAGCTGTCTTCGAGAGCAGACCTCACCCTTACGGCAACGTGCCCGCTCTCGATGATCTCTATTCCCAGACTATCGACAGCAAGGCTGTCCTGCAGCGGTTTGGATCGACTATCTTTCGCAATGGCACCGGCAATTCTGATGGTCTGCCAATGGATATGCCCGTCGGTCCGGATTATGTAGTCGGGCCCGGCGATGGGCTGAAGATCGAAGTTTGGGGCGGCATCTCCGAAAGGCTGCAGCGTGTCGTCGATCGCGAAGGGCGTGTAGCACTCCCCGAAGTGGGACTCGTCCAAATCTCGGGGAAAAGTCTGGGGGAAGTGCAGCAGGCGGTCGAACGTGCGCTGGGCAGTCAGTTCCGCGATGTCCGAGCGGACATCTCACTTTCGCGCCTGCGAACCGTCAGGGTCTATGTGGTTGGTGATGTTGAAAAGCCCGGAGCATACGACATCAGCGCCCTCTCCACCCCGCTCAATGCCTTGTACGCGGCGGGAGGCCCCACCCTGCGCGGCTCGCTTCGCACCCTGCGACATTACAGAGGCAAAGAGCTGGTCCAGGAAGTCGACGTTTATGAGCTGATTCTCCACGGCATGCGTTCCGGCATGGAAAGACTGGAAGCAGGCGACACCGTGCTCGTTCCACCCGTCGGCGGGGAACTGACCGTTGAAGGCATGGTGCGGCGCCCGGCAGTGTACGAAATTCGCAACGAAAAATCGGTGGCCGATGCACTCGCGCTCGCCGGCGGCGTTCTGGCAACCGGGACGATGCGGCACATCGACGTCGAAAGAGTTCAGGCACACGAGAGCAGGATTCTGCTCAGCCTGGATCTTCCGGAGGGACTCGATCAGCAAGCCATAGAACAGAAGCTTCGCGAGTTTGCTATCCAGGATGGCGACAAGGTCCGAATCTCTCCCATCTTCCCGTATTCTCAAAAGACTGTTTACGTGACCGGCCACGTTTTCAAGCCGGGTAAATACCCATGGCGAGACGGGCTGCGCGTTCGAGATGTCGTGAGTTCCTATTCGGATCTGCTGCCCGAGCCATACAAGCGCCATGCAGAAATCGTTCGTTTGGAGGCGCCTGACTATAGCCCCAAGGTGATCGGTTTTTCGCTTGATGCGGCACTGAATGGCGAGCCGGAGTCAAACCAGGTTCTCCAGCCGTTCGATACCGTCCGAATATACGGCCGGTTCGATTTCGAAGATGCCCCCACGGTTCGTGTGAGCGGCGAGGTGCGCGATCCCGGAGATCACCGCACCAGCGGAGAAATGAGGTTGAGGGACGCAATCTATCTCGCGGGCGGACTAACGCCCGATGCTTTGCTCGACGACGTTCATGTATTTCGGCGGACGTCCGATAGCCGCTTCCGCGTGCTCGCCGCAGACCTGCGCAAAGTGCTTGCCGGGGATGAAGTGCACAACATCCTGCTGCTGCCGCGGGATCAGGTCATCGTTCACCGGAATACGGCGAAGGTTGACCCGCCTGTCGTCTACATGCGAGGGGAAGTGGCGAATCCTGGCCGCTATCCTCTCGGCGAAGGCCTCACCGCCGCTGAGCTAGTGCGCCTTGCAGGCGGATTCCGTCGTGGCGCGTATACCGAAACCGCCGATCTCGCCCGGTTTGCCGCCCAGACCGGCGCCGCTGCCGTGCGAGCAGAAACGCAAAAGGTCAGCATTGGCAAGGCCCTTGCCGGCGATCCAGCAGCAGACGTCGTTCTCCGGGACGGTGATGTTCTCTCGGTTCGCCAGATTTCCGGCTGGGAGGACCTGGGTGCGAGCGTGACCGTGCGGGGGGAAGTGGCTCACCCCGGTGTTTACGGTATCACGCGAGGCGAGCGCCTAAGTTCCCTTATCAAACGTGCCGGCGGCTTCTTCGAGGGGGCCTATCCCGCTGCAGCCATCCTGCAACGCCGACAAGTGAGGGAACTTGCAGCGAAGGGTCAGAACGAACTTGTCGAGCGACTTGAGGCGGCATCCCTTCAGACGCCGCACTTCACCGCCAACAGCACGGCCGAGGAGCAGTTGGCTCTTACTCGCACCATGCGCCAACAGCAGGAACAGATCATCTCAAACCTGCGCAAGCATGAACCCGATGGCCGGCTGGTTATAAGAATTACTGACAACATTCAAGCATGGGAAAACACTGCCGAAGATATCGAACTTCGAGATGACGATGTACTCATAATTCCGAAGCGGCCTACGTTTGTTCTGGTAAGCGGGCAGGTGTACAGCCCGGCAGCGATCAACTTCACTCCCGGGAAGAATGCCGGCTGGTATCTGTCCAAAGCCGGCGGTCCGACTGATCTTGCCAACAACGGAGCCATTTTTGTCGTTCGTGCGGACGGCTCGGTGGTTGGGCAAAGCGGCGGAGGCCTTTTCAAGCATGACGTTCTCGGCACCAAGCTTCAGCCCGGCGACACCGTTGTTGTTCCCGAAAAGGTCCTGGGTGGTAACGGCTTCTGGAGAAGCTTATTCAGCACGGCCCAGATGATGTCGGCCGTCGCAGTGACAGCGAAGCTCATTTCGGGCCTGTAGCAATCGCGCTACCCACAATTCTAGAGATTCAGATGGAAAGAACTTTGGAGCAGGAGACGGCAGAGTTGCTCGATTCTCGTGCGCGGAACGGTTCGTCTCCTTCGCAATGTACGGCTGCCTCATCATGGCCGTGGCTGTTGTGGGGCGAGCGGAGATTTATTTTGCGGCTCACGGCAGCCGGAGTGATAACCGGCCTCGTGCTTGCCTTTGCTATTCCCGCACGCTACACCGCCAAAGCGCAACTTATGCCTCCGGACGCGAACAGCGCTGGTATGGCGGCTGCCCTTGCGGGTTCAGTCGCTGACAAGGCTGGCGGACTCGGAACGGCTGCCGCCGACGTTCTCGGGTTCAAAAGCTCAGGCGCCCTGTTCGTGGGAATCCTGAAGAGCCGTACGGTACAGGACAGGCTCGTAGACAGCTTCGACTTGCGAAAAGTCTACCGAACCAAATATCGCAGCAAGGCCCGAGATGAACTGACCGACCACACTGAGATCGTTGAGGATCGCAAAAGCGGCATTATCGGCATCAGCGTTACCGACCACGACCGCGACCGCGCACAGCAGATGGCGAAGGCCTACGTCGACGAGCTAAATCGGGTAGTCGCTATTTCCTCGATGTCTGCCGCCTCGCGCGAGCGCCAGTTCATCGAGCAACAGCTTGATGAGGTACGTAAGGAGATGCAGGACTCCGCCCGCGCCTTGGCGGACTTTTCCACCAGGAACGGCGCCATCGACCTCAAGGAACAGGCCAAAGCGCTCGTCGATGCCGCAGCATCCGTACAAGGCGACCTCATTGCTGCACAGTCAGAACTCAAGGGGCTCCGGACCATATACACGGACAGCAACGTTCGTGTGCGCAGCGTGCAGGCCCGCATTTCTGAACTCCAGCGCCAGCTGCATCAGATTGGCGGCGACGCGACCACACGGACACAGCCAGATGCGGACTATCCCCACATTCGTCAGATACCTCAGCTTGGACTAACCTTCGAAGATCTCTACCGGCGTAACCGCATAGCGTCGGCCGTCTACGAAGCCCTGGTTCAGCAGTACGAATTGTAGAAGCTGCAGGAAGCTAAAGACACCCCCAACGTGCAGATGCTCGATGTCCCTGACAAACCGGAA
>JAEZPW010000426.1 GCA_023441255.1 Acidobacteriota bacterium
GGTTCCTCGTCGCTTCGCTCCTCGGAATGACAACATTCGAAAAAGGGGGCGGGCTGTCAGCATGACTGCCGCGTTTCATTTGGAACAAGAAACATGAAACGCGCACCGGAATCACGCACCCGAAACGCGAAACGCGAAACGAGCAACGCGAAACGCCAAACGAAGTTGCTACAATCTCCCCGTGCCTTCCGAAGCAGACAACCGCCGACGCGCCCGCGTGGCCGAAGCGATCGGCCTGGCGCTGATCGCGCTGGTCATTCTTGTCGTCATGCTTGCCCGCTACGGCCGGGCGGTGAACTGGAGCCTGCGCTGAGCGGGCGTGTTCAACATTCGTGTGGCGAGGGGCCCGTGCCCGACCCCAATTCCCAAGTACGCCAGCAAGATGTGTCGCAGCGTGAGCAAAGGGACGGAGCACAGCCCCGTGCCCACACCGACCCTTTGCTGGTTGCGATCGTCGGCCCCACCGCCAGCGGCAAGACGGCGCTTTCGCTGGCCCTGGCTGAGCGGTTCGGCGGCGAGATCGTGAACTGCGACTCGGTTGCCGTCTATCGCGAGTTCGAGATCGGCACAGCGAAGCCCAGTCTGGCAGAACGCGCACGCGCACCGCATCACCTGATCGACATCGTTGGCCCCACCGAGCTGTTCACGGCAGGCGAATACTCGCGGCGGGCGCGCGAGGTGCTTGCCGACATCAAAGCGCGCGAGAAATTGCCGATCGTGGTCGGCGGCACCGGGCTGTATCTGCGGGCGTTGCTCGATGGGTTGGCGCCAGGACCGGAGCGATCGGACGAGATACGCGACCGCTTGCGGAGCCTGGTCGAGAAGAAGGGCGCCGGGCATCTGCACAAGATCCTGCGACGGCTGGACCGGCCATCGTCCGAGCGAATCCACGCCAACGACGTGCCGAAGGTGATTCGCGCCGTCGAGGTGTGCCTGGCCGCGCGACAACCGTTGACCGAGGTCTGGAAACAGGGCCGCGAACCCCTGACAGGCTTCCGAATCCTCCGCATTGGGCTGGACCCCGAACGCAACGCGCTGTATTCGCGCATCAACGAACGCGCGGCGCGCATGTTCGAGGCCGGCTTGATCGAAGAAACGCGCGCGCTTTACGAAAACTACGGCGAGGCGGCGCGGCCCATCACCTCACTCGGATACAAGCAGGCCCTGCAGCACATACGCGGAGAGATCAACCGCAAACTGGCCGTTTGGGCGGCGCAGCAGGGGCATCGCAACTACGCGAAGCGGCAGATGACATGGTTCCGTCGGGAACCGGGCGTGCACTGGTTCAAGGGGTTTGGGGATAACCTGGATATTCAGCGCCAGACCGTCGAATTGGTCGAGAGCGATTTCAGATCTCAGATTGGGTGAAGTCAGATCTGCGATCACCCGATCCAAGATCTGCGAACGATGCCGTCGAACAATGAATTCATACCTCCGTAAACCTCGCCTTAAATCTTTCGTCCATTCACAATAAGCAGATATGGCGGACGGCTACGAGGGCGCGCTGGCGAGATTACCGGCCATGGAGAACGGCGGCGAACGAATCCGGCCGGAAGAGTTCGACGACCTCGTTCGTCTGCACCAGCGCCGGATATACCGGGTGATCTACGCGCAGCTGCGCGATGGCGATGCCGCCGCCACGCTTACGCAGGAGTGTTTTCTGCGCGCCTACCAGGGGCGCAGCGGTTTTCGTGGCGAAGCGAGCGTCGAGACGTGGCTGATGCGCATTGCGCTGAACCTTGTGAAGGACCACCTGCGCAACCGGCGTCAGTCGTTCTGGCGCAGGCTGTTCGGCCGCGACAACGACGACGCGCAGGACACGATGGAAAGCCTGCCGACCGTGGCTGCCTCGCCCGAGCGCCTGTTGCTGGCCCGCGAGGAAGTGAACCAGGTGATGGCGGCCGTCGAGGGACTTTCGCCACAACAGCGCATGGTGTTCACCCTGCGTTTCGTGGAAGAGATGAGCCTGGAAGAGATCGCCCGCGTAATGAACGTGGAAACGGGCACGGTAAAGGCGCACCTGTCGCGCGCGGTGGGCGCGCTCAGGAACAGAGTTCGAGAAAGAAGACGGAGAGATGACTGAGCATTTGACGGATGAACAGATGGCGGAGTGGCTGGCAGGCGGCTCAGGTGATGCGGCCGCCCAGCAGCATCTGGCAGAGTGTCGCGAGTGCAGCGACGAAATGTCGCTCATGCGGAGCGGCGTGGCGGGTTTCGCCGCGCTCGTTCACGAGGAGGCGCAGCGGCGGCCACTGCGGCAAGTCGCAGTTCCGGCAGCGAGGACCGCGAGGCATACGCCCGCGCTCGTATGGGCGGCTGCCCTGGCCCTGCTTGTGGTTGCTACCTGGATGTTTCGTTGGACGCCGACGGCGCCGCAGCCATCGGCGATAGCACAGGCTTCGGGCGAGGACACGCTGTTGCTGGAGATACAGGAGGACTTGAACCGCGAAGTACCCGACGCGCTTGCGCCCGCTCTGGTGCTAACGGCCGAGCGAAACCGCATCATCGGGCAGGAAGCAAGAAATCAGAACCGGTAGGAGTCGAGTTTCTGGTTTCTGGTTTCAGGTTGAGGGCTGCTGCGGACTGGAAAGGCTGGTTGGGTAAGCATTCCTAGCTGCACTCGGAATGAGTGACTTTTTTTGGTATCCAGCCTTCCGACGCTTTGGTCATTCCGAGCGTAGCGAGGGATCTCTACGCCATCGACAGCGTTGCCGCGAGTAGAGGTTCCTCGTCGCTTCGCTCCTCGAAATGACAAACGTTCGAAGAGGTCACAGCAGAGGTTACACGCACGCGGTATGACAAGTTCGCTGTGCGACGAGAACACAACTTTGATCTACGACTGAGAATAGGGAGAACAGAATGAAACGGCTATTGATGACTGCACTACTCGCGTTCCCACTTGCGGCGGTTGCGCAGGACACTGCGCCCCTTCCCCCCGACCTTCCGCCGCTGCCTGAGCAGGGTACGTTCACGGCCCAGGTGCGCACGATGAAGAGAGGCCCGGGTCCGGGAGGCGACGTCATCTACTTCCGGCGTTCGCTGGGCATGGGCAACTGGTGGAAGAACTCGGACGTTGTGAAACAGATGGGCGCCAGCGACACGCAGGTGCAGCAGATCGAGCGTATCTACCAGGACAATCGCATGCACCTCATCGACCTGAAGGCGAACCTCGAAAAGGAAGAAGCCCGGCTGGAGCCGCTGGTGGAAGCGGACAATCCCGATGAGGGACTGATCTCGTCGCAGATCGACAAAGTGGCCGCCGCGCGCGCAGAACTGGAAAAGAGCAACGCGCTGATGCAGGTGGCGATCCGCCGCGTACTGACCCTGGATCAATGGAAGAAGCTGCAGTCGCTTCAGCCGGCACTGGGACCGGGTCCTTTCAAGATTGCGTTCCCGGCCGCGCCTCCGCACGCTCCGGTAGCACCGGCGGCGCCGGTGCATGTGGTTGCGCCAGGGGGCGCGCCGCCCAAGTTGTAGCTGAAGGCCGCCACTGCGAGTACGGCGCATTGCTTCGGGGAGAACCCACATCTGCTAACGACGGCAGATGTGGGGCACCCGCTTGCTTGATTCGAGAGCTCCCACACATTGCTCTGAGAGAACGGCACGCCGGGTCAGAGACCCGGCGCCACACAATCGCTTGCAGCGGGCAGGACACTCGGGACCTCCACAGAGGCACGCCCTCACTCGGGAGTTACGCGAGGGGCACGGCGTCACTTCGGGGCGGTACACGAGCCGCAGCGGCTTAGAGCAGCACCATCGTGATGCCTTTGTTGGCTCGTCCGAGGTCGGCATCGCGCTTAAGCTCCGGGCAGAGCTTGAGCATGTTCCACGCGATCTCATTCGAGACGCGCCAGTCCTCGCCCGGACAGAACGCTCGTATCTCTCCCTGTTCGCGGCGCTGTCGCAGTTCGTTCCAGACGGCGAAACGCAGAACGCCACCCACTCCGCTTGAACCGTAACCATGAATGATCTTCAGGGCATCGGCGCGCGCCAGGCGGGCCTTACGCAACTCGAACTGCAGGCGCAGGACAGCCTCGTTGCGGGTGGGACGGCCGTCTTCGAGATTGACGATGAGTATGCGCGCCGGCATGAAAGACAAGTTTCTGGTTTCTTGTTTCTGGTTTCAAGTTGAAAGGCAAAGTTGAAAGGCAGCGTTTCGCGTTTCCCGTTTCTGGTTTCGCGTTGTGTCCGGTACTCTGTCCAAACGCGAAACGCGAAACTCGAAACGCGAAACGTCTTCTGCTATCGTTTTTCTATGTTCCCCAAAGGCGTTGTGATTGCGTTCTTCCTGCTCATATCGCTTGTCGCGTTGGCGAAAGATAAGGACTCATACCAGAAGCCTGGCCGCGTTCAACTCGACCGTGACGGCGAGAAGTGGGTTGACCGCACGCTGAAAAAGATGTCGGTCGAAGAGAAGGTAGGCCAGATGATCATGATCTGGTCGAAGGGCGAGTTCACGAACGTGAACAGCCCGCGCTACCTCGAGCTGCGCGACACCATGCGCAAGTTCCACTTGGGCGGCTTCGGTTTTACCGTGCCGACGCCCCTCGGGTTCCTGCAGAAGACCGAACCGTATGAGGCCGCCGCGCTCATCAACCAATTGCAGCGCGATTCCAAGCTGCCGCTTATCATTGCCGCCGACTTCGAGCGCGGACTATCCATGCGACTGAACGGAGCCACGGCGTTCCCGCACGCGATGGCATTCGGAGCCGCTGGAAAGCCGGAGTACGCCGAAGAATTCGGACGCATCACGGCGCAGGAATCCCGCGCCATCGGCGTTGAGTGGAACTGGTTCCCGGACGCGGACGTGAATTCGAATCCGCTAAACCCGATCATCAACACCCGCTCCTTCGGCGAGAACCCCGAACAGGTAAGCAAAATGGTGGAGGCCTACATCAAGGGCGCGCACGCCGGCGGTATGCTGACCACGGCGAAGCACTTCCCCGGCCACGGCGACACCGCAACCGACTCCCACCTCGGTCTGGCCGCCGTGAACGGCGACCGCAACCACCTGGAAACCGTCGAGCTGCCGCCTTTTCGAGCCGCGATACAGGCGGGTGTGGACTCCGTGATGATCGCGCACGTGACCGTGCCTGCACTGGACAACGGCCCCAACCGCGTGTCCACCAACTCTCCGCTGGTCGTGACCGAGTTGCTGAAGAACGCAATGGGGTTCAAGGGACTGGTGGTGACCGATGCGCTCGACATGAACGGGCTTATGCGCATCTACGCGAGTTCGCCTAACCCGTCGGGCGCGGCGGCCGTGGCCACCGTGAAGGCCGGCAACGACATGGTACTCATCCCACGCGACGTGGAGGGAACCTACAACGGCCTGCTGCACGCGGTGCAGTCGGGCGAGATACCGATGTCGCAGATCGACGCCTCGGTCCGCAAGATCCTGAACGCCAAGGCTTCTGTAGGTCTGCACAAGGCGCGGCTGGTGGATCTGAACGAGATCGGCGAGACCGTCGCCGAGCCAAAGGCCGTGGCGCTGGCACAGCAGGTGGCCGACGACGCAGTGACGCTGGTCCGCGACAACGGCAAGCTGCTTCCCTTCCGCCTGCCGAAGCGGCAGGGAACTAATCCGTCGCCGCTTGCGTATACCAGTGCGGAGAAAGCCGGAGACCGTCTGCTTGCGCTCGTTTTCACCGACGACGTCCGCAGCGACTGGGGACGTCAGTTCGAGTGGCAGTTGCGGCAGCGGGTTCCGGATGTGAACGTCATCTACGTGGACCGCGACCTTGCGCCGTTCCTTGCGACCGACATTGTGCAGAAGGCGGCGCGGGCGCAGAACATCGTCGCAGCGGTTTTTGCGGTGCCGTCTGCCGGCAAGGTGATCAACGACCCGACGGCGGTGCTGAACTCGGTGCTGGACACGGCGGGAGACAAGACCGTGGTGGTTGCCATGGGCAGCCCCTACGTCGCTGCCGGGCTGCCGCAGGTACAGAACTATCTGTGTACGTTCTCGAACTCGGTCCCGTCTGAAACCAGCGCAGTGCGGGCGCTCTTCGGCGAGATTCCGGTCCGCGGGCGGCTGCCGGTTTCCATACCCAGACTGGCGCAGCGCGGTTCAGGCATCGACCGGCCCGCGCAGGTGATGCAAGGAGGGGTAAAGCAATATGAGGACAAGAGGGGCAATGCCAATCCGTAAGTTGATGATCGCCTTCGCAGCGGCGGCCATGCTGCTGGCCGTTGCGGCATGCAACATCCAGCACCAGAAGGACGGGGATAAAGAGAAGGTAAACATTCAGACGCCGGTCGGCGGCATCAAGGTGAATACCGACGCGGACGTGAAGGATGTCGGCCTTGCCGTTTATCCGGGCGCGCAACGTAGGCAGAAGAACGAGGGCGGCGATCACAATTCAGCCAACGTGAACATCTCGAGTTCCTTGTTCGGCGTGAAAGTCGTGGCGCTGGAGTACACGTCCAACGATTCGCCGGAGAAGATCAAGGAGTTCTACAAGAAGGAACTCGGCAAGTACGGCGACGTGCTCGACTGCAAGGGCGGCGTTCATGAAGATGGCAACCAAATCCGCTGCCAGGAAGGCCAGGAACACACCGACCGCACGGAACTCGTAGTAGGCACAAAAGAGCGGCAGCACATCGTGTCTATCAAGCCCAGCGGAAACAGCGGAACGGAATTCGGGCTGGTGTACGTGCAGACGCGCGGCAAGGAAGGAGCCCTCTAAGAATCGGGTTATCGGGCCATCTCGCCATCGGGGCATCAGGCGATCTGCCTATAGCGCCGTCGTGGAGTTGGTCTAGTTCTTTGTGTGGGGACGGGGCTGTGCCCCGTCCCTGAAATTTCTGCGATGATTTTCGTTCATGCGCACATCCGTTTGAGCGCCATTCAATCGCTTCATCCCTGATAAATCATTCGCGAGTAGTAACTTTCAGGCAGTCGGGTTGCTCCATTACTGAAACACTCGTCACCCCCGGGGAGAAGGTCTGCGCGGGTTTCGGCAGGCTGGGGGGGCAAAGCTGTTCGGGGGGTTCCCAAATGCCACGCTCAGATCGTACGCACCACAGGGTGCTTGCCTCGGCTTTTGTCGTTGCGTTCGCGTTGGCTGTCTCGGCGAGCGCGTTCGGCCAGCACTACACACGGACCGACCTCACGGTCGATCAATCCAGCGTATCGCCAAACGCTCCGAATCACGACCCCAACCTTGTGAACGCGTGGGGCCTCGCGCGCTCGTCGTCTTCGTTCTGGTGGGTAGCCGACAATGGGACCGGGCTCTCGACTCTCTACGACGGCACCGGAGCACCGCAGCAGCTGGTGGTGAAGATTCCTCTGCCGAAAGGACAGAAAAATGGAACTGCTGCGCCGACCGGGACGGTGTTCAATTTCACGACAGGCTTCGAGGTCGCACCCAAGATGCCGGCCATCTTCATCTTCGTCACCGAGGACGGCACTATCTCAGCATGGAACCCGAAGGTGGACCCCACCAATGCCGTGCTGAAACTGGACCGCTCGGGCAAGGCGATCTATAAAGGCTGCGCCATCGCACAGACCAGGTTCGGCCCGCGCCTTTACGCGACAAACTTCATGACCGGCAAAGTTGAGGTGTTCGATGCCGGATTCAACCGGGTGCGCGACGACCATGACGAACTCGCCCCGCACGCATTCAAATTTCCAGGACTCTCGAACCACTGGGCGCCATTCAATATTCAGAACGTGGGCGGGAATCTGGTGGTGACGTTCGCCAACCGCGATCCGGGATCGAAGGATGAGAACCACGGAGCCG
This sequence comes from Acidobacteriota bacterium, assembly GCA_023441255.1. GTDB lineage: Bacteria > Acidobacteriota > Terriglobia > Terriglobales > Acidobacteriaceae > JAEZPW01. Next base: position 7,746 of record JAEZPW010000426.1, read on the forward strand.
GCCTCGGCTTTGTGGGTATTTTCTCGCGACGAGGTCGCCTGCTAACCGCGCTGGAGCACGGCCCGTGGTTCAATGCGCCGTGGGGAGTGGCGTTGGCGCCGTCTGACTTCGGCCCGTTCAGCCACAGGCTCCTGATCGGCAATTTCGGCGACGGTGCTATACACGCGTTCAATGTGGTGACGGGCCGGCGCGTTGGCGCGCTGCTCGATACCGCCGGAAACGTATTGAAGATCGACGGATTGTGGTCCATCCAGTTCGGTGGCAATGCAAAGAACTCAGGCTCGGCGACAGAGCTGTTCTTCACCGCCGGTCCGAATGACGAGAACAACGGATTGTTCGGGAAGATATCGCCCACGGTCGCGGAAGGTCGTGGCGCGAGCGAGTGAAGGGTTTTCGATGTTGTCATTCCGAGGAGCGAAGCGACGAGGAACCTCTACTCGCAGCAACGCTGTCGATGGGGTAGGGATTCCTCGCTACGCTCGGAATGACAAAAGCGTCGGATGGGTGGAATAGCAAATAATCACACAGTCCGACAGACAGATGTTCTCAGTGCGCTGCACCCGGTGACGTAATGGTCCCGTTGAACGAACCGGAGGTGAAGCCCGTTGCCTCGGTTATCAAACGCTCGACAGTGAAGCTGCCTTGGGCTTCGGCGAATCGACCCGTACCACCCGTAATTGTGTCAATTTCCGTAATCCTAGCGACACCGGGGGTGGAAGTCGGTGAAAGTGACCCGACAATTGTCGTATCGATACTGTCTCCATTGGCCGCGACCAAGTGACCAGACCCCGTTGCGGTCGCGTTTGCGAGGGTCACCGTAAGTTGATAGGTGAATGAGAATTTACCGACTAAAGTACCAATTCCCGTAGCACTCCCATTGGCGGAGATTGTGGTGGGGGGAGGGCCGCCTTGGGGTGTGTCGATTTCTTGTCCTTGAAAGGACCCGTTGAAGGGTACCTGGTTCTGTGCCGCCGCCGATAGGACGAGGGCCGCCGTCAAGAACACTGCCGCCATGGAGAGATAGATGGTGGTCTTCATGTTCGCTTTTCCTTTTGTTCTCGTTTTCTGATTCGTTCAGCTCTTGTGAACATTATCGGTAGCCGGGGAGCCAAATTCGGTTAGGTGGGTGGGTTGGGT
>JAEZPW010000434.1 GCA_023441255.1 Acidobacteriota bacterium
CGTGACACTTGCCACTCACGACTCTGTGTGGCTGGCGCGAAACGCGAAATGTGAAACCCGAAACTGCTCTCTCACCCATATGAGATTTTGCCCAGAATAGCAGGTCGCGTGGCGCCTGTGGCGGAGGGCACGTTGGACGGCTCGCGGCGCCAGGTCTGGTAGGCAAGTACAGCGAAGGCAACGGCTTCTTTGGCTTCGGACGGAAGGCCAAGTTCGTCGGAGGTGCGGATGCTGAGACCGAAGGGAGTGAGTTCGGCTTCGATCATTCGCATGAGAGTGCGATTTCTTGCACCTCCGCCAGAGACGATGTAGTCGTGGAAGAGCTTGCCCTGACGCTGGCCGTCTCGCTGGGAAGCGGGAAGCAGGGAACGGACTGCTTCGGCGATGGAGCGCGCGGTGAGCGCGGTGGCAGTGGCGACAATGTCTTCGTTGCGGGCGCGGCGGCAGCGGCGAAGGAGGTCGGTAACGAACTCGCGGCCGAACTCTTCGCGCCCGGCGGTTTTTGGGGGCTTGCGGCGGAAGAAGCGGTCGCGCTGAGTTTCGGAGACGACCGTGTCGAGGGCTTTGCCGCGGGCGGCGATGGCGCCATCTTTGTCGTAGCGCTTGTGGTAAAGGCGGTCCATAACCTGATCGATGACCATGTTGCCGGGGCCGGTGTCGAAGGCGAGTACGTCTTCTGGTGTGGCACGCGGGGGGATGGCAGTCAGGTTGCCGATGCCGCCGATGTTCTGAACGATACGTCCGCGGCGTCGATGACGAAAGAGCAGGTAGTCGAGAAAGGGCACGAATGGTGCACCCTTGCCGCCGGCGGCTATGTCGGCAGGGCGGAAATCGCTCACGACGGGTGCGCCACAGCGGGCGGCTATGACGGAGCCTTCACCCGTCTGCCATGTGGAGGAGATGCGACGGCCCAGGAACGGCGCCGCGTCACCCTGGTGATAGATAGTTTGTCCGTGGCAGCCGATGAGGTCGAGCGTAAGGTGCGCGTCGCGAGCGGTCTTTAGCACGGCGTCGGCGTAGAGTTCGCCGAGGAGGAAGTTCAGCCGCGAGAGGTCGGCGACGGAGGCAGTCGCGTTCATGACGGAGAGGACGTTTCGCCGAACGGGGCCGGGGAACGGGTACTCCTGATGCGAGAGCAGTTCGAAGCGGGTGCGGAAACCGCGCCCGAGCAGGCGCACGATGGCGACGTTGATTCCGTCGGCAGATGTACCGCTCATTACTCCGGCAACGATCATAGAGAGAGTACCTAGTACCGAGTAGCTAGTTGAACAACCTTTGTGGCGCGCCACAGTTTCGTAAGCGCCGCTCCATACCAGAGCCAAAGGGTATTCCGAACAGTAGAGTCTAAACCAGCAGCTTGGAAAGACGAATCTCTTCGCCGAGTTCCCACAATGCGCGCCGAAGCTTGTTGACGACATCGTCGCTGGGAGCGGGGCAGCGGCGTTTGTCGAGTGCGGCTTTCTTCTTCAGCGCGAGCACGCGGGCGGCAGACTCGGCGATTTGGGCGGCGAAACGGCGATCGCGTTCGGCTTCGCGAAGAATGGACTGGAACGAGTCCATGACTGCATCGGCGCGGCGACAAACGAGGTACATGTCGGCTCCGGCACGCAGTGTGCCGAGGGCAGCGCGGGCGATGAGGTCGGCGTCATTGGCGGTGTGCTCGCCGATTGGCGGGTCCCCGGAAGGCTTGTTGCGCGGCGAGCGAAATGCATAGGCCCTTCGCTCCGCGGCTGCGCCGCTCCGCTCAGGATGACCTTCGCGGGGGGCGTTAGTTCTGCTGGAAAGTTTTGTTTTCGACCAGTGGGAATTCGCCAACTTAGCTTCGCGAACGTGGCGCACCGGTGTGTCGGGCTGAGGGGGCTGTGCTCCGAGGATGGCGGCACCCATCTCGAGGTCGTCGGAAACGACCACGCCGCGATAGCCGATCTTGTGACGAAGAATTTCGGTGATCAACTTCCTCGAGAGAGAGGCAGGGACTTCGTCGTGGGTGACGGCTGGGTAGGCCGCGTGGGAGACCATCACGAACGGCATGTGCGCGTGCAACTCGCGGTATGGAATGAGGTCCTGGTTCCAGAGTTTGAGCAGCGGTTTGTTGATCTCAGCGATCTTGTGGTGTGTGTCGAGTGAGCCCTCGCCGAGGCCGGGGAAATGCTTTCCGCAGCCGAGAATCCTGTAATCGGCGAGGCCGCGCAGGAATTCGCGAGCATACAGAACAACATCAGCGGGATCGGGCGAGACCGCGCGCGAAGTCAATACGGAACGCGATGGAGGTAGCGCCAGGTCGCAACAGGGAGCGAAGTCAACATTGAAACCGAGGGCGCGAACCTCGGCGCCAATGACACGGCCGTGCTGGCGGAAGAGCTTGCGATTACCGCTCTGGAAGACGTCGGCGGCCGAAGGCGCAGGCGTGATCACGTTCTTGAGGCGGTCGACGGTGCCACCTTCCATGTCTACGCAGCAGAAGATCGGAGTGGAGACGCAACGGCGGCATTCGCGCAGCAGTTCCCATGTCTGGCGCGGATCGACGATGTTGCGCGCGAAAAGGACCACTCCGCCGGGTTGAAGGGCCGCCAGCATCGAGCGCAGTCGGGCCGTGGGTTCGGTGGCTTCAAAACCCATAATGAGCAGTTGTCCGACCTGCTCCGCAAGAGTCTGCGTGGAGCGTCTCATCGCGAGGTCAATGATAGCGGGTGAGGAGACCGGTCGAAAGTGCAATCACGGTCCCGACCGGGTGCGTGGGCAGAGGGCGTAGTACTGCCTCCTAAGCGATGGTTGCGTCCTTAAGCGATTTCCCCAGTTGCCAAGTTCCGGCCCGAGCGCAGAAACTGTATTTTATGCCGCAGATCCGGCTGATTTTCCTCTGGCACCAGCACCAGCCCTATTACAAGGACCTTGTCACCGGCGAGTATCGCCTGCCCTGGGTGCGTATGCACGCGCTCAAGGATTACTACGGAATGGTGAAGCTGTTGGACGAGTTCCCGGGGGTACATCAGAATTTCAACCTGGTTCCCTCACTCATCGTTCAGATCGAAGACTACCTCAGGGGCACCGCACGGGACCCGTTCCTGAACGTGGCCGCGAAACCTGCACGCGAGCTCACGCCCGCCGAAACACGTTTTGCGCTCGACTACCTCTTCCAGGCGAATGCCGACAACCTGATCGGCCGGTATCCCAGGTATCGCGAGCTGTGGGAAAAATTCCGGTCTTATGGCGCAAACGCCGAGCGTGCGGCACACTACTTCACGGAACAAGACGTTACCGATCTTCAGATCCTGTCGCAGCTCTCGTGGTTTGACGAGTTTTTCCTCCAGGAACCGGACGTCGCTGAGATCGTTCGCAAGGGCAGGAACTACAACCAGGCAGACCAGAGATTCGTGATGCTTAAGCAGCGGGAGATCATCTCCGCTGTTCTGCCTGCGCACGCCGACGCGGCCCGCAGGGGCTTGATCGAAATTTCTACGTCGCCGTTCTATCACCCGATACTTCCACTGCTGTGCGACACGGATATGGGGCGCGTATCCAGCCCGGGCCTGGCGCTGCCGCAACAGCGATTTCAACACCCCGAAGATGCGCGTGAACAGCTGAAGCGCGGGCTTGACCTGCACGAGCGCGTTTTCGGCATACGGCCTCGGGGAGTCTGGCCGTCGGAGGGCAGCGTTTCCGAGCAGGTGCTGCAGATTGCGTCTGAGCTGGGTATCCAGTGGCTTGCGACGGACGAGGGTGTGTTGGGGCGATCTTTAGGTACGCACTTCGACCGTGACGCTAACGGTAAGCTGCGCGGCGACGGACCTGACAGGCTCTATCGCATATATCGGTACGAGAAGAACGACTCCCAGATTCATCTGGTCTTCCGTGACCATTCCATTTCGGACCTCATCGGATTCGTCTATTCCGGCATGCCTGCCCAGGAGGCGGCGACAGACTTCATTCGTCGCATCCGGCAGTCCGCAGATCCGGTGCTGAAAAAGGGAAGGGATGCGGTGGTTTCGGTGATTCTCGATGGCGAGAATGCCTGGGAATACTATCCGGAATCGGGACGCGAGTTCCTGCGCCGTGTGTACGACGCCATTCAGAACGACCCATCATTCGATTCCTGCACGATCTCAGAGGCGATCGGACGTCAATCATCCGGAGCCGCGCGGGCGGTGCTGGCCGAGCCCACGAACAACGGCGCTGTTCCAATCGCGACGGTTACACCCTTCGGCCAACTTGAGACGCTCACGCCGGGCTCCTGGATCAACGCGAACTTCAACGTGTGGATAGGCGCGCCAGAAGATAACCGGTCCTGGGATTGCCTTCATGCGGCGCGGGAGTTCTACGCGCACTCTGCGCCTCATGCCAGTGAAGCGCAGAAGAAGCTTGCACTCGAGGAACTGCTCATTGCGGAGGGCAGCGACTGGAATTGGTGGTATGGGCCGGAGCACCACAGCGCCAACGACCGCGATTTTGATGAGTTGTACCGGAAACATCTCTCGAACGTTTACCACGCCCTTGGCGCAGCGCCTCCAGACTACCTGGCGCAGCCCATCGGCGTCCCGGTGGGCAGACCTTCGTTCTTACCGGCTACCGCCTACATACGCCCGCGGCTCAGCACGCCTTACGCGCGATACTTCGATTGGATCGGAGCGGCTGCATACACGGCCGACCGTCGGGCGGGGGCGATGCACGGCCGTACGTTCCTGCTTGATTCGGTGTATGCGGGAGTGGACGAGGCGAATGTCTACGGTCGTCTCGATTTCGCTGACAATCTGCCTCTGGGA